>CAJXNM010000006.1 GCA_913057135.1 uncultured Halieaceae bacterium
GTCCGTCAAGTCCTTGAGGCGGCGCCGGATGCCCTGCCAAGCCTGTCTGTGGATCGTTATCGCCTGATTCGTTGGCAAGAGTGTATTTGGCGCACGGTTGCGGTGAGTCATGACAGCAGGGAGCGTCATGGTGCCAATGCCAATGCCAACGCCAATGCGATGCCCACCACTGTCACCGCAGGCCGCATCACTGGCGGATCTTGGGGGCGCTTGGTTTGGCACGCCGTAAAACCCGGCGAGCGCGGTATTCCTGAAGGCGTGGTTCTGGGGCTGCAGACACGCCCGACAGGTGCAAGTGTGGCGCCTCCGGGTGGTCCTAATCGTCCGTTCAAGCAATTCGCTCGAGAGCGCGGCGTGCCCCCATGGTGGCGCCAGCAACTACCGTGGCTTGCGTACAACGGGCAGCCGGTGGCGGTAGCGGGTGCTGGGCTCCTTGCCGCCGTCGATGATCTCCCAAGACCTGCGGATGCACCATTACTCCTACCCCATTGGACACCCGCAACCATCGCCGATTCAATTGAGTGAAACCGGCCCTGCTGATAGACTGGCGTCCCATCTGGGTGCGACGCTGAGCCTTGCCGGCTACACCGCACTGACGTCTTTCTCTAGATTGCCGCTTGCCGCCCCGGTGGGCTGTGGTCTTTCCTTGTGTGGGGCAGGTTCCGGTATGTGGTGGTCGGTATGACGCGTTATGTGTTTGTAACAGGCGGCGTGGTTTCCTCGCTGGGAAAAGGTATTGCTGCTGCATCACTGGCTGCGGTGCTAGAAGCCCGTGGTTTGAAGGTCACGCTGCTAAAACTGGATCCGTACATCAATGTCGATCCGGGCACCATGAGCCCATTTCAGCACGGCGAAGTGTTCGTCACCGACGATGGCGCCGAAACCGACCTTGACCTAGGCCACTACGAGCGCTTCACCCGCACCACCATGTCCAAGCGCAACAACTTCACCACCGGCCGGGTTTACGACACGGTCCTGCGCAAAGAGCGCCGAGGTGACTACTTGGGCGGCACAGTGCAGGTCATCCCTCACATCACCGATGAAATTAAGCGTCGTATCGTCAGCGGTGCCGACGGGGTCGATGTGGCGGTCGTGGAAGTGGGCGGTACGGTGGGCGACATAGAAAGCCAGCCCTTCTTGGAAGCGGTGCGTCAATTGAAGCTAGAGCTAGGTGCCAGCCATGCCATGCTCATGCACCTGACTTTGGTGCCCTACATCCCCACCGCGGGCGAGATTAAAACCAAGCCCACCCAGCACTCGGTGAAAGAGCTGCGCTCCATTGGCTTGCAGCCCGATGTCTTGCTATGTCGCTGCTCGACCGATGTCGATGCCGGCGCCCGGCGTAAAATCTCGTTATTTACTAACGTGGAAGAGCGCGCGGTGATTCCGCTGCTCGATGCGGATTCCATCTACCGTATACCCCGCAACTTGAACGAGAACGGTCTTGATGACTTTATTCTCGAGCGCTTCGGCTTAAGTTGCCCGCCCGCTGATTTGTCCGAGTGGGATGATGTTGTTAATCGCGAGTTCAGCGATCGCAGTGGTGTTGTAAAAGTCGGTATGGTGGGCAAGTACATCGATCTCACCGATGCCTACAAGTCACTGAATGAAGCCTTGGGTCATGCGGGTCTGCAAACCCTGGCCAAGGTCGATATCGAATACATCGATGCCGAGGACATTGAAACCGAAGGCACGCACCTGCTGGCTCACCTCGATGCCATTTTGGTGCCCGGCGGCTTCGGCGATCGGGGCGTCGATGGCAAGATTGCGGCGGTGCGGTACGCTCGCGAACACAAGGTGCCGTTTTTAGGCATTTGCCTGGGCATGCACATGGCCATGATTGAGTACGCTCGCAATGTCTGTGGGCTCACCGAAGCCCACTCGACCGAGATGCAGCCCAATACACCCCATCCGATTGTGGCTCTTATTACCGAGTGGCAAGACGCCGATGGCCGCAAGGAAAAACGCGACGAAAACTCCGATTTGGGCGGTACCATGCGCCTTGGAGCCCAAACCTGTCACTTGGTGCCCGACAGCCTGGCCGCGCAGGTCTACGGGGCCAGCGAAATACGCGAGCGCCATCGTCATCGCTACGAGGTGAACAACAATTACCTCGATCGCATTCGTAAGGCCGGTATGCACATCTCCGGCTGGTCCCACGATCACGAACTGGTGGAAATGGTCGAGTTACCGGATCACCCTTGGTTCTTGGCTTGCCAGTTCCACCCCGAGTTCACATCGCGGCCCCGTGGCGGTCATCCGCTATTTACCGGTTATATTCAGGCGGCCCTCAAGCACGCCGAGCAGGGCGGGCAGTAAGCCTTGGTAGATACCGGTTCAGTGGGTGACGCCCCATCGGCTGTTGACGCTCCATCGGCTGTGAATGTCACCTGCGGGGATATTTGCATCGGTAACCGCCAGCCCATGGTGTTGTTGGGCGGGGTTAATGTCATTGAGAGCGAGCAGTTTGCGGTCGATGTGGCCGGCCACTACGTGGAGGTATGCCGCCAGCTCGATATACCCTATGTGTTCAAAGCCAGTTTCGATAAGGCCAACCGCTCATCCATCCATTCCTATCGGGGGCCCGGTTTGGATGCGGGCTTGAAAGCCCTGGCGGCGGTGAAGCGCCACTACGACGTGCCCGTGGTCACCGATGTCCACGCCCCCGAGCAGGCAGCGCCAGTTGCCGCGGTCTGCGATATATTGCAGTTGCCCGCTTTTTTGGCTCGCCAAACCGATTTGGTACAGGCCATGGCCGCCACAGGTGCGGTCATCAACATTAAAAAGCCGCAGTTTCTGAGCCCCGAGCAAATGGCCAATGTGGTTGATAAATTCCGCGAGTGCGGCAATGAGCGTTTATTGGTATGCGAGCGGGGCAGCAATTTCGGCTACGACAACCTAGTGGTCGATATGCTGGGCTTTGGGGTCATGCGCCAGGTTACCGGGGGCCTACCCGTTATATTTGATGTGACCCATGCGCTGCAGCGGCGTAACCCCGGCGACAAGGCCTCGGGAGGGCGCCGTCATCAGGTGCTCGATTTGGCCCGTGCGGGCATGGCCACCGGGCTCGCTGGCTTATTCTTAGAAGCGCACCCAAACCCCGATAAAGCCCTGTGCGATGGGCCCAGTGCATTGCCTCTGGCCTTACTGAAACCCTTCCTCGAGCAAGTTCAGGCGGTGGATAGGCTTGTCAAAGCCCAGCCTGTACTGGAAATTCCCTGAAGTGTCGTGTCCTAAGGAGACTGGAAAGTGACTGACATCGTAGACGTACGCGCCTTTGAAGTATTGGATTCCCGTGGTAACCCCACGGTCATGGCAGAGGTAACCCTAGCCGATAACACCGTGGGCTCGGCCTGTGCACCCTCGGGGGCCTCTACCGGTAGTCGAGAGGCTCTGGAACTGCGCGATGGGGATGCCGCCCGTTACTTGGGTAAAGGGGTCTTAAATGCGGTGGCCAACGTCAATGGCCCCATCCGCGATTTGTTGCTGAACCAAAACGCCGCCGATCAGCGCCACATCGACCAGTTGATGATCGATGCTGACGGCACCGACAACAAAGCCAAGTTCGGTGCCAACGCCATCCTGGCGGTATCGTTAGCCTGTGCCAAGGCCGCCGCCGCGTCACAGGGCATGCCCCTGTATCAACACATCGCTGCGCTGGCGGGTAATGAGCATCTCACTATGCCGGTACCCATGATGAATATCTTGAACGGTGGTGAGCACGCCGATAACAACGTGGACATTCAAGAGTTCATGATTCAGCCGGTGGCAGCCAAAACCTTTGCCGAAGCGCTGCGCATCGGTGCTGAAATTTTCCATCACCTGAAAAAAGTGCTCACCGAACGCGGGCTTGCGACCGCAGTGGGCGATGAGGGTGGTTTTGCCCCTAATTTGCCCTCCAACGCCGCGGCCCTCGATGTCATCGCCGAGGCGGTGGGGCGCGCGGGGTACCAGTTGGGCACCGATATCACACTGGCACTCGATTGTGCCGCCAGTGAGTTTTACCGCGACGGTGTCTATGACCTCAAAGGAGAGGGTCGTCAATTTTCGAATGCCCAGTTTGCCGATTACCTGGCAGCCCTGTGCGATGAGCACCCCATTATCTCGATTGAAGATGGCTTGGATGAGAGTGACTGGGACGGTTGGTCTATCCTGACCCAGAAATTGGGCGATCGGGTACAACTGGTGGGCGATGACCTGTTCGTCACTAACACCGACATCTTAAAGCGCGGTATCGATCAGGGTGTGGCGAACTCTATTCTGATCAAGTTCAATCAGATTGGCTCCTTGTCGGAAACCCTCGATGCCATCGCAATGGCGGCGGACGCCGGCTATACCGCGGTTATCTCCCATCGCTCGGGTGAGACCGAGGACGCCACCATCGCCGATTTGGCGGTGGGTACCGGTGCGGGACAAATCAAGACCGGCTCCTTGTGCCGCTCGGACCGCGTTGCCAAGTACAACCGGTTGCTGCGCATTGAAGCGGAATTAGGCCCCACGGCGCCCTATCGTGGCCGTGCGGAATTCAAGCAGGGCTAATTCATGCGGTGGCTCCTGGCGGGGCTAGTTCTCGTATTGCTGCTGTTGCAATACCGGCTCTGGCTGGCCGATGGCGGTTTGGCCGAGGTGGTCCGGCTGCGAGAGCGCATAGCGTCCGAGCGCGAGCGTAACCAGCAGTTAGAGGAACGCAACCAATTACTCGAGCAGCAGGTGTTAGAGCTACAGTCGGGTAATAGGGTGATTGAGCAGCGCGCCCGGGAAGACCTGGGGCTGATAAAAGAGGGGGAAATTTATTTTCAGTTCCCCAACGAGCAGGAGAAGAAACAGAGCCAATGAGCAGTTTGTGGGCCGTTGTACCCGCCGCTGGTAGCGGACGCCGCATGGCATCGGAGGTACCCAAGCAGTACCTGCCCGTGGCCGGTGAAGCGCTGCTGGAGCACACCTTGCGTGCACTGTTGGCCTGTCCCGATGTGCGGGGCCTGGTGGTAGCACTCGACCCCAGCGACCGCCGTGCCGATACCCTGACAAGTCTCGCGGACCCGCGTGTTATGCGCACCACCGGGGGAGCCGAGCGCGCCGACTCCGTATTGGCGGGCTTAAATGCGTTGGCCGAAATAGCCCCCGGCAACGATTGGGTATTGGTGCACGATGCGGCCAGGCCTTGCCTGCCGGTGGCGGATTTAAAACGCCTTATCGACACCGCAAAGGGTCACGAAGGAGGTGCCATTTTGGCTCAGCCCTGCAGTGATACCATCAAGCAAGTCGATGAGCAGGGCAGGGTGATCACAACCCTCGACCGCAGCACCCTTTGGCGCGCTCAAACGCCTCAGATGTTTCCACTGCACGCCCTGCGCGATGCGTTGGCGGCGGCCATTGAAGAGGGTGCCCACATCACCGATGAAGCCAGTGCCATGGAGCGTGCCGGCTATTCCGTGGCGGTGGTGGAGGGACCGGCCTGTAATATTAAAGTGACGGTTCCCGCCGATTT
The DNA here is from genome assembly GCA_913057135.1 of uncultured Halieaceae bacterium. Lineage (GTDB taxonomy): Bacteria > Pseudomonadota > Gammaproteobacteria > Pseudomonadales > Halieaceae > Luminiphilus. Next base: position 5,489 of record CAJXNM010000006.1, read on the forward strand.
ATCGATTGCCGAGGCCTACCTGACTGCGCAAAAAGCGGCGCCTTCAGTGGTAACAGGGAAGATAGAATCATGATGCGTATTGGTCACGGTTTTGATGTTCATGCCTTTGGCGACGGTGACCAGGTGATGCTCGGTGGTGTGGCTATTCCCTGTGATCGTGGTTTGGTGGCCCATTCCGACGGCGATGTGGTGCTTCACGCCCTGTGTGATGCCCTATTGGGCGCCGCGGCCCTTGGGGATATTGGTAGCCACTTCCCCGATACCGATCCTCAGTTCAAAGGCGCCGATAGCCGTGCGTTACTGCGTTCCGTGGTCGCCAAGGTGGCCAGTGTCGGTTGGTCTACTGGCAATGCCGATATTACCGTTGTGGCGCAAAAGCCCCGTTTGGCGGCGCATATCCAAGCCATGAGGACCCGCATTGCGGAAGACTTAGGTGTTAACGAGGGCTGCGTGAACGTGAAAGCAACCACCACCGAGCGGCTGGGCTACGTGGGGCGCGAAGAGGGTATTGCCTGCCACGCTGTGGTGTTATTGCACCCGCTCGAGCAGGGTGGGTCCTAAGCCGATGGATCGACAAGGCATTGGCATGACCTCTATGCGCACCCGTGAGCGGCTGATACAGCGGCTTATGGATCGGGGTGTTACCAACTACGATGTGCTGCGGGTGATTCGCACAACCCCTCGACATTTGTTTGTTGATGAAGCCCTCGCGCACCGGGCCTATGAAGACACCGCATTGCCGATTGGCTGGAACCAAACCATCTCCCAGCCCTATATTGTGGCGCGCATGACCGAGCTGGCGCTGGCGGCGGGTAAGCCCTCCAAAGTCCTGGAAATCGGCAGTGGCTCTGGCTACCAGACAGCGGTACTAGCGCCCCTGGTAGGCGAGATCTATGCCATGGAGCGCATTAAAGGTCTGCTCGATAAATCCCGCCAGCGTATCCGTGATTTAAGGCTGCGCAACGTACAGTTACGTTTCGCCGATGGCCTTGATGGCTGGGCCGACAAAGGCCCGTTCGATGTCATATTAGGGGCCGCTGCGCCCGATCACATACCCAGTGTGCTCATCGATCAACTGGCCATGGATGGTCGACTGATTCTACCGGTAGGTGGTGATGAGCAAACCCTTACCGTGGTGACTCGCACCGCGGCGGGTCTTGAAACGACCGCCGTAGAGCCAGTACGGTTCGTACCCATGTTATCCGGTACCGAGCGGGATTAAGCCCATGACAAGCCCCTTATCAGCGCAACGCGGTTTGGGTATTTTTTTGCGCGGTGTGGCGATGGGGGCCGCCGATGTGGTGCCCGGTGTCTCTGGGGGTACCATCGCCCTCATCACCGGTATTTACGACCGCTTATTGGCAGCGATTGCTAGCGCCAATATTGACGCAGTGCGCTTTTTGCTCCGCGGTGATATGCAGGGGGCTTGGCGCCACATCGATGGTGCTTTTCTAGTAACCCTGCTGGCGGGTATTGCCACGTCGGTGTTGCTACTAGCAAGAGTGATTCATTGGTTATTGGCGCATCATCCACTGCCCCTTTGGTCGTTTTTCTTTGGCTTGGTACTGGCCAGTGCGTGGCTGTTGCGCAAGCAAGAGGTCAGTCAGACTCGGGCGGCGGAGTGGCTAGCACTGGGGCTTGGGGTGCTGTTAGCGGCCAGTATAGGTCTTGCGCCCGCCACTAGCTTTATAGCGGGACCACTCGGGTTATTTTTAGCGGGCGCTCTGGCTATTTGCGCCATGATTTTACCGGGTATCTCTGGCAGCTTTATTTTGCTGCTAATAGGCATGTACGCTCCGGTCATTAAAGCCTTAAGCACCCTCGATGTGGCGGCGATCGTCGTGTTTGTTGCGGGCTGTGGCACCGGGCTATTAGGGTTTACCCATGTTTTGAATTGGGTACTGCGTCATTACCGACGGTTAGTCATGGCTCTGTTAACCGGCTTTCTTTTGGGGTCTTTGGTCACCCTGTGGCCTTGGCAGGCGGTGTTGGCAACGACTATCGATCGTCATGGTGAGGAGCGGGTGATACAGACTCACCCCGTGACCCCAAGTCAGTTTGCAGCTCAAGGCGGCGATGCCCAGTTGTGGCAATGCTTAGGGGCAGGTTTATTGGGTTTGGGTGTTATTGTGGTGACCCAGCGTCGCGGTGGTGTTGCGCGATCAAGCGAGGAGCACCCCTAAATGCTATGTCAGCGGCGGGTACGTACCCATAATCTACTGCGAGGCGCGCACCTTGGCCTGCTCATGCTAGTGGGTTGTGCCGATAACCCGCCAGCGCCTATTGAAGATCGAAACGCCAGTATGTCGCGCAGGGCACCGGTTGCTTCAGAGCTTCCGAAAGCCGCTGTCGGTAGCCCCACCTATGGTGATCCCTTAGTGGTGGGGGAGCCTTACAAGGTACAAGCAGGGGATACGCTGTATGCCATTGCTTTTCGTTTGGGGGCTGATTTTCGGACTCTGGCGGCGCTGAATCATATTCCAAAGCCGTATACCATCTTCCCCGGGCAATTACTCAAAACAGCGCCTGACAGGCAGGTGGCCAATACCCGTAAAAGCACTGCAACATCTTCCAGCCCAACGGCAAGCCCGGCGGCGTCCAAAACGCCTACCAGTAAAACAGCCGCGGCAACACCTGCCATTACACAAACAGCCACTGGGGTAGCCAAGACCACCACTAACGCCACCACTAAGACTACGCCAACGACTGTGGCTAAAGTTACTCCGGCCAGCCCAGCCGTGACGCCTAGTGCACCGACCCCGCAAAGTCGAACAGCGGTCAAAAAATCGTCGCCCTCGACGGGTACGACCTCACCCGTAAAGCTTGGTCCTGTGACCCGCTGGCGCTGGCCCAGTAGCGGCAAGGTTGTGCGCAACTATCAGTCCAATTTCCATAAGGGGGTCGATATTGCCGGCAAACGCGGCGACCCGGTGCAGGCGGTAGCCGACGGCCAAGTGGTTTATGCGGGCACGGGGGTGAAGGGCTACGGAGCGCTACTCATTGTGAAACACAACGATGAGTTCTTAAGCGCCTATGGGCACAACGATGCCATATTGGTATCCGAGGGCGAGGGCGTGCGTGCCGGTCAGCAGATTGCCCAGAAAGGTAGTAGTGGTACCGACACCGTCAAGCTGCATTTTGAAATACGACGGCAGGGGAAACCTGTAGATCCTCTGAAGCTTTTGCCGTCGCGGTAGGCTTATGGCTGACCGACAGCGCAACGCCTTATCGGAATCACAACGCGAAGCCTTTCAATGTGGGTACTAGTACCGTAACCACAATGACGCCCAGCATCCATGTATGAACCGCCATAGTGCGCTCTTGCCGGGCAAAGCGCGCACCGATTTGGGCATCCTGTTGGGCAAATCGCTTATCTAACGCCATATCAAGGTGCTCTTTGGTCACCAAATTATCAACGTAAAAACCGAATGCTTCTGCCATGAGCTCTGCCTGCGTATCCGCTTGAGGCTCGGGTACCCCCGCGTCGCGAAGCCGGCGGGCGTACTTGAGCGAATCGAATTGCACTGCGGTCACTATAACGCTCCTTAGATGGGATTCAAGTCAAGGCTTAGTGTGTCGCTATGGCGCTAGCATATCGTCAGCAAAAACATGCTGAACTCATCAGCTGGTGACAAATGTTTATGGTGACCCTATCAACGATAGGTGTTCAAGCGTAGGGACAAGCACTGTGAGTACGATGACACCCAGCATCCATGTATGGACGGCCAGCGTTCGCCCTTGCTGGGCAAAGCGTGCGTCGATTCGAGCGGCCTGTTCAGCAAAACGCGCGTCAATTTGAGCTCCCTGCTTTTCTAACGCCAGATCAAGGTGCTCTTTGGTCACCAAATTATCGACGTAGAAACCGAATGCTTCTGCCATAAGCGCCGCCTGCGTATCCGCCTGAGGCTCTGGTACGCCCACATCGCGAAGCCGGCGGGCGTACTTGAGCGAATCGAATTGCACTGCCGTCACTATAGTGCCTCTTAAATGGGATTCAAGCGAAGGCGTAGTGTGTCGCTATGGCGCTAGCATGTCGCCAGCAAAAACAAGCCGAACTCATCAGCTGGAAAAAAATACGGTGGCGATTTTTCGGACCTCATTGGCACCAAACCAAAAAGTGGGGCAGCCGTCACAAAATCGTCACCCTCGACGGGTACAACAACACTCGTAAATCTTAGTCGCTTAACCCGCTGGCCCAGTAGCGGCAAAGTGGTGCGTAACGACCGGTCCAGATTCCACAAGGGAGTAGATCTGGCCGGTAAACGCGGCGACCCAGTGCAGCCCGTGGCCGACGGCCAGGTGGGGAACGATACATGGCAGCAGCCAATACTGAATTGCTCAGCGATGTTGAGCTTGAGAGCTACACTATCGACGACGTCGAGTCCACTCTTGATGAGGCATCCCCACAGGATGATTGCGACCCTTACCATGCGCCGTCAGCCTTAACTGCCGCCAGAGCACTTGCCAAAGCACAAGTTTCCCAGCCAGCGGCTGCTCAGACTAAAGCTCGCGCCAATACTCATAGCTTAGATCCCATTCAGCTTTATTTAAACGAGATTGGACTGTCGCCTTTACTCAACGCCGACGAAGAAAAGTACTACGCCCGACGTGTGCAGCTAGGTGATACCCAGGCGCGCTGTCGCATGATTGAGTGCAACCTGCGCTTGGTGGTGAAAATTGCCCGTCGCTATAGCAATCGCGGTTTAACTCTGCTCGATTTAATCGAGGAGGGTAATTTGGGACTCATGCGCGCGGTAGAGAAGTTTGACCCCGAGCGGGGTTTTCGATTCTCGACCTACGCTACCTGGTGGATTCGTCAGACCATCGAACGGGCGCTCATGAATCAGACCCGCACCATCCGCATTCCTATTCATATGATGAAAGAGCTCAATGCCTGCTTGCGCACCGCGCGAGAACTACGACAACGCTTCAATCGAGAGCCTACCGCCGCTGACATAGCACAGGTACTAGGACGAGATGCCGCGGACATTGAGCGGGTCATGAAGCTGAACGAGCGCGTCACATCGGTTGATGTACCGATGGCACAAGATTCTGAGCGCAGCGTGCTCGATACCCTAAGTGGTGACGATGACGCCAGCCCCGCAGAGCAGTTTCAGCAGAGCGATTTATTCCAGCATGTTGATAGCTGGCTAGATTGTCTAAAACCCCGTCAACAAGATATTTTGGCGCGGCGCTTTGGGCTGCGTGGTCATGATGCGGCAACCCTCGAAGAGGTGGGACAGGCGGTAGGCCTAACCCGAGAGCGGGTTAGGCAGATCCAGTTAGAGGCTCTGAAACAATTGCGGGGGCATATCGAGGGGCAGGGTCTCGATCGGGATACCTTGTTCGCACAAGGATAATCGAGAGCTAACCGGGGGCTGTGATTCAGCGCTCGAGTAACTCGATTTTGTTAGGCTTTCCGGCCCATTCTTCCGCGTCGTCCATGGCGGGTTTTTTCTCGGTGATATTGGGCCAAACCTCGGCCAAATCGGCGTTCAAGCGCAGGAACTCTTCTTGGCCTGCGGGCAATTCATCTTCCGAGAAAATGGCATCTACCGGGCATTCAGGCTCACACAGAGCGCAATCGATACACTCATCGGGGTGGATGACCAGAAAGTTTGGGCCTTCGTAGAAGCAGTCTACTGGGCATACTTCAACACAGTCGGTGTGTTTGCAGTTGATGCAGTCTTCGCCAACGACGAACGTCATAGTGTTACCTCGCACGGAAATCGAAGCGAAGGATACCGCTCTATGACCGGAATTTGAATTCCTTCGCCCATAATAAAAAGGGCGCCGTAGCGCCCTAGGGGTTATAACGCCCGTGGCGTTAGAAATCGAAGGTGAAACCCACGGTTGCGGTGCGAGGTGCGCCCAACCAGGCGGCGTTTGAGTTAATTACACCCAAATACTCGCGATCCGTCAGATTTTGCACTTGTGCATTGATCGTCAGGCCACTGAGCGCACGAGAGATGTTTTCACCTTGCACACTCAAATAGGCATCTACCAAGACGTATTCTTCCGCATACCAGGTGTTAGCCACATTTACGGCGCGCTCACCGGTACCCTTGGCGCTGATACCTGCCACGAATTTATCAGCCGCGTAGTCCAGCGTGGTTACCCACATGTTCTCTGGAATACCCGTGACGTCGTTGCCTTTAATGATGCCTGCTTCGGCGTCAAGGGCATCGATACCGGTGCCTTTGTAGCTAGCGTCAAGCACCGTGTAGGCACCATAAAGTGACAGACGATCGCTGATGTTGAGAGTGGCAGACACTTCCATACCGCTCGAGTCGATACCACCGGCGTTAATGTAGGTACCATCGGTGCCAATCAGGTAGTCGTTACCCGCAGCAGAGCCTGGGGCTAAGAAAATAATGCGGTTTTCGAACTGGCTGTCGAAGTAGGTGGCGGTCAGGAACAGGTTGTCGGTCTCATAGCGCAGACCCACTTCCCAGTTGTCCGACGTCTCAGGTTCAATCTGATCCAGATCGGCACTGGGGCGCTCGAGAATGTTGTCTGAGATCGACTTGAAGTTTTCAGCATAGCCAACGAAGGTCTCGATGCCCGAATCACCGATGGCCCAAACAACACCACCTGAGAACAGCACATCAGAGTCGGAGTCAACGGTTGCGTTGGGGCTCTCGTTGAACAGATCTTCTCGCGATACTTCCACTAGGAACTGTTTTGCACCCAGTGATACGGTGATATCGCCCAACGTCAGCTGATCTTCCACATACCACTTGAACACATCCTGTGGGTATTCACGGTCGTACTGAATCCAGTAGGCGGGGTTGTCCGACTCCATACCCACCCGTGCATCGGTAATCTTGTGCCAATCACGAAATTCACCACGGGTGGTGTCTTCGTACCAGATACCGGCGCGCAACAGGTTGGTTTCCGCCAGTTCCCAGCTGCCATCCAGGGTCAAACCTGATCGCTGTTTTTCGTACTCGGTGTTACGGAATGACTGAACAGGAATAGCGTTGCGTGGGTAGCAGGCAGGGTCGTAAACAGCAGCACCACCACCGTAAGGGAAGGTGATCGATGATTCACAGCCGGCCTCGGGCGCCAAAGCAACACCGTTCGGATCAACGAAGAAGATCTGACCCAAGATAGGACCGCCTAGAACGGGCGATGACATGGCCAGCTCGCTTTCGGTGCCGCCATTGTCAGCAACTACGTCTACCAAGTAAGGGGGTACCCAGTCACCACGACCCTTGTTGTCATGATAGTAAACAGCGCCCGATACGTTGATGTCGGCGTTGACGTTCCACTCAAGCTTGCCGTAGGTGAACAAGTTGGTACGCAGAGTTGACCAACCCTGACGGTACACTTGGTTGACATAGGGTGTGTCGGTCCACTCGCCAATCAACTGATCCCAGCGTGGGTAGGCGCGGAAGTCAGCTTCCGAGTAAACCCGCTGGTAGTTGTCTTCGTGGATATCGTCATAAGAGATGTAACCGGTGAATACCAGATCCTCATCACCCATGACCAATTTGGCCGCTAAGTGATCGCGCTGGTTTTCCGCAGAGCCTTCCATCCAATCGGTGGCTTCCTGATGAGAGGCTGAAATCCAGAAGCTGGTGGCATCACCGATGAGGCCCGAGTCGTAGCGGCCATAGAATCGCTGGGCGTCGTACTGACCTGTCACATATTGCACCCGTACACGCTCTTCGAGCTCGGGGTTCGATGTGCGGTAGTCGATAGTACCTCCCAAGGCTTCCAAGGAGCGTGAGGCGATATCGGCCGTACCTTGAGATACTTCTACGGTACCGATGTTGGCTGTATCGATGTATCGGTTCGCTTTAGCGCCACCGCCATAGTTGGAGTTGCCATTTGGTAGACCATCGATGGTAGAGCCCACCTGTTGTTCGGCTAAGTTGGTTTGGAAACCACGAACGCTGATGGCGGTAGACCAATCATCAAAACCAAAGGCATCGCCTTCCTGAACACTCACGCCAGGCAAATTGTCGATAAGCGCATTGACGCTGGTTACCGTGGAAATCTGGTTGATCATGCTCTCGGTAACTTGGTTGTTAGCGTAAGCCGTAGCTTTTGAGTACACAAAAACTTCTTCAAGGTTATTGGCTGTATTACTAGCATCTTGTGCCATGACCTGTGATGCAGTTGCAGCTAAAACAGCAAGTAACAGGGGGTGCTTGGCAGTACCCAATTTCATTGTGATATCTCCAAATAAAGCTGGGGCCGCTCAGTGAGCGGCCGGTATGGGAAAGTGTCTGGCGGACCTAGACCGGGGCGACGGTAGGGTTTTTGCGTGACTAAGATGTGACCTGTCAGTGAACTTACTGTGACGGGTTTTTGGGGGTGGTAAATCTAAACTGTCACATTCCTTTTTTAAGCTCGTGGGTTCTGCATTGGGCTTTGCAGCGAGTCTTATATCTGCCTTTATGTCCGTCCTAGTCGGCTATGCCCAGTGTCTTCCATCGAAGATATTTGAGTCCGTTAACAGACCCTCAGCGAGGTATGCGATGACCCCGATGTCCCGTCGGCAGTTGGTGAAAGGTATGGCCGCAGCGCCATGGTTGATGACGTTTAGGCCGGCAAGCGCAAGTACAGGGTTGTTCCAGCACGGTGTTGCCAGTGGCGATCCCGATCAACACAGCGTGGTGTTGTGGACGCGCATCACCAGTGCTCAGCCCCAATCCCTCGTGTCTTGGGAAATAGCCGAGAGCGCTGATTTTCAACGGGTCGTGGACCGAGGTGAGTTTGCTACCAATGCGCACCGTGATTTCACGGTGAAAGTCCTCGCGACCGAGTTGAAGCCTGGTGTTCAGTACTGGTATCGCTTTCGCGCCGAGGGCCAATATTCACCGGTCGGTCGAACAAAGACCTTACCGGAAGGGCGGGTTGATGAGGTCGGCATTGCACTAGCCTCTTGCTCGAACTTTGCCTTTGGCTTCTTCAATGCCTACGCAGCCATCGCGCAAAATGACGCTATCGACGTGGTACTCCACACGGGTGATTACCTGTACGAGTACGGTGCCGATGGTTGGGGGGGAAGCATCGCGCAACAGCTAGGTCGGGTACATTCACCTAGACACGAAATTGTGACGCTCGCTGATTACAGGCAGCGTCATGCGCAATACAAAACCGATCGGGGCTCAATGGCGATGCATGCGCGTCATCCGCTCATTGCGTTGTGGGATGATCACGAGAGTGCAAATAATCCATGGCTAGGGGGTGCACAAAACCATCAGCCCGACACGGAGGGCGATTGGCGTTCGCGTCGAGCCGCTGCAACACAGGCCTATTACGAGTGGATGCCGGTGCGAGAGCCCGCTCTGGGACAGCGTCGCCTGGATTTCTGGCGGCGCTACCGTTTTGGCGATCTAGCCACGTTGGTTACCTTAGAGTCGCGCCATACGGCGAGGGCAGAGCAGATTGGCTATGCAGCCGCGGTTTCAAGCATTCAATCGATGACTGATGCGCGGGAATTTGAGCGGCAAGGTATCGATCGGCCCGGGCGTGAGATGCTCTCGCCTGCGATGAAGTCTTTTTTGCAGAAAGCGCTGCACGAAAGTCGCGAACAGAACCAAGCCTGGCGCGTTTTGGGTAATGCGATTCCCATGGCCAAAGTGCGCACCCCCGATTTGGCGGCTGCAGGTATAGCCATGCCTCAGGGTAGTCCACAAGGTGTTGCCGATTTTGTGTGGAAAGGGCGTTACGACCTACCGCTATACCTCGATACATGGGATGGCTATGGGTGGGCACGCGAGCAGCTTTATGCTGACTGTGCCGCGAGTGGCGTTCAAGATTTAATGGTACTGACCGGAGACAGCCACAGTTTTTGGGCCAATAGCTTGTTCACCGAAGCAGGCATGCCGATGGGTGTAGAGATCGGCACGGCGGGTATCTCGTCGCCGGGGGACTTTATCGAGCAGGGCTTTGACAGAGATACAGCGGCAAAGCTTGATCAGCTGCTCGCGGCGCACAATGCCGAGGTGCGATGGACCGATAATCTTCATCAGGGTTATGTGGCGATCAGCTTGCAGCGCGATCGAGCCGATATCGATTACATCGCGGTCAGCACCGTGTTGACCGAGACATTTACTGTCCGTTCAGTGCATCGTGAAACGGTAGTGCCCGAGCAGGGCACACTGCGTTACGCCTAGGCTTAGAGCTGATCCCGCAGCTTGTATAACGCCTCAAGTGCCTCTCGAGGACTGAGACTGTCGGGGTCGATGGCTTTTAGGGCTGTCACGACCGGGTGACTAGCGGGGTCGGTGAATAAATCGTTTTGCAGAGGTGTGGGCCCCGGAGGCGCTGCGGTTACCGCATTGTCGCTGGTCTCAAGTTCTCGCAATTTCTCTCGAGCTAGCTCCAATACCGCCTGGGGCACGCCCGCAAGCTTGGCTACCTGCAACCCAAAGCTGCGATTGGCGGGTCCTTCCTGGATGTTGTGCATGAACACCACGTGATCTTCGTGTTCCGTGGCATCTAGGTGCACATTGGCCATGGCGCTGACCTGCTCGGGCAATGCGGTCAGTTCGAAATAGTGTGTGGCAAACAGCGTGAAGGCGCGCACTTGATTGGCCAAGGTCATTGCGGCGGCCCAAGCCAAGCTTAGCCCATCGAAGGTGCTGGTACCGCGACCCACCTCGTCCATAAGCACCAAACTTCGGGGTGTGGCGTTATGTAAGATGTTGGCTGTCTCGGTCATTTCAACCATGAAGGTCGAGCGCCCCGATGCCAAATCATCCGCCGAGCCAATACGGGTAAAGATACGATCGAGTGGCGACAGTCGGGCCCTGGTTGCCGGTACAAAAGCGCCCACGTGTGCCAGCAGCGCAATGAGCGCGTTTTGACGCATGTAGGTCGATTTACCCCCCATGTTTGGACCGGTAATGAGCAGCATGCGGCGTTTACTATCGAGCCGGGTGCTATTGCTAATAAAGGGCGTCTCCGATACCTGCTCCACCACAGGATGACGACCGCTGTCGATATCTAAAAGCGGCTCCTCGCAAAACTCAGGTCTGCACAGCCCTAAGGTATTGGCGCGCTCGCTGAAGCAGGCCAATACGTCAAGGTCACACAAGGCGGCGGCAGTCTGTTGCAACGCGGGCAAATCGGATTTGAGACTGGCTACCAATTGCTCGTAGAGCAGTTTTTCCCGAGCTAGAGCGCGGGATTTACTGGATAGCGCCTTGTCCTCAAATGCCTTCAGTTCGGGGGTAACGAAGCGCTCAGCATTTTTCAGGGTCTGACGGCGCACATAGCGTTCGGGTGCCTGGTCTGACTGGGCGCGCGAGATTTCAATGTGGTACCCGTGTACCCGGTTGTAGCCCACTTTCAGGCTCGACAGCCCAGTGGCCTCACGCTCTTGCTGCTCAAGCTGAATAAGAAAATCGCTGGCATTTTGGGAAATGCCCCGCAACTCATCGAGTTCCTCGTCGTAACCCTCGGCAATGACACCGCCGTCGCGAATAACGACCGGGGGATTGTCGACAATGGCACGTTGCAGCAGTTCAACCTGGGTTGTGTAGCCCCCCAGGGTACTATTCAGCGCATTCAGTCGCTCGCATTGGGTGGGTAAGGCGGCGCGCACCTCGGGTAGAGCGGCAAGGCTATCGGCCAAGCGGGTAAGGTCTCGGGGGCGCGCAGAGCCCAGCGCTACGCGGGCCAATATGCGCTCTACGTCGCCTATGGGTTTTAGGGCCTGTCGCACCGTGTCGAAGGCAAACTGCTGGCCCAATGCGGCCACGGCGTCTAATCGGCTATTGAGTTCGGCAACGTCATTGATAGGTCGGTGCAGCCAGCGCCGTAAATGGCGGGTTCCCATGGCGGTGATGGTGGTGGCGAGCACCGAGAACAGGGTGTGCTCATCGCCGCCGTTTAGGTTTCTATCAATCTCCAAATTACGTCGACTGGCGGCATCGAGAATGACGCTGTCCGATAGCTTTTGTTCACGAATACCTTGCAAATGGGGAAGTTCAGTGCGCTGGGTGTCTTTGAGGTACTCGAGCAAACAGCCCGCCGAGGCAATGGCGGCTGTGAGATGTTCGCAGCCAAATCCCCGTAAATCTTGGGTTTGAAACTGGGTGTTGAGCGACCGCTGGGCTGCCTCGATATCGAAATACCAAGGTGGCTGGCTGCGTACGCCACGTCGCAGCTCTAGGGCGGAGTAGATGGCGCCTTCTTCAATCAGAATCTCGGCCGGGTTGAGCCGCTCTAGCTCTGCCTGCAGCGCTTCGTCACTGCTAACCTCGGTCACTAAGAAGCGACCACTGGCCACATCCACCCAGGCTAAGCCGTGGAGCACCGTAGGCTCGCCCCCCGGCTGGCGCTGCCGCTGACTACACAAGGCCAGCAATAATGCCTCGTTTCTATCTTCCAACAGGGACTCGTCGGTTAGTGTGCCGGGTGTGACAACCCGCACGACCTGTCGCTCGACCGGCCCTTTACTGGTAGTGGGGTCACCGATTTGTTCAGCAATGGCCACCGCACGACCTGCTCGCACCAGCCGTGCCAAGTAGTTCTCGGCCGCGTGAAATGGCACGCCAGCCATGGGTATGGGGTTGCCCGCCGACTTGCCGCGCGCGGTAAGTGTGATATCGAGCAGTTCGGCGGCTACTTTGGCGTCATCGTAGAACAGCTCGTAGAAATCCCCCATCCGATAAAACAGCAGCTCGTTCGGATACTCGCGCTTGATGGCGAGGTATTGCTGCATCATGGGGGTGTGTGAAGAGATATCGGTATTACTCATATAGAGGCGTCATTCATGAGGCTGAATATCGGCTGCGCCGTTTAATCCATCATTGACGAGTCGCGCCAGGCAGTCGGTGAACGGAATAATGTCGTGATTAACGCTAGCTTGCTCTAGTGCGTCCATGTAGTCGTGTCTGCATTTTAGGGGAACAACGGTCCAAGGATAGCCTCCACTGGCCAGCATCACATTCATCAAAAAGCGACCCATTCGACCGTTGCCATCCGTGTAAGGGTGGATATACACGAACATAAAATGTCCAAGTACTACGCGTACCGCTGGATCTGTCTCGTCCCGCAGCAGGTCAAAGAACGCAGGCATAGCATCGCGCACGCCTTCTCTACTCGGTGGTACATGCATTGAACCGCGGATATAAACAGGTCCATTGCGATAACCAGCAAGGTCGGTGGCACGCAGCAATCCCGCTGTTACTCCCGGTGTAAACATTTCTCGGTACCACATCCGATGATCATCATCTATAACGGCACCGGGGTTGTTACCTTGAAGGACTTTATCAATGCTTCGGCGCACAGCCTGATAGGCCTGCCAATAGCCCCGTGCGGCAAGAGCATTAAGATGGCCCAAGTCATTTTCGTTGTCCTCTGGGTTCCAATTGCCACTGCGCACGCGCTCGATCAGCTCAGTACTCACTCGATAACCTTCAATCGACAGTGAGTGATAAGCGTCGGACACATAAAGATCCTCGACGAATTGGAGATAGCCCTCGATGTCAGTCGGCTGCCCGGGTGCTTTGGGAAAACGCCCACTAATTTGTTCCCGCATTTCCCGCCAAAGCAGGCGAATGCGATTTACATAAGCAGATTGTTCCCTCGTTGATAGGTTCAACGACATCGTTGTCTTGAAGGGATCATTCTCGCGAATATCGTATCCAGCAGCGCGCATGGTGTTAGTGATGTCATCAGCAATTTGTGTGCGGCCAATGTTGCGGAACGCGCCCGCGAGGCGCCCTGCAATAGTGCTGTGGCCCCCTTCAAGAAGCCGACCTAGCACCTCTGAAGCATCGCGTATCATCGACAAGGCTGCACGCGTATCGGTTGGGTTTCGAGAAAAGTAGCTTGGCGCGCATGCGATCAGTGCCGCTGGCAGTGAGAATAAACGTAGGCCATTTTTTTCTACGGTATCCGTGCTTTCCGGCAGAGCAGCACGAATATCGAGCAGCGATGTGTTATTCGGTAAGGCTGTAATATTGTTTCGCGCCTTAACGGCTCGGACAAGTAACTGGCGTGGGACCGTCCAATTCTCCGTGTGGATCGATAAGGATTGTTCTGGTGAGAGACACCACTCGTCACCTTTAAGATGGCGGAGATAGTCAGCGCAGAATGGCCAAAAAGCGGCATACCAAGCGGTGCTTTCACCCGCGGCCTCATCTGGACGCGTGTGTACGTACCAACCCTTGATCACCTCTTTGAGGAAGCCATTACGAAGTAGGCGCTCTCGATGCGTTCGCGACAGACTGTTAGAGCGTATGGCGACAGTGCCCTCTGCTTGCAATACATGGAGTGCCTCAAGAGATTCCGCTAATTTTTCTGAGGTTTTTTCCATGGGTTTTTGGAGTGGTATTCGCCGACTGCGCCGTGGATTTATTCGCTTTTAATGTTGTACCGAAGTTCGCTTATTGTGTCTAGCGATCAATTGTCTACAACGATTAACAGCACTATCGCGACCCAAGCCGCGGCACCAAAACCGGCGTGTTCTTGCAGTAAGCCTGATACTCCGGGTCATCGCCCCATCGGGCTTTAGCGGTGCGGCGCAGGGTGGGAATACCGCTGACGCGGGTGAGCAGTAAGATCACCAGCAGTGGAGACAGTAAGAACACATAGCTAGCGCCCTCAAGGCAGGTGATGGCCATTACCGCCACGCCGATCCAGAGCACAATCTCGCCGAAGTAATTGGGGTGCTGTGAGCGGGCCCACAAACCGCTTTGAATAAACTTGCCTGCGTTGGCGGGGTTTTGTCGGAACTGCTGTTTTTGCTTATCGGCAATGACTTCTAAAGCAAAACCTATTACCCATAGGGCTAGCCCAACAATGAATACGGCAGGCACGGGATTGGGGTTCGGCGCAAGAATGGCTGCCACACCTGCGCTAGAGGTGATGAACACCCATACCCCTTGAAGTGTCCATGCCACCAGAAATCGCGGTGTTGATTTTTTGATTTCACGAAAACGTTGATCTTCGCCCACCGCCAGCACCCGTCGGAACAAAAACGAGCCCAAGCGTGCAGCCCAAACCACAATGCAGCCGGCAATGAGCCATTGCTCGGTTGCTATGAGCGGACTGAAGGACAGGGCGATCAGAACAACGCTGATGTAGGTCAAGCTACCTACCAGATCGTAGTAGCGCTCGGTGGTGAAGGCGCTGGCGTGCACCAGGCCCAGCCACTGAATCGCGAAGACCCCCAAGGCAATGATTACCATGAGGGGCAGGTCGCCGACCTGCGCACCGGCGGGATTTCCCCAACTAGCCAACGCAATGACAATGACTGCTAGCACCAGCGCTATGACATAGCCTTTCATGTTTTTATCTCCGTTGTTGGGGCTTATCCGTTATCTGAGCTCATCTACGTGCTCACATTGATACACATGGAATCTGCAAACCGTTACGTGGTAACAGTTATTTGGTGAGCAGATGCTTGTTCAGTAGGTGCCGGCCCCTAGCCACCGCGTACTTTGCTTAAAAAGGCTGCCATTTGTGCATTTTTCTCGGCAGCAATACGCTGCGCGCATTCGCCGTTACCGAGTCGTTCTAATAACTCGGCTGCGCCTGGTATGTCGGCGAGCAAATCCCATTGGTAGGTTTTGGCCGCAACGCCGGCGGCTAAATCGAGGGAGTACATGGCCACAAAATCGGCCGCGGTAACCTGCTCACCCATGAGATAGGGCTTAAACGCCCCCAGTTGCTTAACGGCGCGCACCCCTTTCTCGAGCACAGGACGCACTTCTTCAATGGTCAAGGCCGGATTTTCGCCACCAAAAAACACCCCTGGAAATAGTCGGCGCGCAGGTAATTCAATGTAGAGCTTGAGCACCTGCAGCATCTGACGTGTCTGTGCCTTGGCAAAGGGGTCGGCGGGGAAGAGGGGTTTTTCTGGGTAGGCATCTTCTAGGTAGTCCAAAATCACCAAGGTCTCCGACAGGCAACCGTCATCCGTTTCAAGTACAGGAACCTTGCCCAGCGGGCTTTTCTGCAGCCAGTCGTCCTCTTGGCTCGGCATAGAAACGACGGTTTCATAGTCGAGACCTTTGGCATCGAGGGCCATACGAACCATGTTGAAGTAATTGCTGACGGCAAAACCATAAAGTTTGAGCACAGTGATCTCCTGCGTATTATTGGCGTTGTCAGGTCTACCCACGGCGTCGTGGGATCCTTTCGTTTCATCATAACGGTATTCGTCGGCCTATAGTTTCAAGGCTTCAACCGCTGGGTTACATAAATAGCTGTCAATAAGTCGTCATGGATGGTCATTAACCTTATCGCGTGTTTTGTACGGAGATCTCACACAATGCGTTTAATCGATTTGGCGCTCGTCACGCTGCTAACCGTCACCCTGCCTGCCTGTGCAACTGATAAGGCAGCACCCAGCCTGGGCTTTATTGCCCTCGGTGACGCCGGACTGCATCACGATTGGTACGACCCTGATGACATCGGCTACACCTATGAGGAACTGGTTGCCGAAGAGCGCGCCGATTGGATAGAAGATGGACGTCCCCCCGAGGATTTTGTGCTGCCACCGCTGTACCAAGTGCCAGGCACTGACTATGTGGTTGAACAGTCCGGGCAGGCAGCTACAGCAACCGCTATCGAGCAGTTCTGCAACAGTGCCCTATGCGAGTTCATGATTGTGCTCGGCGATAACATCTACCCCGATGGCGCCGACGGTTCTGCCACCGATCAACAAAAGCTCATGGATATTCTGGTGACCCCGTATGACCGTATCGGTCGCGATCAGCCAGATTTTCGTTTTTATGCGGCGCTGGGCAACCATGACTGGTACAGCTCCCGCAAAGGTCGCGATGTCCAAGTAGCTTTTGGTGCCAGCGGCGCTACCCGGTACACCATGGAGCCACCCGGTTTTTACCGTTTTCGACGAGGTGATGCCGAATTCTGGGTGCTCGATACCGAGATGCTCCTGGCTGACAGTGTTATCTACAAAGATCGTTTAGATGCTCAGGGCAGGGAGATCGTGAACGCCGAACTGGATTTGGCGCCATCGTGGGCACGCCCCCAAACCCCCGAGGAGTATGCTCAAGTGGAGTGGCTGGCAAAATCTATGGCCGCCTCGGATGCCAACTGGAAGTTCGTATATGGCCATCACACTTTGTGGTCGGCCGGTGGCACCAAGTACGCCGAGGCCCATGTGTTGAGACCTTTACTGCTGCCGATTTTGTGTCGCTATGCGGATGCCTGGTTTAACGGGCACGAACACGATCTGGGGGTTTTTAGCGATAGCTGTGAATCGGTATTGGGCCACAGTAATCGACCACTACCCATCATTGTATCGGGCGCCGGCGCCAAGCAACGTGCCATTAATCCGCGCTTTCACGCCTATCAAGAGGCCACGTACCCCAGTTACGAGGGGCATTGGATGAAAGGTATGACCTGGGGCTTCGCCCACGTGGCTCTTTGGCAGGAAGAGGGCGAAGTCACCATGATATCCACCCCGAATGACCAAAGTGGAGAGCCCGTGGTGGAATACCGGTTCCCATTAAGGAAGCGCTCTGGGATGTTTGATGCCGAGGGTGCCTCAGTAGCAGCCAATTAGAATGGTCACTAGCTCACTAGTACACGTACCTTGGCTAAGACATCGGCTAATACATCAGCGGGTGCGCGTTCTATGAATTTAATGCCACGGTATGCGTAATCGATGGTTTTCACTTGCTGGCAAAGTACGACGCCCTGGGTTTTTGTTTGCTGCAAAGCAACCTCAAAACCATGGCCGCGTACACGACTGGTGATTGGAGCAACCAAAGCTAGCTGAATTTTTCTATTGAATGGCTCAGGCGACAAAACGAGCGCTGGTCGTTTGTGCGCTTGTTCATGACCGGCTGACGGATCGAAGTCGGTCCATACGATGTCACCACGCTTAGGTACATAGGACACCTACCCAAGCTCCTTACCTACTGATTCATCATGTATCCAGGCTTTGTCTTCATCATCTAGTGTTATTGAGTCTATAGGTGAGGCTCGTAACAGATCATCCAGACTATAGCGTGGCGCAGCCTGAGTGATCACGATCTTTCCGTCTACGACTTCTATTTCCACGGCGTCCCCCAGACTGAGCCCAGCCTCTGCCAATACCGGCGCCGGAATAATGGTGCCCGCTGAATTTCCCCACTTTCGGATATTGGTGTGCATATTGACCGCCTCTGTTTAAACGTTGTTTATACTAGCATATGCTGAGCGGCGTACAACGCCGATGAGCACACTTTGCTCTGCCGTGGCCATTCTTCAACAGCCAAGTTAGAGGTAATTCTCACTCACAAGAATCGGTCTGCCCGCGTCGTGAATTTGTCGCGATTCACAGTATGTTCACACTAACGTCACTTGAGTGTAACGCGCCTCCGTGACCCTGCGCGGGTCACTTACTGGAGGCTTTTCCCATGCAATTTCGTTCCCGTCGATTGGCCCAGGCCGTTTCTCTGGCTACTGTTGGTCTAGCTACTACAGCCGCTGTGCCCCATGCGCTAGCACAAACAAATGAAGGCCTTGAAGAGGTTTACGTTTACGGGCAGATCGGTGCTGCCCAATCGGCCATTGCCCAGCAGCGCGCAGCCAACGACATTCGATCGGTACTCGATGTCGAGCGGGCCGGCTTCTTCCCCGACCAGAACATGGCCGAGGCCATTGGCCGCATGTCCGGTGTCGGTGTGGTCAATGACCAGGGCGAGGGACGCTACGTCACTATTCGTGGTCTAGGTGAGAACTACAACAACGTGTTCGTGAACGGTGCGGACCTGCCATCCCCAGAGGGTGACTCGCGCGCGATTCCCCTTGATGTTATCCCCAATGACATCATCGCCGAGGTCGAGGTACTGAAAACCCTATTACCCCAGAACGATGCGAACTCACTGGGCGGTGCCATCAACATCAAGTCGCTATCGGCCTTCGATAAACCCGATTACTTCTACCGTCTCACCGGCGAGAGTTACTACAACGCCCTGAACGAGACCTGGAGCCCCAAAATGAACGCCACCGTGAGCAATACTTTTGCCACGGGTGATTCAGCCGAAGACAATTTCGGTGTGGCGTTTACGGTTTCTTACTTCGATCGTGAATTGGCCAATGACAACGCCGAAACTGGCGGTGGTTGGAGCCAAGACGATGACGGTGTGGTCGAAGGTACCACCGACCTCGAACAGCGAGACTACCTTGTTACTCGGGATCGTTTGGGCGCTGGCTTGAATCTGGATTACAAGCTCGATAACACCAGCCTGTACTTGCGTAGCTTGTACTCGGAATTCGGCGATACCGAAATTCGTAATGGCACTATTTTCGAGTGGGATGATCCGCAACTACCCGGTGCCGAGCCCGGCGCTGCGGTTGTGCAAAAAGAAGCGAAATTCCGTGAAGAAACGCAAACCATAAGCTCGTTACTGTTGGGTGGTGAGACGCGCAGCGGTGATTGGACCTTTGAGTACAGCGCGGGCTACAGCAAGTCAGGTGAAGAGCAGGGTCTTTCCGCCGACAGTGGGCCGGTTTTCGAATTCGATGGCGACATCAACATTGGTTTAACCGGTACCGACGTACTTCAGATAGTACCCGGCGCGGGCTATAACGATCCCGCTAATTACGTGCTCGATGCCGTAGAGTTGGTCACCGTCGACTTTGAAGATGAAATCACTACGTTTAAGTTCGATGCGGCCAAGCAGACCGATTTGTTCGGTACCGATGGCGAAATTAAGTTTGGTGTGAAAACCAATCTGCGCACCAAGACCACTGATGAAGATGTCTTTGAGACCGATGGTGGCACCCTGGAAGGCGCGTCATTGAGTGATTGGGCAGGCCCTGTCGATTACACGCTCGACCCCAGCTTCAACCTGGCCATCGATGCTCGGGCGTTCAGTGCAGCTATTTTGCCGCAAACCGATGCGATGGAGCTGAACGAGGAAGACTCTGCGGTTGCCGATACTGAGATCGATGAGAACGTCTATGCCGGTTATGTTCAGCTGACCCAGAACTGGGACCGCTTCACCCTTATCTACGGTCTGCGTGCTGAGATGACTGATCTTGAGGCCCGTGGCTTCGAGTTCTTCGAAGATGCCGCTGCCGATACAACCGTAGTGCGCGGTACCACCTACAGCACCGATTACAGCAATTTCTTCCCATCCGTTACCGCGCGCTGGAACTACAGCGATGACATGGTGTTGCGTGCGGCACTCACTACCTCCATGGCGCGCCCCACGTTCGAGCAGATTACCCCCGGGCGTGTTCGGGTCGATAATCCCGGTGATGACGAATTTGTCGTCGCTCAGGGTAATCAAGACCTAGATCCCCTCGAGGCTGTGAACTTCGATCTGATGGCGGAATACTATCCGGCTAAGAATGCAGTACTGTCCGCTGGTTTGTTCTACAAAGACATCAGTAACTTCATTTACGAAGCCACCATCGACGGTACTGGCGACCTTGATGGTTATGAAGTGGAAACCTTCTTAAACGCCGACGAAGCGTATATTGCGGGCGTTGAGTTCAATGCGGTTTACACCTGGGATTCAGGCTTCCTTGTGAACGCCAATATGACCTTTGTCGACGCTGAAACCACCATCGATTTTGATGGCGGCAGTCGCGACATCATGCTGCCTAACCAGGCGGAGACGGTGGGAACGTTGACCGTCGGCTACGAGAAAGACTGGCTGTCGCTGCGTCTTGCTGCGAACTATCGCTCGAAGGCGTTTATCGAGGCCGGTGACTTGGAAGATAGCTTCGAGGATCTGTACGAAGATTCAAACATGAACGTACAGTTCAGTGGCTATGCCAATGTCACCGATCAGCTGCAGCTGTTCTTGAAGGTGCAGAACCTGACCGACGAGCCCTACTACGCCTACCAGTCACGCGCTCGTTATAACGCTCAATACGAGACCTACGATGTGGCGTACTACGTGGGCTTTGAGTTCTCTAACTTCTAAGCACACGTTAATAAGCACACGCCATTGGCTGGCAGGTCACCCCTGCCAGCTACCCCGTAGTAAGCGATGAACGCCGCCGTCATCGAGGGCGAATAGATAGAGCCATTCGTTATCGATGAGGCTGCGCACGTCGCTGTGGCACTCGTAGATGGCGAAGATCTTTTCTTTCGGCGCTTGCAGGTAAACGCTCAACCGCAGCGGTGTATGCATCCAGCGCTTGCCATCGTGTACTGATTGCAGGGGTAAACCAACGCGCAGATCACCGGCGCCACCTTCCAGCACGCCCACATTACCGCCCACAATGTTGTGCAGCACTTTGTTGCCAGCGCCCAGCTTCTCGGGCTCTGCGACTGAGGCGTTGTATTGGCTGTTGATCCAATGGGCCACCACAACCGGTGCAGTCATGATCAATTCGAGCACGGCACTGCTGGGGTCTTTGGCACTGTCGTAGTCATGCAGGAACACACGACCACCCAAATGCTTGCCTCGGGTCAGTTGGCGCGGCGCTGCGATGAAGGCGGCGTTCCCCGCCAATCCCCACTCGGGACGAACCTGCGACCAATCGTGGGCTCGTCGTGTCAGCTTCTTGCGTAGTTTCGGGTCCTCTGGGTCCAAACCCAGCGCCGATGCCCGTTCACGACGGGTCGCCGCCGACGCCTGATGTAGCCAGTCTTCGATACGATCAGGTAACTGGCCCGACAGAATATCGACTGCGTCGGTGGTGGTGTTGTGCAATGCAGGGAAAAACGTAGTGCGATCGGGGATCTTAATACCCCGTTGCCACAGGGCTTTTCGAATGGCTACGTTGTTCAGTAGTTCCGCCAGCAGCCGCACGTTAGGCTCGCCCGAGTGGCCTCCGCAGGCGCCACAATCAAGGGAGCCCGCATGGGGATTATTGCGAGATTGGCTGGTGTGTCCGACCAGCAGCACATGTGGCGCAAAGTCCTTTGTTAGGCCCATAGCGCCCAGAATGCCTTGCAGCAGATCGGCCGCATCACTGACGCCAAGGGCGTGCCCGTCGCGCTCAAGATGCAGGTCATGGTTACTCAGAAATTGCTGAGCATTTGGGCTCTTCGGCGCAAGGGTGTCCGTGAGCAGTTTTAAGGCATAGCCCAAACCCAGCGCCTCGACGAGTGCAAACACCGAAGGCGAGCGCTGCCCCGCTTGTTTCAGCACCCGCTCGCCGGCATTGCGCATAAGCTTGGGCTGCGCCACCACTTTGGCCGTGAGCGAGGGGGCCAGCAATCCGGGAAGCTGGGGCAGCTGTTGTCCGCCGCGCTCTAGAGCAAGGGGCAGGCCGAAGAAACCCGCAAAACCCAGTGTCTGCACGTGCTGTGATTGATGTTCAAGATGGCGGCGTATCACCTCCGATCGGACGTCGATGCAGAACACAGCTTGTAACTCTGCGTCCGCGATAGGACTCGCCGGCGGCTGTAATAATAGGTTTTCCAAATGCTGTTGCCAGCGATGCTCAGCAGCTCGCTGCCAGCACCAGGCGGAGGTTTGAAGGCGACGAGCTTCTTCAACCGCTCGCCCCAGTGTTAACTGCTGATGCTGCCATTGCTGGGCGAGAATAGCGTGCACATCTGTCTGGTGCTTGCGGCTGTAGCGCCACAGCAACAACTCCCAACCCATACGAATGGCGAGCAGATCGGTGACCCGGTCGGGTGCGCCGGTGTTATGGAGATGGGCTTGCCAGCGTTCCCAGGCATAGCGTGCAGCCCAACCATTGATGCTCCAGAGTAGGGCTGTCGCGTATTGCTCGGCGTGGCTGGCGGTAATTTCAAGTTCGTAAGCGACCGCCTCGAACAGTAACTCTCGGTCATCGGGTAGCCCACGCTGAATCTCCAGCAGCCCCGGCGCTTCCATGAGAATGCCGAGACTTTTATCGGTTATCAGGTAGCTGATCCATGCCTCGTACAAGCTGCCATCAACCGGTGCGTCAGCGGCGCTGTGATCAGCGCAGAACCGACTAATGTGGTCACACAGGACGTCATCCCACTGCAGTGAATGCTGGTCGTCCCGCTGTTCATCCAGCAGGCTGCTGATGTTGCGCCACCGCAAGCCGCGAGAATCTTCCATGCGGTTTGCGGCCGAGGCTAGACTCACGCCTCCGTTTCGAGCGGCGTTACCACTGTGTTGCAAATCGTCATTTGAAGGCGGTAGCGCTTGGGCAGAATCCGCCAGCGCAGATGGTGCCAACATAGTGACGCCCGCCAGCACTGCCATGTGGGCGCTCACATCCGCCACCGGGTGGTGACGGTATTCCCAGAACGGGTTTACCGCAATGAGCTCATCGAGAGGCCATGCAGGGGCTATACCGGCACTGGCCCGATCAAGGGCAGCGCGCCACTTTTGACCTTGCAGGGCGGGTGTTACAACGTCGGTGACCGCGTTCATAAGCACTCCTGTGTCGTCGTGTGTTTGGTTGTGGTCAGCGCAAGGGTATTCGGTAGTCGGACAGGGCAAAGCCGCAGTGTGGCGCGGGTGAACCACTCATCAAGGTACAAGCCGCGATACAGTTTGTGCTGCAACCATGCGCCGGCGGGGTAGTGACCAAATTGACGTACCACCCACCACACAACAGCCATACTCACCAACAGCCCCGATACCCAAAGGTCGGCAGCAGAACCTGCAGACAGCGCATTTGTGTCAATCAGCTGTGCTGCGGTGTGCTCAAGCCCGGCGTACATCACAACCATGCCAAGCCCCGCGAGCGTGGCCATAATAAGTCGAGGGGCTCGTTTCGAGACCAGGGCTTCGAGCAGTACGGCGAATAACAGGACTGCCAGGAGGGTGCGGCTGCTGAGGGTCATGGTGGCGCCCAACACATCGGGCAAGAACACCATCGTGGCCGTCGCAACGGTCGCTGCTACAGGGGCCACCCAAAGGGCAGATGCTGGACGCTGAGCGGGGCGAGCGACCCGTGTACCCGCCGCAAGGAAAGACCAGGCTTTATAGCAAGAATGGGCCAGCAGATGCAGCAGTGCCAGGTGGTATAGCCCTAGTGCACACTCGATCAACATGAGTCCCATTTGTGCCGATGTTGACCAGGCTAGTTGGGCTTTTACATTGGTCTCAACTGACATCACCGATACGGCGATGGCAGTACTGATCCCCGCCACGATCAGGATCCACCACTGGGCCACAGGCACTTGGCTTATGAGTGGTGCGAACATAATGAGCAGTACACCCCCCAGGTTGATCACGCCCGCATGTAACAGGGCAGAGACCGGGGTGGGAGCCTCAACCACTTGAATCAGCCAGCCGTGAAGCGGTAGCTGCGCACATTTAATCAGCGCTGCCTGGGCGAGTAACACAGCTGCAATTTGTGCCCGCAAACTTGGCTCGCTGTTTGTCACCGCTGCCATGAGATCAGTCATCTGCCAGGTGCCGTATTCCACGTACAGCAACAGCCCGGCGACCACCAGTGCAAGCTCGGCAACCCGTGCCAGCAGGAATTTTTTGTGTGCCGCTAGCACGGCGCGTGTCCGTGTGGGGTAGAACAGCAGCAGCCGATGCAGCCCTAGGCTGATGGCGATCCATCCGACGATGATGGCACCCAAGTGGTTGGCGAGCACGACGAGCAGTACAGAGCCAATGGTGAGCTGAAAATTGCCAATGTATTGAGATTGTCGTGCCTCACCGGCCAAATAGTGCTCGGAGTAGTGAGCCAAAATGAAGGCTAAAAACGTAACCAACACGGCAATGGCTTGAATGGCGTAACTGGACTGATCCCAGATGGCCGCGTTCAAGGTTTGTTGTAGTGGTGCGGGTGACAAGGTCGGTGCTACTACACCGATCACCGCCAAGGCCAGGGCTGCGCCGTTAATGAACTGTGCGTAGCGCCAGCGGCAGAGAGCCGGAATGGCCGCGGTGAACAGCAACAGCGGCAGCACGAGACTTAAAGAGACAGGTAACGATGACATAGCGCATCTCCGGTAAGGGTATAGGCGCTATGGTTGATGCTTTCTTTAGTTAAGTAAAATAGAAAGAATGAATTTGATCGTTCACTTAACTTGAATCTAACATGGCTTCAACATCCGCGGAGACAGCACCATGGCTAGGCTCAATTATCATCACTTGTACTACTTCTGGCGCGTTGCTAACGAGGGTAATTTAACCCGTGTTGCCAAGCACTTACACGTTTCTCAGTCGGCTTTGTCGTCACAGATTCGGGCACTGGAAGACAGCGCTGGTATCACCCTTTTCGACCGGGTGGGACGCTCACTGACACTCACCGATGCGGGCCGTCGTGTACTTGAATACGCGAACGATATATTCGCTCGGGGTGAAGAGTTGGAAGCGTGGTTTCAACGGGGAGTCGATGGGGAAAATCAACCTTTACGCATTGGCATGATCTCGACGCTCTCTCGGAACTTTATCGATCGCCTGGTTATGCCGCTGGTGAGCGATGGCAAGCTGCGGGTCACTTTAGAGGCGCGCACCTTAGATGGCCTACTCAATGGTCTGTCGAGCCATCAACTCGATGTGGCGCTCACCAACGGCGATGTGCGCGGTGGCGATGAGCAATTGTGGCAAAGCCAGCTGTTGGCGAGACAACCCATTTCCATTTTAGGTCCGCCCCAGTCGGCGCCGGGCACGGCTTTCCCCGCCGGATACGAGCAGGCGCAGTGGGTGTTGCCCACCCGCGACAGTGAGATCCGGCGCGCCTTTGAGGCCCTGTGTGCGAGGCGTAATTTCGAGCCCAATATACTGGCAGAAGCCAACGATATGCCCATACTTCGCCTGCTGGCCCGGGATACGGGGGCGTTCTCGGTGTTGCCTCGGGT
Source organism: uncultured Halieaceae bacterium (assembly GCA_913057135.1). GTDB lineage: Bacteria > Pseudomonadota > Gammaproteobacteria > Pseudomonadales > Halieaceae > Luminiphilus. The sequence goes on from CAJXNM010000006.1 coordinate 31,149, forward strand.
TGTGGTGCAGGATGAGGTCCGTCGGGGCATCTTGGCCGAGTACGAGACCTTGCCCGATGTAACCGAGAACTTTTATGCCATCACCATTAAGCGGCGCCACACCCCCAGCAGCTTGAAAACCCTGCTCGACGGTTTTGCTGCCAGCGACTGGCCCGATTTAATGCCACCGTCTGCACTCAAGGCCTCCTAGGCAAAACATGTCGCCAATGACGACATGTGCTCGGTCGTGACGCTGCGCTAGGGCCTCTTGCGCAGTAAACTTGGTTGCATCTTCTGGTGAAAACACTGAATATACGTACAGTGGTTTAGCCCTCATTCACTTCAGCAGCCAAGGACATCCCATGGACCCGAACAAGCAGAAAGCCCTCGACGCCGCCCTCGCACAAATTGAACGCCAATTTGGTAAGGGCACGGTCATGCGCATGGGGGATCAAGAGCGTGTGGCCATTCCCTCAATCTCCACAGGCTCGCTAGGTCTCGATATCGCCTTGGGTATCGGCGGTTTACCCCGGGGACGAATCGTAGAGATTTATGGTCCAGAATCTTCGGGCAAAACCACGCTGACGCTGCAGGTCATTGCTGAAGCCCAGAAAATGGGTGGCACAGCGGCCTTTATCGACGCTGAGCATGCCCTCGATCCCCAGTACGCTGAAAAGCTCGGCGTACAGGTTGACGACCTCATCATGTCTCAGCCCGATACCGGCGAGCAGGCCCTCGAGGTAGCGGAAATGCTGGTGCGCTCCGGCGCTGTCGATGTTTTGGTAGTCGACTCGGTGGCCGCGCTCACTCCCAAAGCTGAAATTGAAGGGGAGATGGGTGATTCCCACGTGGGTCTGCAGGCGCGCCTATTGAGCCAGGCCATGCGCAAACTGACCGGTGCTATCAAGCAAACGAACTGTATGGTGATTTTCATTAACCAAATTCGTATGAAAATTGGTGTCATGTTCGGTAGTCCCGAAACCACCACGGGTGGTAACGCCCTTAAATTCTATGCATCGGTACGCCTCGATATTCGCCGAATTGGTTCCATTAAAGAAGGCGATGAAGTGGTCGGTAACGAAACCCGGGTGAAGGTGGTCAAGAACAAAGTGTCGCCGCCCTTTAAACAAGCCGAGTTTCAGATTATGTACGGCAAGGGCATCTACCATATGGGCGAAGTCATCGATTGGGGTGTGAAGCTCAACTTGGTTGATAAATCTGGGGCGTGGTACGCCTACAAGGGCGACAAAATCGGTCAAGGTAAAGCTAATGCGGCGCGCTTCTTGGAAGAAAACGCCGATATCGCTCAAGAGATCGAGCGCCAGATACGTCACCAGACGATGGGCGTGCCTTTGGCCGCGGTGGAAACCGATGCCCCCGAGGCTGCCAACGCCGACTAATCTGTGGCCGAGGTAAGTTATAAGCCCGCCGACTTGCGGCGCGCTGCCATGGATTATTTGGCCCGCCGCGAGCACAGTGCCGACGAGTTGGTTGCTAAGCTGAAGAAACGCTTCGGTCGAGATGCGGTTACCGTGCAGGCCATTGTGGCCACGGTCGATGACCTGGCCCGTGAGGGCCTTCAAAGCGACATCCGCTTCGCTTCAGGAGTGGTGCGCCAGTGTCTCCTTAAGGGATTAGGCCCCCGCCGGGTTGATCAAACCCTGCGCGAAAAGGGCCTATCCCTGCGCTGGGAGCAGGCGGTCGATCCCGCTGAGGCTGATATCGACTGGTTTGATGTCGCTGAGCAGGTCTACAGCAAGCGGTTCGGCAGCAGCGAGTTGCCAAATCAGCAGGCTGATCGGCGAAAAGAGCAGGCGCGGCGTGCGCGATTCATGCAATATCGAGGCTTCGACCCCGACCATTTTATGCATCTGCTTGAAGACCCATCACCATGAGTAGTCTGAATAAACCCCGAGAACCCTGGGTGCCTCGCCACGAGCGCTGTCACCCGGTGCAAAAAGCCTACGATGTGAGCTTTGTGCACGGTTACGTCGCCCCTGGCTGGGAATCCTTAGCACAGGTGTTTGCCGATAACTTCAGCAAAGGAGAGCTGGGGGCCAGCTTTTGTGTGGTGGCCGGCGGGCAGCGGGTCGTTGATTTGTGGGGTGGGCATGTCGTTACCGGGGGGGAGCCTTGGGACGAAGACGGTATGGCGGTGTTTTACAGTTGCAGCAAGATACTGACCGCCATGGTGATCCATCGACTGGTTGCCGATGGTCAAATGACCTACGACGCGCCCCTCTCAAAAATATGGCCAGAATTAAAGGCGGGGCAGGCCGGCGGCACCCTGCGAATGGCGTTGGCTCATACTTTGGGTTTGCCAGTACTTCAGCAGCGCCTGCGCACTGGAGCCTATGAAGACCACGATTACATGGTTGGGCGCCTCGAGCAGCAATCGCCCCTGTGGGAGCCTGGCACCCGGGTGGGTTATCACCCCATCACCTTTGGCTTTATTTTGGGGGAATTAGTGCGGCGAACCACCGGCCATACCCTTGGGCGTTATTTCAACGAGCAGTTCGCCCAGCCTCTGGGCCTGGACTTATACGTCGGTTTACCGGAGTCACTGTTTCCCCTCCTGGCGCCCATTCACCCCTATCAGCCGCGGCGCGAAGATCCTGTTCGTCGTATCGCCAAAGATAGCCAAACGATTGGCTCTATACCCAATCTTTGGCTCTACAACAGCGGGGGGTGGCGTACCGAATCGGTCAATGAATTGGCGGGCGTTAAGGCCGAGATGCCCGCCTCTAACGGTGCGGGCAACGCCAGGGCATTGGCCAGTTTGTTAGCGGTATTCCTTGATGATCGTAAGCGTTTGCAGCTGGGATTCAACGATGAAACCACCGCCACCCTTGAAACAGTCAGTGCGGCTACCCACCGGGACGCCACTTTAGGCTGCAGCAGTCGATTCTCTTTAGGGCTAATGAAGTCTATGGATAACCGCCATGACCCGGGTGCCGATGGTTTTATTATCGGGCGACGGGCCTTTGGCCACGTCGGTATGGGCGGTAGTTTCGGCTTTTGTGATCGAGAGGCGGGTATCGCCGTCGCTTACGTCATGAATCAACTGGGCAACGGCATTTTAGTCAACGAGCGCGGGCAAGCGCTCATTGACGCCAGTTATCGCGCCGCTGGCTTTGAGCGCATCGGGGCGGGTGAGTGGTTGCCGCCAATACGATGAGGCCAGCTTGTTAGCTGGCCCTAGTTAGCTCTGTCGAGCAGGGCGCCTCGAATATCACGCACTTTGTTTTGAATTTTTTCCGCATTATCGGGGCCCATGCGCATCAGCTGCTTTTGAACCGCAGGCAGTGACTCTAGGGTTTCATCCTCGTAGATCCACACCGCTTCTTTGCGAATAAGACGTGCATCCAGGGGAGTCGACGGTGCCAGTAAGATTTGTCCGAGGGCGGTCATAAGGGCGTCGTCAAGGGTCACATCACTGTAGCCAAGCATAGCCCAGGCCTCTTCCAGCGCCGATTGATAACGGCTGTAAAGCGCCACAACCGCATCGCTATCGATACCGTCGATGGCTGCAGCCAGCGCGTCGTATCGATTGAAGCCCGCTGGGTCCAGTGTCACTTTCAAGCCATCGTCTTGAAAGGGGAATGCAGCCTTGGGGCGACTAAAGGGCAGGATTTTGTAGGGCATACTGCCCTGACGCAGGTTGTCGACAATCGCTGCTGTGCGTTCAAGGGCATTGGGTGCAGCGACAAATTGTTGCGCCAGTCGCCCGCCGTTCACCAATCCAATGTCGTCCTTCAACGCCCCGTCGCTCTCGGCCAAAGTGAGTGCTGGAGCAACCGGCTCTGGCTCTGGCTCGGGTGCGCTCTCGGGCTCTGCTGTGACAGGGGGCGCATCCGCAATGGGTGGTGCTTCAACCGTTGGTACGGGTGGCGCAGTGTCTACCACCGGCGCCGACGTCTCGGGCTGCTCGCTGCCATAGGGGGAATCCTCACCAAAGCCCCACACCACAAGACCCGCAATGATGACCAACCCGCCTGCTGGCAGCAGCCACGTAAGAATCTTACTGCGCTCGGTGTTATGGGGTTGCTCAGAGGAGGGGGTGGATGTGGGTTCGTTCATATGGTTGGGCTCCATTGCGTAATGACATGACGCTGTTCAAGGGGTCAGGGTAGCGTAGATACATCTTTGTGTCGTTTCCGGTCCTTGACACTGGTTCAGACCGTCTCACACTGCTCAAGTTTCTGGTGATGGTCATCTCATAATGAAAAACGATCCGCTATTACAACCCTACACCTTGAAGCATCTTCGGTTTAAGAATCGTTTAATGCTCTCCAGCCATGAACCCGCGTACTGCGAAGATGGTATGCCCAAGGCGCGTTATCGGGCTTATCACGAAGAGCGCGCCCGTGCGGGGATTGCACTGACCATGACCGCAGGATCCGCATCGGTCTCCCGCGACAGCCCGCCTGTCTTTAATAACCTACTGGTTTGGAAAGACGAAATTGTGCCGTGGATGAGGGAATTGACCGATGCCTGCCACGAGCACGATTGCAAAGTCATGATTCAGTTGAGCCACCTTGGTCGGCGAACCCGCTGGGACAAGGGTGATTGGTTGCCGGTGGTCACTGCCAGTCATGAGCGAGAGGCCTCCCACAAGGCTTTTCCCAAGCGCATGGAAGATTGGGATATTGCGCGCATCATCCAGGATTATGTCGATGCCGCCGAGCGCATGCATGCGGCGGGTCTCGACGGTCTTGAGATCATGGCTTACGGCCACCTGCTCGATCAGGTGTGGTCACCCCTCACCAATGATCTAGACGGCCCCTATGGGGGTAGCCTCGATAATCGGTTGCGAATGACCTTCGATATTTTGCGGGGCATTCGCGCGCGAGTGGGCGACGATTTTGTGTTGGGTGTGCGTTACACCGGCGATGAATCGTTGCCCGGTGGCTTGACGAAAGACGATGGTTTGGCAATTTCCCAAAAACTGAAAGAGTCGGGGCTCATTGATTTTCTGAATGTTGTTCGTGGACATATTGACACTGATGCGGGGCTCACCGATGTGATTCCCGTGCAGGGGATGCCCAGTGCGCCCCACTTGGATTTTGCCGGTGAGATCAAATCGCGCACCAACTTCCCGACCTTTCAGGCGGCTAAAATTCAGGATGTCGCAACGGCACGCCACGCCATTGCCTCCGGTAAGCTCGATATGGTGGGCATGACCCGAGCACATCTGGCCGACCCCCATATCGTGGCAAAAATCATCGCAGGGGAAGAGGAGCGTATTCGCCCCTGTGTGGGTGCCAATTACTGTCTCGATCGTATTTATCAGGGGGGAATGGCCCTGTGTATACACAACCCGTCATCGGGCCGCGAGCTGGAGTTACCCCATACCATTACGCCCGCTGAGAGCCCTCGCCGTGTTGTGGTGGTAGGGGCGGGCCCCGCAGGGCTTGAGGCTGCACGGGTAGCGGCCGCCCGCGGCCATGAGGTGATTGTGTATGAGGCAGCGGCTGATCCCGGTGGTCAGGTGCTACTTACCGCGCAAACTAAGCGCCGTCACGAAATGATCCAGCTGGTGCAATGGCGCTATGACGAATGTTTACGCATGGGAGTGACCTTCCACTTCAACAGCTACGCCGAGGCCGATACGGTGCTGTCGGCAGCGCCTCAGGTTGTCATCATTGCGACCGGGGGCTTACCCCATACCGAGCTGTTGCCCTCGGGTAATGAGTTACTCGTGTCGAGTTGGGACATTATTACCGGCGAGGTCAAACCCGGTAATCGAGTGCTCATCTACGACGATGCGGGTGATTACGCCGCGCTACAGGCGGCAGAAACCTTGGCCAGCCACGGCTCAGAGGTCGAGGTAGTGTGTCGAGACCGGCATATTTTTGCCGAGGTCATGGCGATGTCACTGACGCCGTCATTACGTTTGCAGCAACAGCACGATGTCACCTTCACGCCCACATGGACGCTCCAGTCGGTGGCGCGAGCAGAGGGTGGTCTGCAGGTGATCCTAGGTAGCGATTACGGTAGTGCCACCCGCGAGCGCCGGGTCGATCAGGTGGTTGTGAATCACGGCACGCGACCACTCGATGAGGTTTATTTTGAGCTGCGTGAGCAGTCGACGAACGGCGGTGAGGTCAACTACGACGACTTGGTCGCGGGTAAGCCCCAGTCGGTGGTGCGCAACGAGGAGGGCTCGTTCCAGCTATTTCGCATCGGTGATGCGGTAGCCGCTCGCAACACCCACGCAGCCATCCTCGATGCACTGCGACTGGTGCGGGTGCTGTAGCGACTTGTGCTTGCGCCGTTGCTAGTTCGACAATCGCTGGCGCATCGTGTCGCAGTACCAGTCGATAAACTGATTGACCCCATACTCGCTAATATCCGAGTAACGCCCCGGCACATAGGCTGGGGATGACACCCCCCGCTGGGTCTCCTCAACCAGGCGACGATCCTGATCGTTGGTGGCGACCCAGACCTTGATCAAATTCTCGAGATCGTAGTCCTTGCCCTCCACTGCGTCTTTTGGCACCAGCCACTTGGTAGTGACCAGTGTCTCGGTGGGACTCATCGGCAACATGCGGAAGGTGATGGCGTGGTCGCCCATGAAATGGTTCCAGGTGTTCGGGTAGTGGTAGTACAGCAGTACGCCAATATCGTCGAGACCGGTTGTATCCAGGCGCCGACCCACAGCCGGTTGCTTGTCCATGGTGTAACTTTTGGCGCCGTCGGTGAGCAGTGTGCGCAATAAGCGGTAGCTGCCGGTGGCATTGACTTTGAATCGACTGGGGACGCCCGCCCCCTCGCAGCTGTTCCAAAACGCGGTGAGCGCAGGGTCTTCGGCCCCCGCAATCCCCGATACCGACGGATTATCCAGGAACGATAAGGACAGCTCTGGGTGATTAGCCTCGCAGTGATAACACTCGCGATTATTCTCAAACACCAGTTTCCAGTTGCCCTGCTCAACGATGTTCGATTCATAGGCCACTTTGGTGTTTTCCAGCTGATGGGGGGCCAGATACTCGGCAAGGTCGCGCTGGAAGGGCGTGAAATCTGGCGGGTTATCGGCCACACACACATAGATGAGTGTATCGACAATGCCGATATGCACCGGGTGCAGTCCTTGATCGGTTTTGTCGAAATCCGCTTGCATGCTGGGCGCATAGATGAGATCGCCGTCCAATCCGAAGGTCCATTTGTGGTAGGGGCACACTAACTTGGGCGATCGTCCTTTGGCTTCGCTGCAGATACGTGAACCCCGGTGGCGACAGGCATTGTGAAAAGCGCGGATTTCGCCCTTGTCGCCCCGAACCACCACGATGGGGTAATCCCCCAATTGAAAGGTAAACCAACTCCCCGGTTTGGGTATCTCCACGGTATGACCGGCAAACACCCACTCTCTGTGCCAAATCATGGCTAGATCATCGCGGTAGGCCGCTTCTGATAGGTATAACTCCCTCGGCAAGGTGTGCTTGGGAGGTCGCTCGTGAATGAGTTCTAGCGTCGATTTCATGAGTAGTTACAGGCCTCATCGGGTGTTTTTAGATCTTTGTACCGCGCTCTGGGTCACACAATGACGCCTATCGAACGCTTTGCCGTTGAAACAGAAAGGTATGAGGGCTTTGGCCTGGGGTAAAGTCTTCATGTCGGTTTTGAGTAGCAAATTGTTGCCATGAATCACAATCAGCCTCTACGACGTGAGTGCTGCACCAAGGTTTTGCCCGTCGACGGAGGGCCGCTATCAGCATGAGATTTTCAGGAATTTACACCCCGGTGATCACACCGTTTGCGCCAGATGGTCGCATCGATTTTGGGGCTTATCAGACCCAAGTGCAGTACTTGGTGTCAGCCGGTGTACAGGGGTTGGTCATTGGCGGTACTACTGGCGAGTATTATGTTGAAAGCCATCAGGAGCGCATCGATTTACTGGTGGCGGCCAAGGAAGTCTGTGGTCAAGTGCCTGTGGTGTTCGGTACCGGCTCCATCAACCCAGAGCACTCCGTCGCCCTCGCCGAAGCCGGCGCAGCGGCGGGTGCCGATGCGCTGTTAGTCGCCACACCACCTTATGTGTTGCCGACCCAGCGCGAGCTCGCCACCCATGTGCTTACCATTACCCGGGCCGCAGATTTACCTGTCATGTTGTATAACTACCCGGATCGCATGGGCGTGAATATGGAAGCGGCGTTTTTCGACCGCGTTGGACGTTCAAGCCAGATTTGCGCCATCAAAGAAAGCTCTGGGGATATCAATCGGCTGCACATGTTGGCCAGGGATTACCCGCACATCCAAACCTCTTGCGGTATGGACGACCAAGCCTTGGAATTTTTTGCTTGGGGTGCCCAGAGCTGGGTCTGCGCCGGGTCTAATTTCCTCCCGGCGGAGCACATTGCCCTCTATCAGGCCTGCGTGCTGCAGAACGATTTTGCACTGGGTCGACGCATCATGATGGCTATGCTGCCGCTCATGCATGTGCTCGAGCAGGGGGGCAAGTTCATTCAGAGCGTGAAGTACGGGGTAACCCTCGACGGTCGAAAAGGGGGAGGTGTGCGCCCGCCATTACGGGAGTTGAATAAAGACGACAAACGCGCCCTTGAACAAGTCATCTCGACCTTAAAAACAACCATCGCGGCACTGCAGCATCAGCCCGCAGCACAGCATTGAGAGGCCGCGTTATGTCAGAGCGATTAACCCACGCAGAATATCAAGCTATTGCAGCGCAGCTTGAGCCCACCGGTATGAGTTTTATCGACGGTGCTTTTCGCCCGGCGATGAGCGGTGCAACCTTTACCACGTTTAACCCCGCTACCGATGAGCCCATCTGTGCCGTGGCCCAGTGCAACGCCGATGACGTAGCGTTCGCCGTTGAAAAAGCGCGGCAGGCATTCGATGACGGCCGCTGGCACAAGCAGCCCCCGGCCGAGCGCAAAGAGGTGCTCATCACCTTGGCCAAGCTCATTAAGCGTCATCGTCACGAACTGGCGGTTCTTGAGAGTCTCGATTCGGGTAAGCCCATTGCCGATTGCGCCGATGTCGATATCCCTGAAACGATCAATACCCTGCTTTGGCACGCGGAAGCCATCGACAAACTCTATGATCAAGTTGCCCCCACCGGTCACGACGCCATTGCCATGGTGGTGCGTGAGCCGATCGGTGTTGTAGCGGCGGTCCTGCCCTGGAACTTCCCTTTGCTCATGCTGGCGTGGAAGATAGCCCCCGCCTTGGCAGCGGGGTGTTCGGTTATTGTGAAGCCCGCCGAGCAAACCTCACTCACGGCGCTGCGGGTAGCCGAGCTGGCGGCGGAGGCGGGTGTTCCCCGGGGCGTATTGAATGTAATCCCAGGTACCGGCCCCGATGTGGGCGCTCCCCTGGGTCTGCATGCTGGGGTCGACATGGTGACCTTCACCGGCTCGACAGAAACAGGTCGTCGATTCCTGCGCTACGCCGCCGACTCCAATCTGAAAAAAGTGGTCCTGGAGCTGGGTGGTAAGAACCCCTGTATCGTGCTCGATGATGCTGAAAACCTCGATCGGGTGGCGGAGCACATTTGTGCGGCAGCTTTTTGGAATATGGGTGAGAACTGCTCGGCAGGCTCGCGTCTGATCGTCCAACAGGGTGTCAAGGACGCGCTCATGCAGCGTGTGCTGAAGCACTTGGAAGAATGGCGCTTGGGTGATCCGCTCGACCCTCAGCATGCTCTGGGCGCTCTCATCGACGGACAACATCTTGAAAAAGTCTCCGCCTACATTGAACAGGGCAAGGCGGCGGGGTATGTGCTGTTGGCCGGTGGCAACCTCGACGGTTCACCTTTTGTGGCCCCCACCATTTTTGATGGCGTGTCGCCCACTGATCCGCTGGCTCAAGAGGAAATCTTCGGTCCTGTGCTGTCGGTGATAACGGTCAACAGTTTCGATGAGGCCATGAAGGTGGCCAATGACACCGCTTATGGTTTGGCCGCATCGGTCTTCACTGCCAGCAACCGGCGCGCGCTGCGCGCGGGACAGCTATTGCGCGCGGGCACCGTCACCATTAATTGCTACGGCGAGGGGGATATCAGCACACCGTTTGGCGGCTTTAAGCAATCGGGTTTTGGGGGACGCGATAATTCAATCCATGCCCACGATCAGTACACCGAATTGAAAACCGTTTGGATCGACATCGGTGATGACGCCATCGACGGCAATACCGACTAGCGTGAGCGACCGGTCATGAATCAGTGCTTGAGTACAAAGGCGCTACCCGCTGATCCAGGGCCGTCGGCTTGGCGAGAGATCCTCGAACCGGGTCCCAGCTTCGCGCCACTACAAGCCGATATCGATGCGGATTGGGTCGTGGTGGGTGCGGGGTTTGCGGGCTTGGCGGCGGCTTGGCGTTTGAGTCAGTTGGTGAACGATGAGCGCATTGTGGTACTCGAAGCGGGGCGTGTCGCCGAGGGCCCCGCTGGCCGCAACAGCGGCTTCATGATCGACTTACCCCATGAGCTGAACTCCACATCCTACGCCGGTGCCACTGAAAAAGACGCGCGGGACATACGTCTGCATCGTGCGGCCATCGACTTCGCGGCAACGATGGCTGCCGAGTGCCAACTGCCCTCTGGGGTCTTCGACCGATGCGGCAAAGTTACCGCTGCCTGCGCCGCTCGAGGTGAGCAGCATTTGGTGGATTACGAGAAACACCTACAGGCCATGGGGGAGACCTACGAAACCCTGTCGGCGCAGGATCTTAAGGAGTACACGGGTATCGATTTTTATACCCGCGGTCTGTTCACTCCCCATGCGGCCATGGTGCAGCCGGCGGCCTTCATTCAGGGGGTTGCGGCGGGTTTAGCCCCATCGGTGACCTTGTACGAATGCTCACCGGTGACCGCTTTCGAGCCCGGACGCCAAGGCGCGCGCCACAGCTTGACGACGCCCCAAGGGATGGTGCGGACGCCCCGAGTCATACTGGCAGTCAATGGACTGATTCAGCGTTTTGGCTATTTCCCGGGGCGCTTACTGCACGTGTTTACTTACGCATCCATGACCCGCGCCTTGGCGCCCGATGAAATCGAGCGACTGGGCGGACAACCCAACTGGGGCATTATCCCTGCCGACCCGATGGGCACCACGGTGCGGCGCACATCCGATCTTCGTGGCAGCGGCCATCGTCTTGTGGTGCGTAATCACGGGACTTTGAATCAGTCCTATGAGGCCAGTAGCGCAAATATGCGCCGCGCCGCCAAGTTACAGGACCAGGCGTTTAAGAATCGCTTCCCTATGCTTTCGGGGGTTGAATTTGAGTATCGCTGGGGCGGACGCCTGTGCTTGAGTTTGAATTCGGTGCCCGCTTTTGGTGAGCTAGAGCCTGGTGTGTTCAGCGCCTGTTGCCAGAATGGCTTGGGTACGGTGAAGGGCACCTTGGCAGGCATGATGGCGGCCGAGTTGGCTACAGGTACTGACAGTGAGTTATTGCAGAGCTACCAGACCTTCGATGCGCCAAAAAAATTACCCCCAGAGCCGTTTCTGGGTTGGGGAGCCAACGCAACGATGCGCTGGCGGGAATATAAAGCCGGTATCGAGCTGTAACAGGTATGACATGTTGCAGCGTGCTGTTAAGCCGATCCGATTAATGGGAAGACATAGGTAACGCCGTGGAAAATGAAGTTAGCGTCAGTGATTTGAGTGTTATTAACACCTCGGATTTTATGAATCCGATGGTCACCCAGATCTGGTCAAACGGCCGCCACCAAGTCCGCTGTGCCAAGGTGATTTACGAAACCCCTGACGTGTGCACGTTTACGTTCAGCATGAATCAGCCGGTGTTGTTCTTCTTCAAGCCCGGACAGTTCGTCACTCTTGAACTCGAGATTGATGGCGAGCGGGTTATGCGCTCGTACACTATCTCTAGCTCTCCCTCCATACCCTACAGTTTTTCCATTACGGTCAAGCGAGTGCCCGGCGGACTTGTATCCAATTGGTTACATGACAATTTGCGCTCCGGCGATTCCATTGCCGTGCACGGGCCTGTTGGCGATTTCAACTGCCTCGATCATCCCGCCGAGAAAGTGTTGTTTCTGTCGGGCGGTGTTGGCATCACACCGGTCATGTCGATGGCCCGATGGTGGTTCGACACCGACTCGCCGGTGGATATGGTCTTCGCTCACAGTGCACGCACCCCACGGGACATCATCTACGCCCGGGAGCTAGAGTACATGTCGACGCGAGTCGAAAACTTCAAGCTACACACCATCTGTGAGCGCACCGAGATCGGTCAAGCTTGGGATGGTTATCGCGGCTTACTCAACATCAATATGTTGAAACTGGTTGCGGAAGATTTCATGGAGCGGGAGATTTTCTGCTGTGGTCCCGCGCCTTACATGGCCAATGTCCGCGATATGTTGATCGCCGAAGGCTATGACATGAGCCATTACCACGAAGAATCCTTCTTTGCGACGCCGAAGGAAGATGTGATCGCCGCGGTCAAGAACGCGGACCTAGCAGAACTTGAAGAGTCTCAGCCCAAGCAGTTTGTCATGGTGAGCTTCCCTGAAGAGGGGGCCAGTGCAGAAGTGGCGATTGGTTCCAATTTGAACGAGGCGGCGGCGGAAGCCGGGGTCATTATTCCCAAGGCCTGCGGCGTGGGCGTTTGCGGCGCCTGTCGCGTCAAGGTGTTGGGGGGTGATCACGAGATGGTTCACAACGGCGGCATCACTGAGGAAGAAATCCTTGAAGGTTACGTCTTGTCTTGCTGTACAGCGGTGCAGGGCGCAATGGAAATCGATTACTAGGGGGCTCCATGCAGCGATACTCCGGCTTTGGGCTGCTGAAGAACAGCGTTCAGCACCATGAAAACTGGCAGCGGGCTTGGCGCAATCCAACGCCCAAGAAACATTACGATGTGATCGTGGTGGGCGGCGGCGGCCACGGGCTTGCTACCGCTTATTACCTAGCCAAAGAGCATGGCGTGACCAATGTGGCGGTGCTTGAAAAAGGCTACTTGGGGGGTGGTAACACCGGTCGAAACACCACCATTGTGCGCTCCAATTACCTGTGGGACGAGGCCGCACTGTTGTATGAACACGCCATGAAACTGTGGGAGGGCTTGTCGCAGGATTTGAACTACAACGTTATGTTCAGCCAGCGGGGAGTACTTAATCTGGGCCATACCCTGCAAGATATGCGGGATATTCAGCGCCGTGTAAATGCCAATCGCTTAAATGGTATCGATAGTGAAGTCCTCGATACCCAGGGTGTCCAAAAGATTGTGCCGTTTATGGATTGCACCGGGAATACACGCTATCCGGTGTTGGGGGCGTCTTGGCAACCCCGTGCTGGGGTGGCGCGTCACGATGCTGTGGCTTGGGGTTACGCCCGCGCCGCCGATGCCCTGGGTGTCGATTTGATTCAGCAGACCGAGGTGGTCGATATGCTGATGGAAAACGGCACCATTGTGGGGGTCAAAACCGATCGCTATGGCGAGATTCGTGCCAACCGTGTTGGCTGCGTTGTGGCGGGTAATTCCAGTGTGCTGGCGAAAATGGCAGGGTTTGAGTTGCCGCTGGAGTCCCACCCGCTCCAGGCGCTGGTCTCTGAACCCATCAAGCCCATTCTCGATACGGTGGTTATGTCGAACCACGTACACGGTTATGTCAGCCAGTCGGATAAAGGAGACCTGGTGATCGGTGCCGGTATCGATGCCTACACCGGCTACGGGCAGCGGGGTTCATTCCCCACCATTGAACACACCTTGCAGGCCATCATCGAGCTGTTTCCGATCTTTAGCCGGGTGCGCATGAACCGCCAATGGGGTGGCATCGTCGATACCTGTCCCGATGCCTGTCCCATCATCAGTGAGACGCCGGTACAGAATTTGTACTTTAACTGCGGCTGGGGCACCGGCGGCTTCAAGGCCACCACCGGCTCGGGGCATGTGTTCGCCGCGTCATTAGCGAAGGGCGAAATGCACCCGCTGGCAAAACCATTTTCCATGTTCCGCTTTCACACCGGTGCCCTCGTCGATGAGCACGGTGCAGCGGGTGTGGCGCACTAGGGTAGGGAGTTCACTATGCTGTCAATTTACTGTCCGCACTGCGCCGAGCATCGTGACGAGGAAGAGTTTCACTACAAAGGGCAAGCGCATATTGCGCGTCCTTCAGATCCCGACAAGTGCTCCGATGAAGAGTGGGGCAACTATATGTACTTCCGCGCCAACCCCCGCGGCATACACCATGAAGTGTGGGTTCATGCGTTGGGGTGTCGCAAGTTCTTCAATGTGACCCGCGATACACGCAGTTATCAAGTCTTTGAGTCCTATCTTATTGGTACGTCACCCTCTATCACCGGTGAGCAAGGAGGGCAGCCATCGTGACCCAGCTAAATCGTCTATCGACCGGTGGTCGTATCAATCGGAGCAAACCGCTGCGCTTTACGTGGCGTGGTCAGGTCTACAGCGGCTATGAGGGCGATACCTTGGCATCGGCGCTACTGGCCAACGGCGTCGATGTGGTCGCGCGCAGTTTCAAGTACTCGCGTCCCCGGGGCATCATTGCCGCCGGTGCCGAGGAGCCCAATGGCATTGTGCAAATAGGGGCCACCGAAGCCACCCAAGTCCCCAATGTGCGCGCCACCCAACAGGGGCTCTACGAGGGTTTGGTTGCCGAGCCGACCAGTGGCTGGCCATCACTCGAGTACGACTTGATGGGCGCGGTGGGCAAAGTGGCGGGTTCAGCGATGCCCCCTGGTTTTTATTACAAAACCTTTATGTTCCCCGAGTCCATGTGGATGACCTATGAGAAGTTCATCCGCCGTGCCGCGGGACTTGGGCGCTCACCGATAGCCCCCGACCCGGATCGGTACGAGAAAACCCATCAACATTGCGACGTGCTGGTCGTCGGTGCGGGTCCTGCTGGGCTGATGGCGGCGCTGGCCGCTGCCCGCGGTGGAGCCAGAGTCATTATCGCGGACGAGCAAGAGGAAATGGGGGGTAGCTTGCTGGCCAGCCGTGAACTGCTGGACGGTGGCCCCGCCACGGATTGGGTGGCTTCAGTGTTAGCTGAGCTCAATGAGCACCCAGAGGTACTGCTACTACCCAAATCCACGGTGAACGGTTACCACGACCATAATTTCTTGACCATCCACGAGCGCTGCACCGACCACCTCGCCGATCGTGCACCGGACACCCAGCCCCGGCAGCGATTGCACAGGGTCAGAGCCGAGTGGGTCATTTTGGCCACCGGTGCCCATGAGCGGCCGCTGGTATACGGCAATAACGATGTGCCCGGTTGTATGACCTGCAGTGCCGTATCCTCTTATGTTCAACGATATGGCGTGGTGCCCGGTAACCGTTTGGTGGTCAGCACCAGCAACGATGGGGGCTATCAAGCGGCGCTCGATTGGCATGATGCGGGCCGTCGTGTCGTGGCTGTCATTGACGCCCGGCGCCAGGTGGCAAGTACCATGGCCGATGCACTCAAAGACCGGGGCATTACCCTCATCGAGGGATCCGCGGTATTGAATGTTGCGGGTTCAACCCGGGTTCAAAGTGTTGAGGTGGCGCGCATCGATGCCGATGCCCATCAGGTGATAGGTCCGGTGCAGACGTTGGTCTGCGATACCGTCGCCACCTCGGGGGGCTGGAGCCCTGCGGTGCATCTATCTTGCCACACGGGTTCGCGCCCCACCTGGCGCAGTGATATTATCGGTTTTGTGCCAGGAGCAACCCACGAGCAGCGTCTCGATGCGGGTGCGCTAGTCGGTGAATTTAGTACCGAGGGTGCCTTAAACAGTGGCCTCGCTGCGGCGCGACAGGCACTGCAGGCCCTGTCGATGTCAGTACCCGAGGTGGTCGTGCCTACGCTTGCGCCTGTCGAGATTATGCCGGCGCTGGCCCTGTTCCATGTGCCCCATACCTTGCCTACATCGCGAGCACCCAAGCAATTTGTCGACTATCAAAACGATGTCACCGCTGCGGGTATCGAGCTGTCTTGCCGCGAGGGTTTTGAATCCATCGAGCATGTGAAGCGTTATACCGCCCTCGGTTTTGGTACCGATCAGGGTAAGCTCGGCAATATCAACGGCATGGCTATTACCGCCCGTGCCCGCGGCATGTCGATTCCCGAGGTGGGTACCACGGTATTTCGGCCCAACTATACGCCGGTCAGTTTTGGTGCCATTGTGGGGCGCGATTGTGGTCCCCTATTTGATCCCAAACGCTACACGGCCATGCACGAGTGGCATGTCTCCAAGGGCGCGGCCTTTGAAGACGTGGGCCAGTGGAAGCGTCCTTGGTACTTCCCGAAGGCGGGTGAGACCATGGCTCAGGCGGTTAATCGGGAGTGTGTAGCGACCCGAACATCGGTGGGTATTCTCGACGCATCAACCTTGGGCAAGATCGATATTCAGGGCCCGGACGCTCGCGAGTTTTTGGGACGGGTGTATACCAACGCCTGGGCTAAATTAGCCCCCGGACGCTGTCGCTACGGCTTGATGTGCGGTGAAGACGGTATGGTGTTCGACGATGGCGTGACCTCTTGCCTGGCCGATCAGCATTTTCTGATGACTACCACCACCGGTGGCGCGGCAGGGGTGCTCGAGTGGCTAGAGTTTTACCACCAAACCGAGTGGCCAGAGCTGCAGGTGTACATGACCTCGGTCACCGATCACTGGGCCACGATGACCATTTCTGGACCGAACAGTCGAAAGCTCTTGGGGGAGCTGACCGATGCCGATTTGTCGGCGGAGGCATTCCCGTTTATGAGCTGGCAGCCGATGACGGTCGCTGGGGTGCCCGCTCGGGTATTCCGAATTTCCTTTACGGGTGAGTTGTCTTTCGAAATCAATGTGCCCGCCAACTATGGCTTGCACGTGTGGGAGGCCCTGTTCGAGCGGGGTGCCCCCTACGACCTCACGCCCTATGGCACCGAGACCATGCATGTTCTGCGGGCCGAGAAGGGCTTCATTATTGCGGGTCAGGATACCGACGGTTCGGTACATCCCCACGATCTTGGCATGGGCTGGGCGGTCAGTAACCAAAAGCCCTTTAGCTTTATTGGTAAGCGCGGCATGGTGCGCGCCGATTGTGTCCGGCCCGATCGCAAACAGTGGGTTGGCATTAAAACCCGCGACCCCTCAGTGGTACTGCCCGAGGGTGCTCAGGGTGTCTTTGATCCTAACGCGCCTATACCCATGCCCATGGTGGGCCACATTACCTCTAGCTACTGGAGCGCTAATTTGAATCGAAGCATTGCCCAAGGCTTCGTGAAAGGGGGGCACGCGCGCATGGGTGAGACCGTGTACTACCCGTTGGCGGATGGCTCCGTGGTGGAAGCCGAGATTTGCAGCCCAGTGTTCCTAGATCCAGAGGGGGAGCGGCAACATGTCTGATAACCCAGCAAGTTCGAAAGAGCAGTACAAGGCGCCGATCACCGACTGGACAGGGGTCGCCGATGGCGTCACTGGGCGCAGTCCACTGGCCCACGTCGGGTTTGATGAACTCGCACAAATGACGCCCTCCGATGCGCCCGTGCAACTTCGCGAGTATGCGCTCAAGGGGCATTTAACCTTGCGCTGCAACCCCGAAGATGCTGCTCAAACAGCGGCATTTGAGGCTGTAACCGGGTTGGCCTTGCCCACCGCGCCACTCAGTTCGGTGGCATCCAGTGATACGACGGTGCGTTGGATAGCCCCCGATGAATGGCTCATATCGGTGCCCGCATCTGCCTTGTTTTCTCTGCAGCAGCGCTTACAGGACGCTTTGACGGGGCACTGTGCGCTGGTCGATGTCAGCAGTGGCCTTACGGTCTTTGAACTGTCTGGGGAGCGCGCCGTCGATGTGCTGAAGAAATGCGTGCCCGTTGACCTGCACCAGCGACATTTTCCAGCGGGCAAGGTGGTATCGACCGGTTTCGCCAAGGCCAGTTGTACCCTGCGACGTCTCAACGATGAGACCTTCGAGCTGGTCGTTCGGCGCAGTTTCGCCGACTATATTTGGTTGTGGTTACAAGATGCCAGCCTTGAATACGGACTGCGCGTGGAGAACTGACCATGAACATCTCGGTGCTCGATCTGTTCAAAATTGGTATTGGGCCCTCTAGCTCCCACACGGTGGGTCCGATGCTGGCGGCGCGACGATTTTTGGATGAACTGCTCGCGCACAACCTGGCAGCTGTTAAGGCGTTACGCATTGATTTATACGGGTCATTGAGCGCCACAGGTAAGGGGCATGGCACCGATGGTGCACTGATTGCGGGTTTGCGGGGTGAGTATCCCGATAGCGTTGACCCAGAGACGGTACGCCCGCAGCTTGAACAGGTGATTAGCTCGGGTGTTCTTGAACTAGCGGGCCAGCATGCCATTAACTTTGCCTGGAGCGATGATTGTCGATGGCATGACGAGACCCTGCCTTTTCATCCAAATGCGGTCCGCTTCACTGCCCTTGATGCCGCGGGGACCGTCATTGCAGAGAATACCTATTACTCGATTGGCGGTGGGTTCGTGGTCGATCAGCACGAGGCCGAGGCGGGCGATAGTGCTGCCAGTGAGCCTGCCATGGCGCTGCCCTACGATTTTGCCTCCGCCGATGAATTGCTGACACTGACCCGAAGCCACGGCTTAAGTATTGCCGAGCTCATGGCCGAGAATGAGAAGGCATGGCGCAGCGAGCAAGTGCTGCACGATGCGTTGATGGATATTTGGGCAGCAATGCGCGATTGCATTGCCAACGGCCTGCACAAGGAAGGGGTGTTACCCGGGGGGCTCGATGTGAAGCGCCGGGCCATGGCCTTCCATAAAAACTTGATCCGCTCAGCCCGTAAAAACCTTATTAGTAGCAGCATGTCGGCGATGGACTGGGTCAACCTGTATGCCCTGGCGGTGAACGAGGAAAATGCAGGGGGCGGACGCATCGTGACAGCCCCCACCAATGGCGCCGCGGGGATCATCCCGGCGGTGCTTATGTATTTCATGGAATACAGCCAAAACCCCACCGATGAGCAAGTGGTTGAATTCTTCTTAAGTGCCGCTGCTATCGGTATTTTGTGTAAGAAAAATGCCTCTATTTCAGGGGCGGAAGTGGGATGCCAGGGTGAGGTGGGCTCAGCGTGTGCTATGGCCGCTGCGGGCTTGTGTGCTGTCTTAGGTGGCACCCCAGCACAGGTTACAAATGCTGCGGAGATTGGTCTCGAGCACAACCTTGGGCTCACCTGTGACCCCATCGGTGGCTTGGTGCAGGTGCCGTGTATCGAGCGCAATGCCATCGCCGCAGTGAAGGCAATCAACGCCGCCCAGTTGGCGCTGCGTGGTACCGGTGAGCACTTCGTCTCCCTCGATAAAGCGATTCGTACCATGCGCGACACGGGCAGAGATATGCACGAGAAATATAAGGAGACCTCCAGGGGAGGTCTCGCGGTGAATGTGGTGGAGTGTTAAGCCAGCTCAGCTGTACTGCGATCGCAAACGTCGCGCCGCTTCCACCATTGACTCTAGCTTGGCTAGGGAGACGTCCCGAGGTAGGTACTTCATGCCGCAGTCAGGGGCCAATACCACCCGCTCTTTATCGATATAGGGTAGCGCGCGTTCAACCCGAGCGACGATGGTTTCAGGTGTCTCGACCTCTGTCGTCGATAAATCGATGACCCCAAGCAAGATAGTCTGAGCCGGCAGTGACGTCAGCACACTGCAGTCGAGGGAAGACTGGGCTGTCTCGATGGAGATTTGCTGACAGCAGGCATCGGCCAACTGGGGCAAGAACGAATAGCCCTGGGGACGCTCGTGAATCAGCATGGCGTACCCGAAACAGATGTGAACGCAGGTTGGTCCCGCTGCCCCTTCAAGTGCCGCATTCAATGCTGTCACGCCGTATTCCTCGGCGGCTTCCGGTCGGGCTTGCATATAGGGTTCATCGAGCTGAATGACATCGGCGCCGGCCGCGAATAAATCGGCGATTTCCTCACGCACCGCGGCGGCGTAGTCCATGGCAGCGGCTGCCGGCGAGTCATACCAGTCGTTTTGTGCCTGCTGACTCATTGTAAAAGGACCGGGCACTGTGAATTTGATCGGCCGATCGGTAAGGGTTCGAAGATACTTTACTTCTTCAACACTCACTGGGTGCTTGCGGCTAATAGCACCGGTAATACGCGGCACGGGTACCGGCTCACCGCTGCGATCGAGGGCCTGTCCAGGGTTGTCGATGTCGACACCATTGAGCGCCGTGGCAAAGTGATTGGAGTAGCTCTCTCGGCAGGCTTCACCGTCGGTGATGATATCGAGCCCGGCATTGACCTGATCTTCCACCGCTAAACGCACAGCGTCTTGCTTGGCTTCTGCCAAAAACTCGGGGGCGACCCGCCACAACTCCTGGGCGCGTGTACGTGGTGGGAATCGACCTTTTAGCTTGGCCTTATCGATAAGCCAATCGGGTTGGGAGTAGGATCCAACAAGACTGGTAGGGAACAGGGGTAGCGTCATGATGTTGTCTCTGTAAAGTGTTATCGGAGTCGGTGCAATTTAGCGACCGCTAGTGTCAAAAGTCGTGTCAGAGGTCGTGCCAAAAGTAGTGCCAAAAGCCGTGACAAAGACAGGGCACTCCAAAGATAGAGCATCCCAAAGACAGGGTCTGCCAACGATAGCCACCATAATTCGATACCGAGGCCTCGTATCGAGGCCTCAATCGAGGGCTGTCAGGCGGCAGCTTCAGAGTAGTCCACCAGCTTGGTTTTATAGGTCTCCCGGGGCAACTGTCCGTGCTCGACTAAACGTACGTCGGTGGTGACCAACAATCGGGCTTTGATCTCGTCTTTGATCTGTTTGGCAAGCACAGGGTTCTCGGTTGATTGCCCGTGTGCCACCTCGACCACCACCGGTAGTGGCGGCGTTTGCAGCACACCCTGCGTCATGGGGCGGATGCTGAAGATACCCGATACCTGACCATTGAAACTGTCTAGGACACTACGCACCGCGGTTGGGAATAGGTTAACCCCCCGCACAATGAGCATGTCATCGGTGCGTCCGACACATCGGATACGTGGCCCCGTGCGCCCCGTCGGGTTGTCGCGCAGGGTTACCACAACGTGATCTCGACTGCGGAAGCGCAAAAGTGGCATAGCCTCCCGCTGCAGGGCGGTGTACACCAGCTCACCCTCGGCACCGTCTTCCCAGGGCACCGGGTTGCCTGATACGGGGTCAATCAGCTCCACGTGAACGAATCCACGGGCCATGAAATGCATGCCGTTCTCGTCGGCATCTTCGGCCCAAACCGACAGGGATACATCGCCAATACCCATGGATTCCCGTACGGTACAACCAAAGGCGTCGGTAATGGCCGAGCGCACGAAAGGGTCGCCGCCACCGGGCTCACCGGCGGTGATCATGTTGCGCAGGCCCAGCGAGCGGGTATCGATCCCGTGATCGCGGCACCAATCAATGAGGTAAAGACCATAGGAAGGCGTACAGCTGACGCCGGTCGCTCCCAGCTTTTGAATGGCCGTCACCATGCGCTCGGTGTTACCGGTACCCACGGGGATAACACTGCAGCCGATTTTATCGAAGCCATAGTAAACGGCACCGGCCACGAAGGGCCCCGCATTGAAGCCCACCACCAGGCGCTGACCGCGCTTGAACCCTGCCGCACTGTAACCTCGGGCTACGTTCGTGGCATACATATCTAAGTCGCGCTGGGTCAGACCCAAATAGCAGGGGGTGCCAGTGGTACCGCTGGTACTGAACACACGCACCAAGCTATCCGGATCGGCGGCAATATGACTGCCAAAGGGCGGGTGCTCTGCCTGACTGGTGCGTAACTCGTCTTTCTCGGTGAAAGGCAGTTGCGCGATGTCATCGAGCTCGCCGACTTTCTCGGGGCTATCAAAACCCGCTGCTGCCAATTTTTCCTGATAGAAAGCTGAGTGCTCGAGCAAGTAGCGGATCTGGCGTCGGTAGCTGTCTCGGTCGATGGCAAATTGCGCATCGACCGGACGTGTTTCTACCTCAGCATCGAACAGCTGATGGTCACGCATTCTGGGCTCCCCATCGGCACAGGGCTTCTGCGACGCGAATGCCGAACAGTTTTGCGGTTTCACGATCGGCATTGGGTGGGGCAACGTCTGGCCCTTCGTCGACATTGGCCTGGGTCATACAGCCAATGGCGGCGCCACAGCGGTTGGTATCGGCGTCAGATCCTCCCGAGTGGTTGTTACCCGGCATTTGGCCTAAACCCACCCAGATCATGCTGTGCTGCATAGCGAAGGTCATCATCTCGATCAGGGTGTTTTGCTTGTCACCGTTCATCGAGCCCGAGTTGGTAAAGCCGGCGGCCAGCTTGTTCGCCCACTTCTGCTCCATCCAGCGCCCGGAGCTGGCTTCCATGAAGGTCTTAAATACCGCGGACGCCGAGCCCATGTAGGTCGGCGAGCCGAAAATCATGCCATCAACATTATCGAGCTCTGCCAGCGCTGGACTGTCGGGCCCGGTAATATCTGCGGCTTTGATCACGCTTACCTCAACCCCAGCAACGGTGCTGGCACCGGCAACAACATGCTCCGCCACCACATCGGTGTGGCCGTAGCCGGAATGGCATACAACAGCGAGTTTTAAAGACATAGGGATACCTCGTATTAACGGTGGAACTGTTCGTTGTTAGGGGTGTGATCGCCGCCCAGCCACTTTTTCAAGTCATCGTGGGCACTGGCTGCTTTGTCGCGATTGATTTGCTCAACATCTTCATGATCGACAGTGAACTCCACCAAAAGCCCCGAGGGGTCGAAGCAGTACAGTGACCAGCAATAGCCGTGGTTCAAGGGGTAGGCCTCACCGCTCTCGAAGTAGCCGGCGGCCTCAAGACGGTCTTTGATACCGTCTTGGGTCTCTTGATCGACCTTCATGGCCAAGTGACGGAAGCCCGAGCGGGGAAGTTCGGGACCAAACTCCTCCGCGTCGTCCTGATCGGCGAACTGGAAAAAGGCTAGGCATGAGCCATCGCCGATATCGAAAAAGCAGTGGGCATAGGTACGCACTTTGCCAAACAAATCGGTGCGCTCGGCCCAGGTCGCCACCAGCTTATAGCCAATGATGTCCTCGTAGAAATGACGCACCGCCTCGAGGTCTTTGCACACATAGGCGTTGTGGTGCAGGGTTGATTTCACTTGCGCAACAGCGTTCATAACAATCTCCATTCAATCAGTGCAGGTTAAGGTTAGAACCACTTGGTCAGCTCAATACCGTAGCGCACGGGCTGGGCGCGCCAAAGGAAGTTGAGGGACCGGTTGGCGTTGGGCGAGAACTCAGTGTTCCACTCCTCGTCGGTGGCATTGCGCACCCACAAGGTCACACCCCAGTTGTCCACGTCTTCGATGCCTGCACGC
Organism: uncultured Halieaceae bacterium; assembly: GCA_913057135.1. Lineage (GTDB taxonomy): Bacteria > Pseudomonadota > Gammaproteobacteria > Pseudomonadales > Halieaceae > Luminiphilus. Next base: position 54,427 of record CAJXNM010000006.1, read on the forward strand.
AGATCGAGTAGGTTGACAGGGCTGCGTGATGAGTAGTTATCGGGCTCCCACCAGGTTTCACCCAGGTGCTGGTAATCCGCCCGTGCAAAGATTTCGCGGTTGCCGCCCATTGGGGCTCGGAACTGGAGGCCGATGTTGGCAGTGACTTCACTGACGAGTGGCGCTTGGTTACCCAGCCAGGCTTCCGAGAGGCCACTTTCGTCCCGGGGTACGTCAGTGATTTTGCTGTCGGTGAAGCCAATGCCCGCGTTCAGTGTGAAGTAATCACCCAGCAGCGCTGATACTTCGAATTCCGCACCCTGGTATTCCACCTCTGTCAGGCTACCCAGGTTTTGGGTGTTAGTGCCCGCGTCGTAGTAGAAGAAGTAAGCACCGTCCAAGGTGGTGTGGTAGAGCGCCGCCGATAAACGCACCTTGCCATCGTTTAAGTCCCCTTTAGCACCTACTTCAAAGGTATCGGCAATCTGCTCGTCGTAGATATCTTGAATACCGGGGTAGGGTACGGCGGTACCGACACCACTTTGGTTGAAGCCGCCGCTACGGAAGCCCCGGCTGGCATCAGCGTAGAGCATCCAGTCATCATTGGGCCGCCAGCGGACGGTGAGCTTGGGTTGCAGCGCATCCCAGGTTTCTTTACGGGTCTCACCGAAGATGACCGCGGCGTTAAAGGGCACGTTGTACTCGGCGGGGGTCAGTGTGGTGTTTTCGCGCTCATCCTCGTCGTAGCGCAGAGAGAAGTTCATCTCTACGGCGTCGCTTAGATCGGCACTCACTTGCCCAAATACCGCCCATGCAAAGTTGTCTTGGCCATCGGCGAGTACCCCCAGCTGTGGCGCCGGATCGTTCACTACGCCATCGCTAAAGCCGTCGGTGAAGATCTGCGGACGGAAGTCCCGCTCCACGTCAAAAATACCCAGGCCCCGGTCAATCTGACCACCGGTAGAGATGTAGCGGTCGGTTTGAATGGCGTAGGCACCCACAATCCAGCGCAGGCCGTCGACGTTATTTGAGGTCAGACGTATTTCCTGGCTAAGCGACTCGATTTCTAGATACTGGTTTTGTCCCAAGTCGATGTATTGGTCACCCGTGCCTGGGAAGAATTCAAGGTCCGGGAAACAGGCGGATGTGCCATCGCGCAGGCATACAAAGAACGGGTCGAAGTTCCAGAAGTTCTGTGGATCGTCCGGTGGTAGGAAGAACACGTTATCGCCGCTGGAGATTTCCGACACATCATCGTAAGCCGTAATACCTGTGAGGGTGGCAAAGCCCATGTCGTAATCAAACTTGAAACTGGCGCTGACGAACTCGCGCTCGTTATTACCGGGGTTGTTCACTTGAATGGGCTTATCGGTGTCATCGGCGTCGGCATCGAGCACGAAGTAAAAGGCTTGGGTATCGAGTTTTGAGTAGCTTACTCGGAAATCGGTGGTCAGGGTTTCAGAGACGTCCCAGTTAATACGCGCCCGGAATGAGGTGTCCTTATAGGGGTCGGCATTCTCGTTCAGGTACGTGTTCTCGAGGTAGCCATCGTGATCGATGATTGAGCCCGCCAGACGATACTTGACGGTGCCACTTTCATTCAGCGGACCACCGACATAGCCCTTCACGCTGTAGCCAGGTGCCGATTCTGCACCCACCCGAATTTCACCCTCGTGCTCATCACCCGGTGCTTTGGTGGTGATGGTGATGGCGCCACCGATGGCATTACGTCCGTACAGAGCGCCTTGGGGGCCACGCAGTACTTCGATCTGCTGGATATCGAACAGCTGTTGATTCAGCTGGGTGGCGTTTGACATAAGTACACCATCAATGAGGATGGCAGCTGCTAGTTCACTGTTTCGGGCCGAGGAGATACCCCGAATGTTCAGAAATGAGTTGCCAGTGCTTTGGGTCTGCACCAGGGTGACGTTCGGGGTTAGATCAACAAAATCTTGAGGTGTTTGAATGCCGCTAGCGCGGATTTCTCCCTCAGTGAAGGCCCGCACCGAGATTGGGCTTTCCGCCAGCGTCTCTGCGCGTTTGCGGGCGGTTACCACCACCTCTTCGAGAACCGCTTGGGCCATGGTATCGGTAGCACAGAGTGCCGAGAGAACTGCCAAAGACAACAGATTACGCTTGGGGAACATACACACTCCTATGGGTCGTTATTTCTCTTTTTTTCGATATTCGAAAATCTATTCGCTTTGCGAACACGTAGGTATACCATGAACATCTAAAAGTGGATCAACCCCAACGCATTTTTATTGGTTGTAAGGCGCACGGTAGGCTAGGGCGTAAATAGAGGAGGTTATCACCCATGAGTAGCAAGCACGGCAACTCACCCGAAACACGCATTTGTGGCTATGACGCCGACAGCATCACCTTACGGGGTAAAGATTTGGTGCACGAGGTTATTGGCCACTTCAGTTTCACCGGTGCGTTTTTGCTGCAGGCCCTAGGCCGACAACCCACCGAGCGACAGGTGACGCTTGTGGATGCTGCGCTTGTAACCATCATGGAGCACGGCTTGGTGCCCTCGGTAGTGGCAACTCGACTTACCGTGCACGGTGCGCCCGAGTCACTGCAAGGGGCAGTGGCCGCGGGCTTGCTAGGGGTGGGTGATCGCTATGCGGGCACTGCGGGTCGCTGCGGTGAATTACTTGAGCGCATGTTGGCCAGCAGCGATGTGGATGCCGAGGCCCAGCTCATTGTTGCCGAGCATCGTGCCACACGTACACCAGTGCCAGGCTTCGGTCATCCCATTCACACGGGGCGAGATCCAAGGGTCGATCGTCTGCTGGCTCTATTACCCGAGGCCGACCCAGCCCGAACTGCCATGATGGCGCTAGAGCAGGCGATTAGTTCGGCACTCGGTAGGCCGCTGGTCATGAATGTCAGCGCTGCACTTGCAGCCATTTTGGGGGCGGCTCAGGTACCGGCCCCGATGATGCGCGGCGTGGTATTGGTGGCGCGTTGCGCAGGATTGGTGGGCCATGTGCTGGAAGAGCAAACCAATCCGGTGGGGGATGCCCTGTGGCACGGCGCTGAAGCGGCGGTGACCTACGTTGACCCCGAAGAGCAAGGGCCCGATCAGTGACAGGCACCCAGGAGCAGCGCTATCACGTTCCGGTATCCGGGGGGAGCATCGAGGTTATCGTTGATCAGTTAGCTGACGAGGACTCTGACCCTAGCGCAGAGGTCGGTTCACCTATCAACTTGGTGTGTTTGCACGGCTGGACCCTCGATAGCCGTTCTTTTGCGCCACAAATGCCCCTGGTCAGCCCCAGGTTACGGTTGGTGCGTTACGACCGCAGGGGGTTTGGCAGCAACCGCTTGAGCCCTTGTTTTCAGACAGAACTCGATGACCTTGGCGCCATTTTAATGTCCCTGCATGGGCCGGTGGTGTTGTGGGGTGTCTCCCAGGGCGCTCGTCTGGCCTTGCGTTACTGGGTGACAGCAAGGGCCCATGAGGGCGGCAATATGCCTCACCCCGACGGTGTCATTAGCCAAGGTGGGCATGTGGATGGCTTGGCGATTGATGACCCCGACAGTGACGCGATTCCCTTTGACCGCTATCGCCAATTGTTGGCGCAGGGCGATCGCGATAGTTTCATGCAGGAGTGGGGCCAGCATCCGCTGGTGGTGGGCGGTGCTACCCAACACCAGCGCGCCGCACTGGCCGCACTGGCCGATGGCTATACCGGGGCCGACTTATTAACCGAGGGTGCATTGCCAGCCCCCATGGATGTACGCGCGGCGTTGCCCCATTTGCAGGCGCCGCTACTGGTGGTCACGGGTACGGAAGAAACCGCTTCTCGCCAGCGCCACAGCGCCTACCTTGCGGAGCAGGTGCCCCTAGCACAGGCGGTGACTATTGGTGGCGGCGGTCACCTGTGTAACGTTACCCATGCGGATGAAGTGAATGCCGACGTGCGTGGTTGGCTGGCCATTAATAACCAGCGGTTTGAATAGCTCGAACCAGTTCGGGGCTACGGCTTAACTCGGCGGTCAGGCTATCCCGAACCGCCAGTAAGCTCGGCAATCTACTGTCCGCGAAGCTATTAACGTCAATACGTGTGGTCGCCGCAGAGCTGTTGACGGCACCCACAGGTCCCCTACCGGGCATCACAATGGGTGCAGCGATAGACGTGATACCGTAGTCCAGTTCGTCACTGACCATGGCATAGCCCTGATGGCGCGCCCTTTGAATAGCCTCTCGCAGGGCACTGGCATCGATCAGAGTGTGCTCGGTGCGCTGTTTGAGTGGGTACTTGAATAGGAACGCATCCACATCGCCGGGTGGCATCACCGACAGAATCGCGCGTCCCAAAGAGGTCGCAAGTGCCGGGAAGCGTGTGCCCGCACTGGCCTGTAAGCGAATGACCCGATAGGTCGATACATGACTCAGGTACAGCACATCGCTACCGGAGAGCAGGGCAAAGGAGGCGCTGTCACCGGTCTCATCCCGCAATCGCTGCAGCGAAGGGCGAATAAGGTTGTCGATGTCGAAGCTCTCGGTGAACGGTCGCGATAACTCGAGCACCGCTGGACGTAAGGAAAACACCCCATCGACTTTACCCACATAGCCCAACTCGGTCAGGGTTAGCAGGCAGCGTCTGGCGACCGCAGGGCTTAATTGGGTGACCCGCGCCACTTCCGACAAGGTCATTTGTGGACAGTCTCGAGAAAAGGCCGTCAGCACCCTGAGGCCTTTTTCTAGGGTGCTGAGGTACTCGGAGGCTGGGGCGCTGGGCGCGGCGTCAGCCATCGGATGACTCGGCTTCCATTTCGGCGAGCGCTTCCTCGAGCTGGGTCACGTAATCATCAAACACAGCGATGGTGTCGTACACCGGCTGAGGGCTGGTCATATCGATACCGGCCTTTTTCAACAGCTCGATCGGATAGTCGCTTGAACCCGAGCGCAACATATCGAGGAAGCGCTCCCGGGCAGGTTCCCCTTGCTCAAGAATTTGTTTAGCCAAGGCGGTAGCGGCAACGAAGGATGTCGAGTACTGATAGACGTAGAAGTTATCGCCCCGTAGGAAGTGCGGAATGCGACTCCACTCTATTTGATTGAGTTCGTCGGCACGCACGGCGTCACCGTAGTAGGCATTAAACACATCCGCGTAGATAGCATTTAGTGTGTCGGCGGTCAGGGCTTCACCGGCCTCGACTTTGGCATGGGCCTGCATCTCGAAATCTGCAAAGGACGCCTGCCGGTAAAAACCGCCCCGGAACTCATCGAGGTAGCTGCTAAGGAGGTAAGCGCGCTCAGCGGGGCTGCTCGCCTCTCTTAACAACTTCTGCATGAGAATGGCTTCATTGGTCATCGAGGCAATTTCCGCAATGAAAATCCGGTAATCCCCGTAGACATAGGGCTGGGTGGCGCGGGTTAAATAACTGTGAATCGAGTGACCGTATTCGTGGGCGAGGGTGGAGACATCATTCAAGGTGCCCTCGAAGTTCATCGACAGGTAGGGTTTAGAGGTATAGGTACCCCAGCTATAAGCGCCGCCGCGTTTGCCAGCGTTGGCGAAGGCATCGACCCAGCCCTGATCGAACCCTTTCCAGTACACCTCTAAATAATCGTCACCCAGGGGCTCGAGCGCGTCGGCAACGATGGTCTTGGCTTCCTCAAAACTGACGTTATCGATCGTGGGTTCAACGATGGGTGCGTATAAATCCCAAATCTCGAGCTGCTCGACACCGAGCATGCGTTCGCGCAATCGAAGGTAGCGCTGCAGGGGCTCTGCCCCTTCGCGTACCGCGGTAATTAGGTTGCGATAAACCTCGGTGGGGATACCGTTACTGTAGGTGGCCGCCTCAAGCCGTGAATCGAAGCCGCGGGCTTTCGCCAGGAATACACGACTTTTAACGTGGCCTTCATAGTTGGCCGCGAGGGTATGGTTGAGTTGCTCATAGGCTTTGAATAAGCCTTTCCAGGCGTCTTCGCGTACCCGACGGTCGCTGGAGTGAAGGAACGCGCCGTAGCGGGAGTTGGTCAACTCTACTTCGTTGCCCTCTTCATCGACTACCGTACCGAACTTCAGGTCTGCGTTATCTATGGCGTTAAACACCGAGCTGAATTTGCCCAATGCATCCCCGGACATGGCCAGTAAACGCTCCTCGTCGGCGCTGAGGGTGTAGGGACGCATTCTGGACTCTTCATCAAGGTAGTGCCGGTACATGGCCAAACCTTCGGTGTTGGCAATCATCTGCTCAAGTTGGTCCTCGGGGATAGCCAATAACTCGGGAGAGAAGAACGACGCCACTTCGTTGTAGTTGGCATAGAGTGTTTGCGCTTCAGAGAATCGAGCGGCATTTTCGGATACTCGGGTATCTTCAAAGGATTTTAGACCCGCATAGACGTACAGGTTGCCCACGATTTTTGAAATGTCTTCCGATTGGCGGATGGCTGCCAGAAGCGTTTCCCCGCTCTCCCCAAGTCGTCCGCGGTAAGCCTCGAGCTTGGGCAGCAAGGTTTTCAAACGCTCCTTATCGGCTTCCCAGGCATCGGCATCGGCGTACATGTCGGTGAGGTCCCATTTGTACTGGGCTGCAATCTCATCGCGCTCGGGCACATCCTGAGCCAACGTGGTGGTCGCGTTGCCCAGCAGCAGGCCCGCGGTGAGCACCAATGAGGCCGATGTCGTGCTGATCGTTTTCGGGCTTATGAGTGATAGGGCGGTGGATAGGGCTCGGCGGGGGGATCCATGAAAAACACGCTGACGCATGACGATATCCTTGTGAAGTCACATCTTGAGTGCTGCGCGCTAGATAGCGGGCGCGCAGCGTCGACGCTGCAGATTACCGAAACCTGCGGTGCCTGCCCAGCTATGCTGCGCGCGCGGCGGTCACGGCCAGGGCAGACCCCTTGGCGACCAGCATACACCAGCCTCGCAACAACCATCCGGGGCGTTCGGTGGTTGCCGCTCGGGCCTCATCCCGGTGTGCTACTTCATCGGCTTGGCAGCTCGCCAGTACCTCACGCAAGGCGCTGTGGGGTCCAGTAGGGTCTAGTTTATCCAGTTGGGCTTGGTAGTGCTCATCAACGAAGGTCTCAACCGCGGCAATGGTTTGGTATACCCACCGCGGTCCCATTAGCCCTGGAATGGCCCCGGTCAGCCATCCCAGCAATCGCCACAGGGGCAGTAATCGTGTCCGGTGGGCTTTTGGTAACCAGTCTTCCACCATGCCTAAATGTTTTTGCTCGGTAGCCAAATGCCTGTGGGCAAAGTCCCGGACCTGCTTGTCACGGCTGGTTGCCAGTAGCCCGCGGTAAATCATCACAGCGCCGGTCTCGCCGGCGTGATCCGAGCGCAGATCGGCTATCAGCCACGATGGCCAGTGTTGGGTGATGTCGGTCCTGGTCTTGGTATGAGTTTCGGTCTGGGTCTGGGTTATTGGAACCCCTTGGGCTGCGTACCAATCCTGCCATTCCCAAGGTGTCATGGTCCTAGGTGGTTCCCCCGACAGAGCCCTGTCCCAAGCCTGCTGTTTAAGGGAGTGGTCCTGCTCCTGGGTCTTGGTTTTTGGCGCGTCGGCTTCCAAAATTTCTCGAATCAGACGCTGCTGGCGGGTTTCCATGGGTCAGTCCAAGCGCTCAGGTGGTTGGTTGGGTTTGGCATAGGCGAAGCGTTCCGCGCTGTTTACACCATGGTAACTGTCGAGCCCGCAGGCCACAGCAGGATCAACCCCTGCCATATTCAGGGTGCCATCGTCACGCATGATTTCGGCGGGGCAGCGCAGCAATTGAACTCGACCAATAAGCAGGTGGGTGTCGTTCACAGTGAGGGGCGTATGCTGCTCTAGGGTTAGCCCTAATTTGATCATCGACCGAGCTACGAAGGGGGCCGCAAAGTCCTCTATCCATTCTTCATGCAGGCCCAGGGCCTCAAACTCAGAGGTATCACCGCCGTAGCGTGCACTGGTTTGGTGGGCGACAGACACCCAACTTTGACCCACGTGATTGAGCGTCCAGCAGCCCGTGGAGAGAATATTGTCGAGGGTGTGCCGCTCGGTACCCTCTGGCTTTGGCCGTGCAATCATCCCGATAAGCGCAGGGGCGGCACCGACGTGGAAGACGTTACTGAACAGGGCGAGGTTAGTTGTGCCGTTGCTACTGCGTGTACCCACGAGCAGCGCCGAACGAAGTCCCGAGGCGCAGTTCATAAGATTTGCTCGGGTGCGCTGGGGTAGGGCGTCAATGCTGGCTGCGGTGAAGGTTTTCATGGGTCTCGACTCTGAACGGAGGGGGTGGCTGCGGTCTTTTTGCTTTGGCTGTAAAGCCGGTCGTAGCGCCAGCGCGCCCAGCGGTCGTAGACGCGCTCGACCATAGGTCGTATCACTGGCCAGGTCATCCAGCGCCACAACCAGCCAAAGCGGGTGTGCTGCCAGGCAGCGACATTGGCATCGACCCCGGTCAGGAACACACCATCGCGTTCAAGATGAAGCACGCGCAACAGGGTGTCGCGGTCGGGTCGTCCAGAGGGTTGCCCTGTAGTGTCGCCACCTGGGGCATGGTCTCGCTGATAGTCGAGCTCATGGATGTCACACAGGGACAGCGACGATCCTTTTAAACGCCGGAGTCGATCCATCTCTTTAACGCACAGGGGACACTGGCCATCGTAGTACAAAGTGTCGGGCATGTTTTCGTCTCAAGGCTGTTTATAGCGCTACGACGAAAATCCAGCGCTGGATGGGCTCGCCTGGGTTTTGACAAACAGTTGTCCTGGTGAGGCTCGCCTGTGCGCCTCCAAGTGGCAAAACCACCGCCTAGAGAGGGTGCGACCGCGCTTTGGGGAGGTTGTACTAAGGGTTATTCGCTCTCGGCGAGCAGTGCCAGTATCTGCTCTTGCAGTGCCACTTCGTCGCCGGTTTTGAACCCCACGTGCACATCGCGCACGCGACCTTCGGCATCAATCAGGTAGCCCGATGGCATACCCTCAACGCCAAATTGCGTGGGTACTTCGCTCTCGGTGTCGATCACCACGGGGTAGGTCACGGTGTAGCGCTGTAGAAAGTCGAGGGCGTCCTCCTCGACCACATCAATACTAACGGCAACGGCCTGGAAACCGCGGGGTGCAAGTTCCTGGTAAAGCACGTCAATGGCCGGTAGCGAGCGGCGGCAGGGCCCGCACCAAGATGCCCAGAAATCCACGTATACCACCTTGCCGCGCATGTCTGACAGCTCGATAGCGCCCTCACCGTTAGCGATGACCGGCAGCGTGAAATTGGGTGCGGCTTGCCAGGATTCCGCCCGGAGCACCGTTGATGCCAAAGCCAGTAAAGCGGCAACTGCCATGGCTTGAGTACGCCGCCAATACCGAATCATTAGGGGATTGCGCTGACTGTTTTGAAGCGCGGTGCGGTGAGCGTTTCGAAGAATCCCGGAGAGCGAAATGGGGCGATCGTTGTGCAGAGTGGTGAAAACGTAGCGGTGAGCATTGAAGCGGCGACTGGTTGGCATCGGAGCATTCTCGTAGGATTGAAGGCGACACATTGGCAGCAACTGATCCGGGTCACAAGGTAGACAATTGTTGGTCAGGTCGTGTCTCCCATAGGGCGCAACGAACCATCTTCCCAGCCAGCTCAGTGGAGGTGCTGGGAACAGTGTGCGCCAGTTCAATATTCACCACCCTTATCGGTGCTGTGCTTCACAAATCCGCAGCCTTAAATCCACGGCGCCTGATTTCTGCTGCAGGATCGCTGCATGGATTGATTAATGCGCCGGCGACGGTGCCGTGCCGGGAGGTGACAGATGAAGGCTAAACAACAAAAGGGTTTTACGGTGGTTGAATTGATGGTGACAGTGGCCATCATGGGTATTTTGTTGGGCGTTGGATTACCGGCCTTTGGTAGCTTGGTTGAGCGACAACAGTTGCGCAGCTCGGTCGAGACCCTGGCGTCGGACTTGCGACGCGCCCGCAGTGAGGCGATTGCTCGTGGACCGGCAGCCCGTGTTGAGGCGGCGTTTTACGCGGGCTCCAATGGCACCTGGAGTTACTCGATTGCCGATGGGGCTGATACCATTGCCAGACGCTCTGCGGCGGATTACGGCAACAGCGTGGTACTCTCGGTAGCTCACGACAGCCCCGCCAGTGTCAGCTTCTCTGCCGTGCGGGCTGTGTCGTTGCAAAGCCACTTAGAGGTGCGCGTATCCTCGGGCGGTGCATCGGTGGTGGTCAGTCGTAATGCCATGGGGCGCATTGGTATATGTTCCAACAGCGAAGGGCTGGGTTACCCAGCTTGCAACAACGGGGCCTGAGCCTTGTAGAGTTAATTATCTCGGTGGCGATCGGGGCCTTTATTGCGCTCGCCGGATCGTCCCTCTACATCAACACGGTGACCACAGGCACCGATGTCTTTGATCGAACCCGGGCCACCGAGCAAGCGAGGGCCATTGTCGATACCGTCACTCAGGACTTTAGACGCATCGGCTACCAGACCGGCCAATTGTTGGACAACCCACTGGGTTTGTTCACGTCACCACCCTCAAGGGATGTCAGCCTAGGCGCTGCCTTGGGGGAATCCGAGGACTCCTGCATTCTCTATCACTACCAGACGGGTTCGGGGCCGCTCGATATCGGCTATTTTGGATTTCGTTTACTGGCCGGCGCTGTTCAGGTTTCCGAGTCAGAGACGGCCCAGTGTGACGACGCGGCCGATGCACCCCATTGGCTTGCGGCAACTGAGCGTGAAACGGTGCTTATTGATCAGTTGCGGTTTCGATTGGCGCAGCGTTGTATGGATGCTGAATCACGGCAGTGGCTTGGCGCTGAACCCTGCCGAAATTTTACGGAATGCGGCAGCAGCCGCACGTGTCGCGAGCGTCGACGCTTGGATGTCACCCTGTGCAGCTTTCCCGCTGATATTGGTATTGCCGGCAGTTGTCAGCCCGGCGCCGGCGCCAATACGCCCGAAGGTCAGCTGTTTTTACGGGTAGCAGCAACATCCCGCAATGACCGGCTATTTTTCGCGCCCAGCGCGTCTCAATTAATGGTGCTGGGAGATGGTGCGGGTGTGCCTCAGCCCAGTGCAGCTAACTAATGGACGCTCTCATGGGTAAAGGCAGACGCTTGGGCGATCGTCGTCAACGGGGCGCTTACACACTGTCGATTATTATGGTGCTGTGCTTGGTTACGGGTATTGCCATCGTTGCACTGAATCGCTCAACCATTGATGCGATACGCATTACCAATAATGCCTTTGCTGCCCAAGAGGCTTTTAATGCCGCCGAAATCGGTTTGGCCGAGGCGGTCGCCGTGGCTCAGCCTTGGTACTTTGACTTTGAGGCGGGCATACCCCAACTGGAAATGCAGGAATCCTTTACCCACGGCAGTGGCGATACCACAGTCGAGCGTCACTATCGGGTGATCAGTCAGTTTGAGTTGGTGGGTGACTATATTCGCGTGCATGCCACCGCCGAGGGCGCAGATGCGGTAGCCAGTGTTTCCCAGCTGGCCGTGATGGCTCCGCTACTGGCCATCGACGGTTTTGACATGCCGCCGCTGGTGACCCGGGGTTGTGTTGATGATGGCGGTTCCAATCCTGCACTTTGTCCCGCTACCGACAGCGGTCGTTGGCAGTCGGCCCACTACACCCATGCCACGGCGGTGACCGCCGATGATTGTCCTGACTACGGTGAAGCGTTTAACACGCATTTTGGCACCGGCGAGAACGCCATTAGCTGCAGCAATGGCGAACAGCCCCCAAGAGCCCAGGGCTTCTTTGGTATCGATGAGGAGACTCAAGATCTGTGGTCCACCCTGTTTACGACTGACCGGGCGTGGATGCAGCAAGCGGCGGCTCAGCACCCAAGCATTGAATGGTTTGGTGCCGATGGCACAACCCTGGTGACACGAGACGATGTATTCGGCGCCCCCGACCGCCCTGTGATTGTGATTTTCGAAGGTTGCCCGCTGTTAGAGGGTACCTACTACGGTGTGGTCTTCATTGAACCTGATCCCAATGACCCAGGCCGGGGTAGTTGTAGTGCTCGAGATTGGGGGCCAGTGACGGTGTATGGCAGTTTGGTGGTCAACGGCGATTTTCGCGATTGGACATCCTTGTCGGCGCTGCATGCCTGGGCCACGGTACCCGGTGGACAGCTCACGAGCCTGGAGCAGGGGCCGCTGCAGTTGGTGCCGGGCACATGGACGGATATATTGGTACCGCCCACCCCGCAAGAGGCGCCAACACCATGAGAAACAATGGGATGAGACTGGGCCGTCAGCAAGCTGGCTTGGGCATGATCGAGGTGTTAATCGCCGGCGTGGTTTTGGCTGTGGCTGTGGTGGGCACGACAGCATTGATGGTGGAGTGGGTGCGCTCCCTATCGGATGCTAACGTCCGATCCGATTCACTCAGCTACGCTAATCAGTGTCTTGAGTCGGCGCGCTTTCAAGTCGATGCCTGCGCCAGTGCCGGGACCATGCCATCGGTGCGGGTCAGTGTAGAGCGAGATTACGCAGTGACCACGGGTCTGGCGGGCGCCTTGTTAGAGGTTACCACCCTGTGGCAAGACCCCTTCGACGATGCCATTCAGCGGCGTATGCAGGTGCGTACACGCGTGCCCGCAGACAGCCAAATTGTCCGTCCAAGCCAGCTGGTACAGGCCCTTGCGATTACACTGCCGCCATCGACAGATGAGCCCGGGGGGAATGATGGGGATGCCCCGGTCGATGAGGTCGGTGACCTCCCCGTCAATGATGAGAGTTCGCCTCCGCCTTGGACAGCCACTGTGCATATCGTGGGTATTACCCGCGCAGGGGACGGTGAATTTGGGGTTCAAGCAGAACCCGCCTGCGCTGGCAGCTACGACAATAGCAATGGTAATTACAGCTGGCGATGTGAGTTGTCGGTGCCAGCGGGTGAGACCTTGGGTATGGCCTTACGCATCAGCCCCGACAAGAATTACTGTGCAGATGACGACGACGGTTCCACACCTAGAGACGCCTCTTACAGTGCTTCGATTGTGTTAGACAGAGACAGACCCACCGCCACCTTGACCCTGGAGTTCACCGAAGGCGACGCGGATGAGCGTCATGGTTGTGAGAATGGCCCGCGGCTCGAGCGCTCCTAGTGTCCCCAACAGTGGCGGTCTTGCTCACTGGTGTACACGGGACCTCGCTCGTTCAGCACAAAGCCGGTGCACTCATCCCCCGCTTGGCGCCCGGTGGGCGTGGCGAGTGCGGTGAAACCCTTTGCATCCGCCGACGAAATCTGTAATCGATACAGATTACCGACACTGTCAGGGTTAAGGCCCAGTTGCTCAAGGCTATTAGCGTAGACCGCGTGGTTGCCCTTGTACTTCTCTTGCAAGATGCCAATGCGCATGAGTCCATCGCGGGCTTCCGCCCGATGTCCCCGCTTTACAAAGGCCTGATAACTGGGAAGGGCAATGGCGGCGATAATGGCCACGAGTACCAGCGCAATCATGGTCTCTATAAGGGTGACGCCAGCGATGTTGCGATGACGGGACGCTGCCCCGCCTAACCGCAGCATTGAGCCTTTGTTGCTGTTCGTCGCCACGTCGTCGTGTCCAGTTTTTGCCCCCATGAACTCTAGGGGAAATAAGACGCACCCGCAACTACGACCCCGCCGTCGCTAGGGCCTGTCGGGCTACGCTGCTCTCGGGTCTCGCCCGTTAACGGTTTCGCCTGTCAGCGGTTTCTGCCGAGACGCTCGTGGGCGTCTACCCACTCATTGGTGCGTGTTTCCTTGTCGACGCGGGTGGCAGCTGCCAATGACAGTTCGCCGGCGACCACTAACCCTGCTGCAATTTCACAGAGCTTCAGGGCTTTACCTTTACCCAGGCAGTCCATCATAGCCAGGCATTCGCTTTGGGTGGGTAGATTGGTACCCCCGCCGTAGCTGGCCATGATGATTGAGGGCAGGGTGATCGAGAAGTAGTAGTCACCGTTTCGCAACAGACGTTGGTACACCGTGCACTGATTGGATTCACCAATGTTGGCAATGTCTTGACCCGTCGCCAAATAAAGCGCCGCTAAACCATTTGCAGGGTGACTGGCGTTGTTGGAGCTGTTGGTTTGAAACGAGGACAGGGTGGCAATTTGATAGCCGTACTGCATTTGCTCGGGGGTGATACGCAAGTGATCAATCAGCACCTGCCGGGGAATGGTGAGCTCGGCGGTGACGCGGCGCCCTCGTCCTTTCAGCAAATTCACCGACGACGTGCGCTTTTCGGTGTCGTAGTTACCCGATAACATGTAGTTGCGTAAGTTGCCCGGATAATTCGCCTGAATCCACTCGCAGGCAAAGAAGGTGGCGCGACTGGTCATGTTCTGACCGGCGGCATCGCCGGTTGAGTAGTCGAAACGGGTGGCCACGTAGTTGTGGAAATGGTAATTCTCAATTTCCAGCAGCTTGCCCACCGAGGTGGTGCTTTCCGCCTGCGCCTTGATGGCTTCCATGTTCTCACGCAGCCAAATTTGGAAATCTCGGGCATCTCGGGCGTTGTTGAAAATAAATAGCGGTGCTCGCTGCATCGACTCCGCCGACACTGTGGTGGTCACACCCCCAGAGGCGCGGATCACTTTCATGCCCCGGTTGTAACTGGCCAGCATAGTGCCTTCAACAGTGGCCATAGGGACGTAAAACTCCCCTTGGGCGTGCTCGCCATTTACCAGGAGGGGGCCTGCAACGCCGATTGGAATTTGGGCCACGCCCCACATGTTCTCGATATTGCCCGCCATCACGTGGGGGTCGAAGGAGAAGTTTTTGCTGTGGTGCAGTTCGGCACCGGTTTGCTGCTCAATAAATTGCTGCCGCTGGGTAACGATGTCGTAGCTGTAGTCGTCTTCGTTACTTCTGGGGATACGTTTGTCGTCGCTCATGAGCCCAGTAACCTCGCCCGTGCGGCGGCATACTCACCCTGGAGCTTGGCCACGTAGTCCGCTGTGCTACCGATGGTCTTGATAGCGCCAATACCTTGACCGGAGCCCCAGATGTCTTTCCATGCCTTGGCATCGGTATTGCCACCGGAGCCGAAGTCCATCTTCGATGGATCGCTCTCGGGCAGATTGTCGGGGTCGAGTCCCGAGTTTTCGATGGAGGGCCTCAGGTAGTTGCCGTGAACGCCGGTGAACAGATTGCTGTAGACGATATCGTCGGCGCCGCAATCAACAATGGCCTGTTTGTAGGCTTGTTCGGCATTGGCTTCCTCGGTGGCAATAAAGGCTGAGCCGATGTAAGCAAGGTCTGCACCCATTGCTTGCGCCGCTAGTACCGCATCGCCGGTAGCGATAGAGCCTGAGCAGAGCAGGGGCCCATCGAACCATTCACGTATTTCTTGTATCAGTGCAAAGGGCGATTGCTGACCCGCATGACCACCGGCGCCTGCCGCCACCGCGATCAAGCCATCGGCCCCTTTCTCGATGGCTTTTCGAGCAAAGCGGTTGTTGATGACATCGTGCAGGGTAATACCACCGTAGCTGTGGATTGCCTCGTTCACCATCTCTTTGGCGCCGAGGGAGGTGATGACAATGGGTACCTTGTACTTCACACACATTTCCAGATCGTGCTCTAAGCGGTTGTTAGAGCCGTGCACGATCTGGTTGACCGCAAATGGCGCCGCGGGCTTGTCGGGGTTCTCTTGGTTGTAGCGATCGAGTTCTTCGGTAATGCGCTGCAGCCACTGATCGAGCACCGGCTCGGGGCGTGCGTTAAGGGCAGGGAAGGAGCCGACGACACCCGCTTTGCACTGGGCGATGACCAAGTCTGGATTCGAGATAATGAATAACGGCGCTGCTACAACGGGCAGACGAAGTTGGTCTTTAAGGATCGGTGGCAGGGCCATGGTGCATTCTCCTGGCTGAGAAAACGGGGCCGCGTT
The DNA here is from genome assembly GCA_913057135.1 of uncultured Halieaceae bacterium. Taxonomy (GTDB): domain Bacteria; phylum Pseudomonadota; class Gammaproteobacteria; order Pseudomonadales; family Halieaceae; genus Luminiphilus. Next base: position 70,262 of record CAJXNM010000006.1, read on the forward strand.
CAGGGAGCGGCGGACTGAATTTGAACATACAGTATGTTTTTTTGTCGCTCAAGTATGTTGCGGTGATCACAGGCGCTTGCCGCGGCTTTGTCCGTTTTTCATGGGGCAATCATCGCCCCTATTCATCGCCCCTGTGAGCATAGGTAGAGGCATGGCAGAAGGACTGCCGTGGCACCACCCGACCGATGTACACTAGCGGCTCTACAGGGAGGTCATTGCCATCTATCACCAGTACTTTGGTTTGAGCGAGTCACCGTTTTCCATTGCGGTGAACCCACGCTACCTATTTATGAGCCCGCGGCACCGGGATGCCCTTGCGCATTTGTTATACGGGGTTGGTAGTGGCGGTGGTTTTATCCTTCTAACCGGAGAGGTGGGCACCGGCAAAACCACTATTAATCGCTGCCTCCTCGAGCAAATGCCCGAAACCACCGATTTAGCCATTGTGCTCAATCCAGCGCTGAGTGCCGTGGAACTGTTGGCTACCGTGTGTGACGAGCTGGGCATTGACTACCCAGAGGGCACCACGAGCCTGAAACACCTAACCGATGCACTGCATCGCTATTTGTTGTCCAATCATGAAGCGGGTCGCAAGACCGTGTTGATGATCGATGAGGCGCAGCATCTTGATTTTGACGTACTCGAACAGATCCGACTGTTAACCAATCTTGAGACCGATGAAGAAAAACTGCTGCAAATTATTCTTATTGGCCAGCCAGAGTTAAGCGAAAAGCTCGCCCGCCCCGAGTTGCGCCAATTAAATCAGCGCATCACCGCTCGCTATGACTTGCAACCACTCAACGCACAGGAAACCGCAGCGTACATTCGGCATCGACTGGAGGTGGCTGGATTACCGGGGGGACGTGAGTTATTCCCGATGGCCGTGGTTCGGGAGATCCACCGATGTAGCCGCGGTATTCCTCGGCAGATTAATTTGTTGTGCGACCGCACCTTGCTGGGCGCCTATGGTCGCAAGCAAAACACCATTAACCGCCAGTTAGTGCGCGATGCTGCAGCCGAGGTGTTCGGGCAGCAGGGCAAAACGAACCAAGATTGGCGCTTGCCACTGCTAGCCGGAGTCAGTCTGGTCTCGGTGCTGCTGCTCGCTATCGTGTTGTTATGGCCCGATGACGACCCTGAAATGCCGTCAGTAGCCCAGGCATCGACAGGCAGCTCATCGGCAGTACAGCCGGGTAAAGGGCAACCCGCAGTACCCTCACCGGCAGCGACTCAAACTCTTGCGGGACCCTCTGGTGCCGATCGTGCCCCTGTCCACAATGCCCCTGTCCAGAAAGCCCCTGTCGATCAAGCTAGGTCTATCAGTGACGTCCGAGCGAACACGGAAACCGCCGCAGCTGGCGTTAACCAACAAACGGGCGTGGCACCCGCGACCCAGTCTGAGTCACGACCGCTCGTGCAGGCGCCTTTACCCTCGTGGTTGTTGAGCGATGATTTGGCGAGCACCTGGTGGTGGCGCCTACACAGCGATGGCCCCTTTCCCGGTATAGGCTGCCCAGAGCGCCCAGTGGCCGGTTGGCAGTGTGTTCAAGCTCGCGCTGGAAACTTGCTAGAGCTTAGTGGTCGCCAGCGGCCGCTGCTATTAACTACACGGACACCCGACGGCTTTAGCGCCAAGACGCTGGTTCTCGGCTTTGATGCCAACAGTGCGTGGGTGCTCACGGGTGTACCGGGGCTGGCCCAGGCATCCGCCGTAGAGCAGGTGGAGCTGGGTGTGCTAAGTGATGCTTGGCGCGGTGACTACCAGTTTTTGTGGCAGGTACCCGACGGATGGCGTGGCCCCGTAGGACTGGGTGATACCGGGTCTGTGGTGGCTGCGGTCGCCGCCGATTTCGCTGCCTTAGATGGTCAGCCAGTAACCCTGCTTGATGATGGCAGCGATCGGTTTAACAGTGCTCTTGAGCAGCGAGTGATGCTATTTCAAAGCAGTGAAGGCCTGATGGCCGATGGGGTCGTGGGCGCGCAGACGTATATTCGCCTGAATGAGCGATTGGCGCGCACTCAGGGGTTGTCCCAGAGTCTGGAGCGGGTTAGACGACTGTTGCGCGCGACAGGCACAGCTAGCAGTAGCGGGAGTCTCTAAGGTGTCGATGATCCTCGAGGCTTTGAAGCGCTCCAGGGAACCGGTTCCAGGGGGCGCCAGTGTGCCCACCTTGGATACTGAGCACTACCAGGTGGTTATGGCCCCAGCCACACCGTCTTGGGTGTGGGGTTTGGCGGGTGTTTCCGCTGCATCCCTTGGATTTGCCGCATTTATGTGGTTCAGCTCGGGTCACGATACAGTAGCCACCGGGGTGTCCTCCAATGTGGCGCCAGTGGGGGTAAGCAGCCAGACCGCAGCTGGCCCCGTGGAGTTAACCACCAAGCATCGGATAGATCCCGCATCGGTATCGGTGCAGCCGCAAACACTAGCCGCAAGCTCATCTGCACCCTCGGCGCTGCCGGCGTCATTGACCCCAAGGACGGCTCCAGCCACGTCGCCAGCCACATCGATAAGCGGGGCTGTGCAGACTACCGAGCCAAGTAAAGCGCCGCCGAGTGCATCCGTAGCGGCACTGTATGCATCGCGCTCGATACAAGCCGACGGCGGTGCTACTGGCGAAGCGACCATGGCTGTTGCCCAGGGATCGTCTACGGCTGTTACCCAAGGATCGTCTGCGGCCGTTGCCCAGGGGTCGTCCAGGGCTGTTGCCCAAGATAAACCCCCTGAGTTGCCGCAAAATAATCCCGCGGCGCCCCAGGTGCTACCCGAGGCAAGCAAACCTGCTCCTAAAGCCAGCCAGCGCGATATCGATGTCGATGAGGTGTTACGTCGTGCTCAGGCTGCTATCGGTCAGGAGCGTTTGAGCGAGCATCCCGCGCCATTGCTTGAGTCCCTGTCGCAGCAGCAAAAAGACCGGATTCCCACCGTCATGTATCGCCAGCACGATTGGGCCTCGGCCGGCGAGGCGAGCGTTGTGCTAAATGGGCAGCGATTACAAGTGGGGGATCAGCACAATGGGTTTCGGGTGCAAGCGATTCTCCGGGACAGCGTCGTCCTAGAGTGGGGAGGGACCACTTTCCGATTGCGAGCCTTGAACAGCTGGATCAATCTCTAGCAGCAGCAGCAGCAGCAGCAGCAGCACCACCACCACTAGTAGGCACATGGCTGACCGCCACGGGGAAGGTCACACTATCCCGTGCGGCCTCAAGACCTCGTCTTTTGGGTGTTTACAGACCCAAATACTGGCGCATAGCCTGATAGACATCCCGCTGGCGCATAAAAGGCTTCACGACACCCAGCGCTTGTGCATTGCCGAAAAGCGGTACGTTGGCGCCGGTATGCTCCTCGGAAGGGAATACCGTCGTGGCGTAGTTAATCGCCATAAGCCCACCCTCTGGTGTCTCTATGCGTGCGATTTTGCCAGGGGTATAGCTGGGCAGAGGCAGGTCCTCGAATAAGCTGGGCTCGGGTACGATTTGTGCGGCTTGAGCATGGTCGGCGGTGACCAGCACCAAGGTATTCGGGTGCAGTTCAGCGTAGGTGAGGGCTACCGCTAGCGCCTCTTCGAGCTGTTCAATTTCGCCGATAGAGCCACAGGGGTTACGGGCGTGGCTTTGTTTGTCGATAGATGCTGACTCAATCATTAAAAATAGGCCGCGATCGTTGTTGCGCGATAAACGATCAAGCGCCACTTCAGTCAGGGTGGCTAGAGTGGGCGTGGTACCAAATTCAGGGTTTGGCTCACAAGCCATGGGCGCGGGTTGTTCCACGGTGCCTAGTCGCTCGTCCACTTTGTTCAGTAGGCTGCCAGTCACTGCCTCGGCTTTACGGCCATCGGCACCGCGCAGGCGCACAGGTAAATGTTTGGGTGCAAATAAGCCCAGCAGCCGTGCATCCTTATCGCTAGTCAGCAGGCTATCGAGATCGGTGGCGACAGCGATGCCCTGGCTTTTTGCCTGCTCGAGCAGTGTGATGTCGCTGTCAAAGGGGCTGTAATCGAAGTGTTTCAGACCGCCCCCTAAGACGACATGTGCTGGACTTGCAATAATTTGCTCGGCGATTGAGCCTGGGCCGCCGTTGTTGCGAGCATCGTCGGGACAGCCCGGGTATTGGCTGCCGTAGCGTTCTCCACCCATAATTATTTCGGGGTTCTCGCAGCCGCGGTTACTGACGTGGGCCATGAAACTGGCGGGTGTTGCGTCGGTGACTGAGGCGGTAGCCACAATGCCGGTGCGGTAACCCGCGGCTGCCGCTTGCTCCAGTAAGGTTTCGATATCCTTATCTTGTCGATCGGTGCCGACTCGACCAATCTCGGTGACCTGTCCGCCAGCAAGGGTAGTGGCCGTGTTGGCCGAGTCCGCCACATAAACAGGCTTACCTTGCGCATCGACGGTCTCGACTTGTACCGCAGCTCGGATAGGTAAAGTGTCGAGGGTGAGTTCGCCGGCGGCGCCCATTAAATAGTTTCGACCCATGGTGACATGTTGATCGTCGAAGCCATCACCGATCAACAAAATGACCGCACGGTGTTCATCGGATGCGGTGGTCGCGAGTGTTGCGCTACTGACACCCAAAGCCATGAGACTGCTGAGTAGGGCACGGCGCAGATGACGTCCCCTGATACAGGTGCTTGTGTGGTCGGCAACAGTGGTAATAAATCGGCGAATCATGGTGTGCTCCCTGTTGGAATCGAGCGCAGAGTAGACGGCCCGCTGACCCTCCGCAAGGGTAACGGGGACGTTAAATGTACGACGGTGTTCGAGAGAACTCTGTCTTGTTTATTGTAGGGTGCGGGTTATCGGCTAATGGCCGCCGACTTTATTTGTGCCCAAACCCGCGATCCCACGTGCAATTTCAAGTGTTCGGCGGATCGGCGAGTCACGTGTGCCAACAGCGTCTGCCGTCCGGCTTTCAGATGAATCAATACTGTAGGCTCTGTCGTTGACTCGACGATATCCGTAACGGTAGCGGGGAGTCGGTTAACAATACTGCTGTCGGTGTGGTCACTTAAGGCCACGCTTACATCCCGCGCCAAGATGCGCATCCTGACCCTCTGACCCACCTGGTGTTCGCTCGCCGGCAGCCAAGTATCCATATCACCGCAACGTATGTTCATTAACTGCCACTGGTTATCCACTGAGCTGACAACACCCTCCCAGATAACCCCAGTACTGCCGTCGGCATCCAGTGGTATATCGGGGCTTGAGAACACGTCAGCAACCGATCCCTGTGCCACGACCTTGCCTTGCTCGAGAATGACTGCGCCATCGGCCAAGCGCATGACCTCATCGATGGCATGACTTACATAAATAACAGGCACCTTTAGTTCTGATCGAAGGCTTTCTAGGTAGGGCAATATGTCGAGTCGGCGTCGGGTATCGAGTGCCGCCAAGGGCTCATCCATTAGCAGGATATCTGGTGCCACTAACAGTGCTCGGGCAATGGCTACTCGCTGTCGCTCACCGCCAGAGAGGGTGTGGGGTAAGCGCCCGAGCAGTGAACCAATATCCATGAGCTCAACGAGTTCACAGAAGTGCCGATTATCCTTGCTACGACGCCCGCGTTTCATCCCATAGCGCAAATTGCCCTCGGCGCTTAAATGAGGAAAAAGACTCGATTCTTGAAACACATAGCCAATAGCCCGGCGGTGGGTGGCCAGAAAATAGTCATCCCGTTGCCAGCATTGGCCGTTGAGGTAGCAGTGACCAATCTGCGCGCGCTCAAGGCCAGCAATGCAGCGCAGCACCGTGGTTTTACCTGAGCCCGAGGGGCCAAACAGAGCGGTAATACCCGAGCCCGGCAGCGTTACATCGATATCAAGCGCGAAGGCATCCGCGCCGTTACCACGCATTAACTGGAAACGCAGATCTAAGCCGGTGTTTTGGGAGGCTGTGTTATCCATGGGCTTACACTGCTCAGTGGGCCCGTGAGGCTGAAGGGGTTTTTTGCAGACCGTACAGCATCAGCAGTAGTAGAAACGAAAACACGACTAAGCCACCTGATAACCAATGGGCCCTGGCATAGTCGAGTGCCTCGACATGGTCATACAGCAATACCGAGATTACCCGTGTCTCCTCGGGAATGTTGCCGCCAATCATCAATACCACCCCAAACTCGCCCACCGTGTGGGCGAACCCCAGGGCTGCCGCGGTGATAAAACCTGATCGAGCCATGGGGAGAACAACCGATACAAATCGATCCCAGGGGCCGGCTCCAAGGGTGGCGGCCACCTCTAGGGGACGTTCACCCAAGGCGAGTAGCGCGTTGTAAAGCGGTTGAACGACGAATGGCAGCGAGTAAATCACGGAGCCCACAACCAATCCCCAAAAGGTAAATACCAAGCTGCCCATACCCAAGCTTTGGGTCAGTTGCCCAAGCCAGCCCTGCGGCGCCATAAAAAGGAGTAGGTAAAAGCCCATGACGGTTGGAGGCAAAACCAGTGGCATGGCGATAATGGCTGCGACCGGACGTCGCCACCACGAGTGTGTATGGGCCAGCCACCAGGCAATGGGGGTGCCGATGACTAGCAGGACGGCTGTGACGGTGGAGGCCAATTGCGCTGTAAGCCAAATGGCACTGAGATCGCTATGGCTTAGCATGGCTTAGGGCGCTACCGTGTAGCCGTGGCGCGCAATGATGCTGCGTGCCTGTTCGCTTTGCAGAAATTCCCAGAACGCCAGTGCGCCCTCCTTGTCTGCCGCTGGGCGCAGCAACACGGCCTGTTGCGCAATGGGTCGATGGAGCGAAGAGGGGACGTGCCAGACAGCCCCGTATATTTCGGCTGGTCCATTCCTTAGCTGCGCCAATGCCACAAAACCAGCATCGGCGGCACCGCTGGCGATAAACTGGTAGGTCTGCGCAATGTTCTCCCCCAAAACCCACCTCTCTCGGGTAATGTCGGTTAGCTTGAAGTGTTCTAGTACATCAGCGGCGGCGGTGCCATAGGGTGCCAGACGGGGGTTGGCCAAGGCCAGCCGCGTGATACCGCCTGTTTCTAATAAAGCAGGACCATCGTCGATGGCTGTCAGCTTGGGGGCCCAAAGGGCGAGTGCGCCCAGAGCATAGGTAAAGCGCGCACCGGGTTGGGTGAGACCTGATCGCTCTAGGGCAGCAGGTTTTTCCGTGTCAGCAGATAAGAAGATATCGAAGGGTGCGCCATGTTGAATCTGAGCGTACAGCTTGCCCGATGACCCCGATGACATGACCACCTGATGGTCGTGTTGCTGCTCAAAGCGCTCAACTAAGGCCGCCAGTGTTTGGGTGAAATTGGCGGCAACGGCCACGTGAATAGGCTCAGCCTGTGCACTGGTAGACGGGCTGGCCCAGAGTAATAGGAGCGCACAAGGTAGCCAGGCAAACACGGGTTCAGTCTCTGCGCAGGCGGTCGCTGATGGCAATGGGCGTTGGGAAATTGAGCACCACGATATAGCTAGATGCCAGTAGGGTGACAATCGTGGTGGCTTGAATCAGTGTGCTTGCCTCGGGGGATAGGGCCCCCGCGTTTAAAGCCACAAAGCCAATGAGCAGAGCGAACTCGCTGCACTGGCCCAAACGGAAACCTAAATTCCAGGCCAGTTTGGGTGATTCGCTGACCCCCCGTAGCAGCCCATTGTAAATGAGGGGTTTGAGTGCCAGTAGTACCACGGCCATGGTCGTCGCGGCCAATGCAACCTGGGGCAGGGTGGCCAGATTAAATTGGGCGCCCACGGCAAAAAAGAAGATGACCAAGAAGAAGTCCCGTAGGGGCTTCAAACTGACAGCAATGTATTGGGCAATGGGACTGGTGGCTACGGCTACGCCGGCCATAAACGCACCAATCTCGGCGGAGAGCCCCAGTAGCGCAGCCACCTCGGCAACCCCTAAGCACCAACCGACCGACAGCAGAAAAATATATTCATGGTAGCGATCGAAGCGGCTAATCAGTGGAATGAGAGCAAACTTCACCAGCGCCCAACAACCCGCACCCAGTACCGGCAGCAGCGCCAGGGGTTTAAGTAGTGCCAGCCACTCGACGTTGCTACCGGTGCCGCTTTGCAAAACCACCAACACAATAATGGCCAGGAGATCTTGAAACAGCAGCAGTGCCACCAGAACCTCGCCCAAGTGGCGATGATGGAGCACCGTGGTTGGCAGCAGTTTGATGCCGATGATGGTTGAGGAGAACATCAGCGCTGCACCGATAATCAGTGCATCTTGTTGGCCGAAGCCGAATAGACGTGCCATGCCCCAGGCGCTGCCCGCAAAGGCCAGAGAACTGATCACTGCCACAAAGGTCGATTGTTTCAAGCTGCTGATAAGGGTCTTCGGTTGCATATCGAGACCCAGCAAAAACAACAGAAAAATGATGCCTATGTGTCCCGCATCGGCCACTAAATCGACGTTGTTAATGATGCCACTGCCATACGGCCCCAAGAGGGCACCCAAGGCAATATAGGCGATGATGATGGGCTGGCGGGTATACAGGGCCGCTGAAGCGAAAGCGGCGGCCCCTAGAAAAATGGCAGCAAACGTAAAGGTGATGCTGCCACTGTCCATAATCTACCTCATTCGATAGTGGCCTCGGCGGGGGGTGTAGCCGCAGGCGATTGGGTTGTCAGTATTCGGGGGGCGGCTTCGTGGAGCAGCGATTGATACCGAATACTAAAGGGTTTTAACAGGTTTACCACGGTGTGCTCTTGGGTGCCCTCGGGCAGTTCAAAGGCGTTAAAACCACAGCGCACAAGGTAATGTAACTGATCTTGAAGAATGCGTCCTGTGGCCCGTATTTCACCGGTAAAACCCATCTCTCGCAAGCGCCGTCCAATACTGAAGCCGCGACCGTCGTTGATATCGTCAAATACGATATCAATACGCTCGATGTCCTGCAGTACGTCGACTAATGCCTGAGGATCATCGGCGGTTGTAAGTCCCACGACGTCGCCCACCACAGCTGCACTCTCGCCCGCAGCTATCCAATCGGCCATGGCCACAGGGGCGGGTGTGCTGGGGGCAGCCTCAAGCCAGTTCGGCTGCCCACTGACGGTATCAAGCAACAGCAGCGGCATGGGCAGGTACCTCTGTGTGGATGTTGGCGGGTTGGTAAACGGCGCGCTTGAAGGGCTCGATACCGACCCGGTGGCAGGTGTCAATAAAGTGCTCATCCTCCTCGCGCAGCGCTACATAGGTTTGCAACACGGTCTCTATCACCACGGGAATTTCCTCTGCACTGAAGGAAGGGCCTAAGATTTTACCGAGCTGTGAGTTATCGGCTTGCTTGCCCCCTAACGACACCTGGAAAAATTCGGCGCCTTTTTTATCGACGCCTAAAATACCGATGTGACCAATATGATGATGGCCGCAGGCATTCATGCAGCCTGAAATATTTAGCTCGATGGGACCAAGATCGTGAAGGTAGTCCACATCATCGAAACGCTCCTGAATGGCAAGGGCCACGGGAATGGAGCGGGCATTCGCTAAATTACAAAAATCGCCGCCGGGGCAGCAGATGAGATCGGCCAGAGTGCCCCCATTGGCTTTGGCTAGCCCGTGGGTTTGCAATGCTTGCCACAACGCAAAGAGCGCATGCTCGGGTACATCCGCCAGCACCATGTTCTGATGGTGGCTGTTGCGGACCTCGCCGAAGCTGAAGCGATCTGCCAAATCGGCGATGGCATCGAGCTGATCGGCACTGATGTCACCGGGCGCCTGGCCGTGTCCTTTAAGAACAACAGTGACCGCGCGATAGCCGGGTTGTTTGTGTGCGTGGGTGTTATGCCGAAGCCACTGCTTAAAGATGGGGTTCTGAGGTAGCTCTGGGTCGCTGCCTGTGAAGTCTTGATAGGGCATGGGACTGAAATGGGCGCGCGCGGCGGCGAGTGTCGACGCTGGCAGCTGCATGACGCCCTCTTTTAGGTGCTGCCACTCGTCATGAACCGACTGTCGGAACGCATCAACGCCCATGGCTTTGATAAGTATTTTGATACGTGCCTTGTATTTGTTGTCCCGTCGGCCCAGCCGGTTGTATACCCTCAAAATGGCTTCGAGATAGGTCAGCATGTGTTCAATGGGCAGCCACTCTTCGAGTACGCTACCGATGACCGGTGTGCGTCCCAGGCCGCCACCGACGATGACACGTACCCCCAGGGACCCCGCGTCGTTACGATGCAGCGCAAGGCCCACATCGTGGGCGTAGATAGCGGCACGATCTTGCAGGCTGCCGCAGACCGCAATTTTGAACTTACGGGGTAGATACGCAAACTCTGGGTGTAGTGTGGACCACTGCCGAATGAGCTCGCAGTAGGGGCGAGGGTCTTCCGTTTCGTCCGGCGCAATGCCGGCAAAATGATCGGTGGTGGTATTTCGAATACAGTTGCCACTGGTTTGAATGCAGTGCATATCAACGTCGGCTAATTCGTCGAGAATATCGGGAATCGCTTCCAGTGCCGGCCAGTTAATCTGTAGGTTCTGGCGAGTGCTGACATGGGCGTAGCTGCGGTCGTAGCGACGGGTGATGGCGGCGATCTTGCGCAGCTGCACGCTGTTCATAAGTCCGTAAGGCACCGCAATACGCAGCATGGGTGCATGCCGTTGTATGTAGAGACCATTTTGCAGGCGGAGGGGGCGAAACTCCTCTTCACTCAGCTCGCCCGCAAGGTAGCGATTGAGTTGCTCGCGGAACTGCTGAGCGCGCTCGCGCACCAAGCGTTTGTCATCGTCGTGATAGGTGTACACAGGCTCACCAAAAATCTTTGATTTCGGCTGCGCTTTATTTCACACTATGGGCGGTTTTTATATAGCCAAACTAGATTGTTTTGGAGATTAGAAATGTCTAAAAGTAATATGTCGGATGGTTCAGCAGATGCACTGGCCGCTGCGGCCTTGGTCTGTGTTGCCATCACCTGGATGTTTCTCTGGCTGGGCGGTATGCCCCACTGAGAGGCTGTCGGCGGGTTACTGACCCGCCAATACAAATTGCACAATCATCATGACACCGCCAATGAACAGGGCGGTGAAGACAATACCGGCAACAATAAAAATACCCGCATTGCCTTGGTTGAAGTCACGTTCCCGATTTTTTGAGCTCTGCACCCCAAGCGCTGCCGCAAAGACGCTCTGCAGCAGGGCTTTTGTCGAGATTTTGCCATTTGATGGGAGTTGCTCAGTGGATTGTTCGGTGTCCCGTGGCGCGGCGTGTTGATCAGTCATACAGCGGTTATCCAATCGATAAGAGTGTTTTGTGGGCTCGCTTATTCCGTTTCGTTCGCGGCTTATTGCCTAATCGAAACCACGTGCGTAGTGTACCCGAATTCAAAGCTTATCAAGGTCAATCAACACACTCACCTTTTGTTACTTCGATTGCTTAAACACCCTGACGTAGTCAATGTCCAATGGTTGGTAGTCGATCTGGTGACCGACTCTACTTGCTTGAAGAATCACTGTACCCCTTGATTCGCCTTTGACTTTTTGCGCACCTCGCAGATGACGTTGGTATCAGCTAAATACATGGTCGATTCCAACGCTATCCTCTTCCCGTTGGAAGTCCGCATCCTGTCCGACATTGGGCATGGATTTAAGTGCTTCGGCAAAGCTCTTGCCCTTTGGTTTTAGCAATAGCATCTCGAGTAAGGCGCGATGTTCTGCCTCGGCACTTCTGCCATGTTGTGCCGCACGTTACTTGAGTGCATCAACAATGCGCTGATCCAAGTTTCTAACCACTGAATTAACTATATCGCGATCCTATTTGCGCACAACCGATGTTATGGCAACGACAGCGATCCACCCACATTGGTGCAATAATTGATCGCAACGATCATTCCAGGGCCGGTATTGAGCAAGATAACCGACTTATCCGGTGGCGGCAGTGCCTTCCGACCTTCGTCTGCTGTTGGCCGAATTCGGGTGGTTGGATCTGGTCCATGGAGTGTCTGCTTGTGAGAAAGCCGACGCTCGCCAAAAGCTAGGTGAACGTGTGCTATCGACTAAATTAGTCAAGGGCTAGCTCTCGAGCATGTAGGCGCGAAGTAGCTTCTGTTCTCGCAAAACAAAGAGCAAAAACACCTGGGTGTCATCTAAACGATAGAAAATGCGACACGGTGGGACGACGATTTCTCTGTATACAGAATTGGGAAGCTCTGGGGGAATTCGTCCTGATCGAGGAAAATCCTGCAAGCGTTTGGTTTTGTCCAACACTGTTTTTACTAGCAGGCTTGCAGCGGCAGGATCATCCAAAGCGATATATTCTGCTATTGCGTCTAACTCTTGAAGAGCGGGCTCGGTCCAAATTACCTCAGCCATTTACTCAGTTTCTCTCTAGCCTCACTTTGGCTGTATATCCTCTTTTCAAGTACAGCTCGTTCCCCTCGCGAGAGTCCCTCAAGCAGTTCTAGCCGACGCTGCATGAACTCGTAGTCCTCAACATCCACAAGATAAGCCGATGGTTTGCCATGCTCGGTAATCAATACCGGCTCTTTGGATAAATTCAGGTCCGCCAATATTTTTGTGGCTTGGCGCTTGAGATTGGTAACTAATTCAACTTTCATAGACACCTCTCGGCTCGAAAGTGTCACTGTAGTGATACTTTTTGAGTGGGGCAAGTGCCGGATATAAGAGTTGGTGAACGGGCAGTCAAGGAAGTCTCGGAGAGGGCGCATTGCAGAGCCAATCGATCACGCGTCACTCCAAACACGTTCTCGCCACCGGCATGCGTCTCCAGTTAATTTAGCCCAATAAACATTAGTTGCGCTCCAACAATGTGTATGCAAACATACGTATATCCGTATTTATCAGTCCAAGTGACATGCAGCCCTCGGTTTTCTACAAATGTCTTGCTGACGATACACGTCTGCGTCTGCTGCTTTTGCTCGTGGATCAGAAGCGTTTGTGCGTTTGCGATTTGCATGAGGCGCTGGATATCAGCCAGCCCAAGGCGTCGCGCCACCTCGCCGACTTACGCAAATGCGGTTTGGTCCTTGATGAGAGAGAGGGGCGCTGGATGTATTACCGATTGCATCCCGAATTACCAGAATGGGCGCGCCACGTCATTCGTTTGACTAAGGCCGCGAATGCCGACTGCATCCGAGAGTGTGAGGTGCGTTTAAACCGGTTCCGAGTTTGTGAGGACGACGAATGAAACTCCTTTACGTGTGCACACACAATCGATGTCGCAGCATCCTCTCTGAAGCCGTGACGCGCAGTCGAGCGGGGTCATTGATTGACGTTCGAAGTGCTGGAAGTCAACCGGAGGGAGAGGTCCATCCATTGTCTCTGAAGTACCTACAACAAACAGGCTACGACATCGACGGACTCGTCTCTGAGTCTTGGGATGTCTACGCCGGTTGGGCACCTGATGTGGTCATTACCGTTTGCGATAGAGCGGCTGGAGAGGCATGCCCGTTGTATTTGGGTTCTGCGATCAAGCTGCATTGGGGGCTTGAGGATCCATCTGCTCTGGGCGGTACCGCGGAGCAAATAGAAGCCGCGTTTTTAAGCACGATTACTTGTATCGAGCAACGCGTTGACCAGTTGATCACCGTTGCACAGTTGCCCCCGACACAATGGCAATCAGCGCTCGCCATCTTGGTGTTGGAGAGCTAGATCATGTCTGCAGAAGACACGTTACCTAACCTTCTTGCGGAACACGTCAAGGTGCCCTCGGTCGATGATTTTCGGACGGAATTCTCTACACATCCGCCGCGATTTTTACTTATTTACGGTTCGCTAAGGGAGCGATCCTTCAGTCGGTTGGTCATTGAGGAATGCGCCCGTCTGCTTCGTCACTTTGGCGCTGAGACGAAGATTTTCAATCCATCTGGATTACCACTCGCCGACGCGGCTGATGAAACCCATCCCAAGGTTGCAGAGCTACGTGACTTGGTGCTGTGGTCAGAGGGGCATGTGTGGTGCTCTCCCGAGCGTCACGGTGCCATGACCGGCCTCATGAAAACCCAAATCGATTGGATCCCGTTGTCGCTTGGCGCGGTGCGACCAACGCAAGGTAAAACTCTGGCGGTACTGCAAGTGGAGGGCGGTTCACAATCGTTTAACACCGTGAATCAATTGCGTGTCCTAGGTCGCTGGATGCGGATGCTGACGATACCCAATCAGTCATCTGTGCCTAAGGCGTTTCTGGAGTTCGATGAGGACGGTCGCATGAAGCCCTCGGGCTACTACAACCGTATTGTCGACGTTATGGAGGAGTTGGTGAGGTTCACCTTGCTTACCCGAGATCATGCAGACTATTTGGTTGATCGGTACTCCGAGCGAGTCGAGTCAGCCGAGGCCTTGATGCAACGTGTTAACCAACGTTCGCTGTAAGTGGTGACGCCCGTAAAAGCGCGCACCCACTATATAACTGCTATTTAAAGTGCTGGTCCAAACATCATTGATCTGATTGGGGAAAACGATGGGAGTTTTTGAGCGATTTCTGGGTGTCTGGGTTGCCCTGGCGATCGCGGTCGGTGTGCTGTTGGGTAATCTGTTTCCCGCCGCGTTCAATGTTATAGCGGCCATTGAGGTTGCCCACGTTAACTTAGTGGTGGCATCGCTTATCTGGCTGATGATTTACCCCATGATGGTGCAGGTGGATTTTGGCGC
>CAJXNM010000007.1 GCA_913057135.1 uncultured Halieaceae bacterium
CCGAGCGTATCGCCCTAGTGGCCCCACACCCCTTGGGCACGCTCAGCTTCACCGACTGCCGTGTACCCGCTAGCCACATGGTCGGCGAAGAGGGTCGAGGTTTCGGTATCGCCATGGCTACCCTAGATGTATTCCGCTCTACCGTCGCCGCTGCCGCCTTGGGCATGGCCCGCCGCGCCCTGGATGAGACCCTGGACTACACCGCCAACCGAAATATCTTCGGCGGCACCTTAAGTGATCTACAGTTGGTGCAAGCCAAAATCGGCGATATGGCGCTTGGGGTCGACGCCAGCGCGCTGCTGGTCTATCGCGCCGCTTGGACCAAAGACTGCGCCGCCGATCGGGTAACCCGGGAAGCCGCTATGGCAAAGCTTCACGCCACCGAGACCGCACAACAGGTCATCGATGCATCGGTGCAGCTACACGGGGGCAAAGGGGTGACCAAGGGCTACATTGTGGAGGCGCTGTACCGGGATATTCGAGCCCTGCGTATTTATGAGGGCGCCAGTGAAGTCCAGCAAGTCATTATTGCCCGTCAGACCCAGCTGCAACACGGCGCCTGACCCACGGGTAGGGTCAGCACCTTCACGGACACTTTGGGGCAAACGGGCAGCATCCACTGGCGGGTCGTTGTACACTCAAGCGCCGCAAGGCAGAAGAGACAACCACCCGTGACAGTCAAATCGCTAAATAGCGCAACTATTCCAGTACCTGCCCAGACAATCATTGATTTTGCGCGGCAGTTTGATCCCCAGCCTTACCACTTAGACCCCGAAGCGGGTGCAAACTCAATCTTTGGCGGCTTGTGTGCCAGCGGTTGGCAAGTGGCAGCCTACGCCACACGCCTCTTGGGCGAGGCCCTATTACAGGCCAATATTCCCTTTGTCGACATTACCTCGGTAGATCATATGCGTTGGAAGCGACCAACCTTTGTCGACGACAGTATCCGTGTGGAACTACACGTACTTGATCGCTGTACCGACAGCCCTATCCCACAATGCGACACCCTGCGCATTGATGCCCGCGTGCTGAATCAAGCTGACGCTGAGGTGGCGCATTTGATGGCAAGCGTCGCCGTAGCCAAGGCGCAAGTGTCATGAGTTTGGTCTTACGCAACCGTTGGTTTGAAGATCTGCCCGTGGGTGAATTCCACGTCTTTGGCAGCCACACCTTCAGCGAATTAGAAATGGTGGAGTTTGCTCGGGAGTACGCACCACGCCCTGAGTTCACCGACCCCGAAGCTGCCCGCCAAGGGCGTTGGGGTGGACTGGTGGCCACCCCCTGGCACGTCACCGCCATGTGGATGCGCATGATGGTGAATTACATGGAAGTATACGCACAGGGCGTTAATGACGGACGACGCAATGGCGCCGGTGTCGGGGTGCAACAGTTAAAGTGGTTGGAGCCCGTGCGACCAGGGCACACCCTTACCTACACCTACGAGATCATCAGTAAGTCCGATAAGGTTGTGCGCGACCGCTGGGGCATTATTCGCAGCCGCAACGAGGCCTTCAATCAATACGGCAACAAAGTTATGACCTTCGAGATCGACATTCTCGCAGAGCGCGGTGCTGCCCAGTAGCTCGCTGGATTTGGCTACTAACAAGTCTTTTCCCGACGCACGCATTTGATAAACAGATAAGGTAAACTCCCGCCACTTGATCGGGAAAGTGGCAAATGAAAAACGTCTTTGATGCCATCATGTCTTCTGTTCTTGCGGGCGGATTGCCCCGCTTGATCTTTTTTGCAGGCATCCTGACAGGTTTGTTGGCCCTTCAATACACGCCCCGTGAGGAAGAACCACAGATCGTCGTACCGATGATCGATGTACTGGTCACCACACCCGGTTTAAGCGCTGAACAGACAGAGCGCCAAGTCACCATCCCCCTCGAACGGCTACTGGCAGAGATCAAGGGTGTCGAGAACATTTACTCGACGTCATCAACCGGTGCTGCCAGTGTCACCTTGCGTTTTTATGTCGGCGAGAGCCGAGAGCAAGCCCTGCTAAATACCTACAACAAGCTGTACGCCAATACAGACCGCATTCCCCCCGTTGTCGCCCAGTGGCAGGTCAAACCCATCGAGGTTGATGATGTACCGATATTGGTTTTAGGGCTGTGGAGTGAGGACGCCCAGTACAGTGACTTCGAGCTGCGCCGTATCGCTGATGAATTTGCAACGGCGCTACAAACCGTTGAAGACGCTAGTAAAGTCGACGTTGTTGGCGGTCGGCCCCGTCAGGTTACCTTGTACTTAGACCCGGAAGCATTGGCGGGCCGTCGCACATCGACCAGCGATATAGTGGCAGCGCTACAGGTATCTAACCTGTTGTTGGACGCCGGCAATTGGGTGGTAAACGATAGCGCCATTATCCTCGAGGCTGGCGATGTCCTGCGCACTCAGGAAGACCTGGAAAATCTCATTGTCAATGTCATCGATGGTGCACCGGTTTTCTTACGGGACGTTGCGCGTATTGTTGATGGTCCTGCAGAGCCCTTAGCCTACAGTTGGATCGGGTTTCCGGGTAGCCACCAAGACAACTACCCCATGGTGGCGGTATCCGTCGCTAAAAAGCCGGGGGCCAACGCCGTCGCTGTTGCTACAGATACCCTCCAATTAATCGATACCCTTCGGGAGCGGCTGCTACCGCCGGGTGTCGATGTTGCGGTATTGCGTGATTACGGCAAAACCGCTGACGACAAGGTAAACAACCTTACCCAGTCACTGCTATTTGCCGTGGTAACCGTCGTGGTTTTTATTGCGCTGTTCCTGGGTTGGCGTCCGGGTTTAGTAGTGGGTCTTGCGGTCCCGGTTTGCTACGGCATTACCTTCGCGCTTGATTATGCGCTGGGATACACCATCAACAGAGTGACTTTATTCGCCCTGATTCTGTCCTTGGGTCTGTTGGTCGATGATCCCATCACTGGGGTCGACAACATCTCTCGCTTCCTAAAGCAAAAACGCACAAACGCGGCGGAGCAGGTAGCCGATGCGATGCGTGAGATAGCGGGTCCACTCATTATGTCGACGGTGACCATTGTGCTTGCCTTCATTCCCCTGGCATTTATCAGCGGCATGATGGGCCCGTATATGGCACCCATGGCCTTCAACGTACCTGCGGCTGTCATCGCTAGTACCCTGACGGCCTTTTTTGTCACGCCGTGGCTCGCGCTGAAATTACTGGGAAATAGTCAGGCTGACATGCCGAGTACCCGAGGCACTGTCAGTGTCTACAGTCGCTTGCTCAAGCCCATAATGGCCAGCCGACGCCGAGCTCATCTGACTTTATTCGTGGTTGTCCTGTTGTTTTTTGCCGTCTGTCTGTTGCCAGCCATGCGCTGGGTACCGCTTAAGCTTCTGCCTTTCGATAACCGCTCAGAGGTCCAGGTACTGATCGATATGCCCGAGGGATCCAGTGTCGAGCGCACGGCAGCGGTGGCCGAATCCGTGGCGCGACAGGTTGCCCGACTCCCCGAAGTAACCACCATCGCAGCGTTTGTCGGTCAGCCCTCCCCCATGGACTTTAATGGCATGGTACGCCGCTACTATGCACGTCATGCAGCGAATCTTGCCGAACTTCGGGTCGTGTTACTCGACAAGTCCGAACGCGCCCATCAATCACATAGTGTTGTATTGCGACTGCGCGAACTACTGGCACCGCTGGCGGTAGATGGTATCCATTTGAAAGTGGTAGAAGTGCCCCCGGGGCCTCCGGTGCTGTCCACGCTCGTGGCCGAAGTGTATGGCGATCTCATCACACCCTACGAGACTCAGCGCCAAGCCGCCGCCCTGGTTGCCAAGCGGCTACAACGGGAACCTCATGTGGTGGAGGTGGACACCACCCTTGAAGCCCCCTACGAGCGTGTTCGCTTTATCGCTGACAAACAGAAAGCAGCCTTGTCAGGGGTGTCCACCGATGATGTTGCACGCACTTTGCGCATGACCCAGCAAGGTTTTATCGCAGGTTATTTACAAGCCGAGCATGAACTCCATCCATTACCGATAACGGTCAAGTTACCCTTGGCGCTGAAAGATTCAGCCGCCGACCTAGAGCGACTGCTGGTCCGAGGCCGGCCGGGTATTACTAAAACCACGACCGAGCAGGGACTCGAGAGCGCCGCCCAACCACTGGTGGCGCTGGGGGAATTGGGTCATTTCGAGCGCCAAACAGTAGAACCCGCTATACACAGAAAAGACCTGCGCCGTGTCGTGTACGTCACGGCAGAATTAAACGGACGCACGCCCGCCGACGTGGTGGCCGATGTACAGGCTGATCTGAACGCCCCCCGAGGCCCCGCCAACGACTGGTCAGCGCGCACCTATTTTAAAAGCGGCGGTGACGACGGATGGCAGCTTCCCGTGGGCACATCGGTCAGCTGGACTGGGGAAGGTGAGCTGGATATCACCCTTGACGTGTTCCGAGACATGGGGCTGGGCTACCTATTTGCGCTATTGGGTATCTTTGTCGTGCTGCGTCTGCAGACCCGTTCGGTCGGTTTATCCCTCATTATTATGTCCGCCATCCCACTCACTGTGATTGGCATCCTGCCGGGCTTTTGGCTTATGAATCAGCTGGGTGAGCGAACAGTAGCTGGAGCACCCGACCCAGTACTGTTCACCGCCACTGCCATGATAGGGATGATCGCCCTGGCGGGTATCGTCGTACGCAATTCACTCATTCTCGTCGAGTTCATACAGCGCGCGCGAAATACGGGCTCGACGGTCACTGCCGCAGTGCTTGAGGCCGGTGCAGTTCGCATGCGTCCCGTGTTACTCACCGCTGGCACAACCCTACTGGGCAATCTGGTTATTACATTGGATCCGGTTTTTAACGGACTGGCTCTGGCCATTATTTTTGGCATTGTGGCCTCGACGCTGTTCAGCCTTGTGGTGGTACCACTGGTGTACTGGTTGGTATTTGCGCCGGCTGCAGAAATTGACGGTGTGTCGACACCAGAGGAGTTAACCCTATGAAGCGCATGCTGATGACAGTGACAGCACTGTTGGGACTGATTGTCATGGTGGCATGGATGGCAGGTTTACTCACACCAAGGGTGGCACCCGGTTTAGACCCCTTACCTGAGCCGGAGCCATCAGTGACGGTCACCGTTAAAGCGGTGGCGTATCAGCAACTAGAAAGCGTACCCGCCTCTGTTGAAGCCCGGGAAACCACATTGGTGGCCTCTCGTTTACTGGCGCGGGTGAATACATTATCTGTTCGAGCTGGTGATCTCGTAGAGCAAGGACAGGTACTAGCGCAACTTGAAGCGAGTGATCTACTCGCCCGTTTGAAGCAGGCGGAAGAAGCGCTGAACAGCATCAGTGCGCGGGTCGACGAAGCAGCGCTAGCACTCGATCGTGCTGAAAACTTACGCCAACGGCAGCTTATCGCTCAAGCAGATCTAGACACTGCCAGAGCGAATGCGGCAGCGCTGGAGGCACAGCGCCGCGCAGCCGAGCAAGGTATCCAAGAGGCCAAGACCGCGCTTTCATGGTCGACGATTGTGGCCCCCATCGCCGGACGTGTGGTTGAGCGCATGGTAGAGCCCGGCGACACCGTCAATCCCGGTCAACCGCTGGTGTCACTCTACAATCCGAGTACCTTGAGAGTGGAAGCATGGGTGCGCGAGACCTTGGCTGTAGGTTTAGCCCCAGGGCAGATGTTATCAGTGTCAGTACCTACGCTTAACGCCACAACCGATGCCAATATCGAAGAAATTGTGCCCGCCGCGGACCCAGGCTCCCGTTCCTTCAAAGTGCGTTTACTTATGCCTGTCATCGATGGATTGATGCCCGGTATGTATGCACGATTGTCGGTGCCCGCAGGCGAGGGAACGTCACTCCGTATTCCCGTGAACTATGTGCGCCGGGTGGGCCAGTTGGAATTGGTGTGGGTCAGAGGTGACACCGGTGCCGAGCGACGCTTTATTCGAACAGGAAGCATCGTCGGCGATAACGTTGAGGTTGTCAGCGGGTTACGCGCGGACGAAGTGCTACTGCAGCCGGGGGATGTTTAACGGGCCCGACTCGGCGATGTACGCATCACAGCACGAAGAGCGTGAGCACCAGGGGGCTTAACTAGTGTCCCGCCCGGTACAAGCGACCAGGCAGGCGACCGGTGAGTTGATCGTTCATTAACACCGGCTCCCCCGCCACCACAACCGCGCGGTAGCCGGTGGCATCTTGGAGTAAGCGCTGCCCGCCAGCGGGTAAATCGCGCACCATGCGCGGCGCATGCAGTCGCAAGTTTTCGAGATCGATGACATTGACATTAGCCTTGAGGCAGGGCTTCAAAACGCCTCGGTCGGCCATACCGCAGTAATCGGCGATATCCGAGGTGAGTCGGCGCACCGCTTCGGGTACCGACAGGCGCTGGCCCTGTTTTCGATCTCGGGTCCAGTAACTCAACAAATAGGTGGGGAAGCTTGAATCGCAAATAGTGCCCACATGAGCGCCACCATCGGATAACCCCATAATGGCTTGAGGGTGGGTCATCATGGTATACACCGCATCGAAGTTCATATCGGTGTAGTTGTAAATGGGGAAATACAATAGTGCCTTGCCTTCGTCCTCAAGCAGCAAGTCGTACATCATCTCGAGAGCACTGACACCCCGGACCTGGGCCATACTCAACACGGAATCTTCGGCAGATTGCTCGTACCGCGGGTTGTCACCTAGCAGGAACGTCTTTCCTGCCACGTAATCCATAGCGGCCATTAAAGCATCGACGATGGGGGGCACCGGTGTGCCATCGCCGGCCAAAGGCTCGGACGACTCGGATAATAGCTGGGCTTTGAAGGCGGGATCACGCATCTGGGCCACGCGCTCCGACAGGGGCAAGTGACAAATACGTTTGTAACTAGGGAAGCCAATGAAGGGATGAAACGTGCACTGCAGCCCCGTGGTTACACCAATGCCCCGAGGCGCCGTCTGCAGACGCATATCGATCCCCTGAGACTTAGCGTGTTCCGCTCGATGAATAATGCGCCGCCACTGATCCGGAGCAAAATCTCGCTGCATAAGCGACAGGGAAAACGGACGCCCACCACTGGCTCTCGCAAAAGACTCAAGCAGATCGAACTCCCGCTCGAAGGCATCACCAGCGCGTTCCAAATCGAAGTCATTCACCGCCTGCAGCACACCATGATTGAGGCCCTGAAATGCTTCGGCGATACCTACAAGCTCTGCCGCCGACGCCTCCGAAGCAGGCGTCCATGCTCCGTCGGCACTTCGGTGCACGTCAGACCGACCGGTGGAGAAGCCAATAGCACCGGCCTCAAGGGCCTCTCGGGTCAATCGTCGCATCGCGGCAATATCGTCGTCTGTGGCCTGCTGCTCGGCCACAGCGCGATCACCCATGACATACACCCGAAGAGCATCGTGGGTGACTTGTACCGCAAAATCGATGGTATGAGGCTTGGCATCGAGCGCAGTCATGAACTCGGGTAAGGTTTCCCAATCCCAAGCGATGCCCTCGGATAAGGCACTACCGGGAATATCTTCGACACCTTCCATTAAGCGAATGAGTTGCTCTCGGTCACTGGGACGAACCGGCGCAAAACCGACACCGCAATTGCCCATGACGACGGTGCTGACCCCATGATTGATGCTGGGCTGGAAATCACTATCCCAAGAGGCCTGACCGTCGTAGTGTGTATGCAGGTCGATAAAGCCAGGTGTCACCGCCATGCCACTTGCGTCAATGGTTTCTTTGGCACTGCCTGTCACTGCGCCTACTGCCACGATCATCCCATCTTTGATGGCAATGTCGGCCTGTATGGGGTCGGCGCCCGTGCCGTCGTATACCGTGCCGTTGCAAATACACAGATCGTAGTTCACCCCTTGCGCTCCTCTGTCGTGAAAGACTTTTTTATTCTGAACAACGCTACACCCGTGCAGTTTGCGCAAAATAGTGTCCGCCGCCAAGGGCTAGTGACAGTGACCATCAAACAGGGCTATTTGGGTTTATCCCAGCGCGGCGATGGCCTCGTCAAAGGGTGCTGACTCTTCACCGATCATGGCCGTCTCATTTAAGCGACGCACTGCCGCAGCGTCAGCGGCGATGCCAGTTTCCACCGCATCAATAATGGCCATCAAGCGGGAGGTAGTTCGATAACGGGTAGCACCATAGCCCTTCACCATCCGACCACAATCTGCCAGCGCACGGGCCATGTCAGTGTTCGTTTGTGAACAGACCGCATCAAACCATCGATCGATCATTGCCCGCTCTTCGGCGTAGCCAAAACTACCCCGGCGCCAGCGACGCAAGCTGGCAAGTCCCCGCAGTACGAGCTGAACAAGAATGGTGTCGGTACGTAATTTACGTGGACCCAGGACGTAACCCAGCGCACGGCGAGCTGTCGCCGATGCCAGCAAGCGCTCTCCCAGTGATTTCGGGAGTAGCGCAGCCACCTCCTCTACCCGCGGGTGAAAAAATTCGGTGACCTGCAAGGGCTGATCGACACCCGCCCTAACCTCGGCTCTTATCGATGACTCACGCTCGGGGCGTAACTTCAGCTGCGCCACCCGAGGTATGTCCTCGTAAGCCAGCCACAACGCCAGCCAACGGGCAGTTTCACGGGTCAGATAATAGTCATCAGTACCCTCATCTCGGGCCAGTAATTGCTCGAGTTGGGTTAGGTAATCGGTGGCGTAGTGCACATCTTGATAGGCAACGAGGCGCTGCGCGGCGTGAAAAAGTACCTCGTGGCAACTGCTCGGGAAGCCAGCAATACGGGGTATCAAAACCCGACCAATGGCCGTGGTGGGGGAAGGCAATACAAAGCCCGCAGCAGGCTCCACAAGCTTTGCACCGCCGCCCGCGGCGGCCTGATAGCACTCTTCGAAGGCTTTGCGATTCGCGTCGGCACCTTTACCCCCGGCGATGACCTCGACAAATACCTCTTTGGTAAAGGGCAGTACCTGAGCGCCGGCGATGGCACCTAACAGGGCGGCCGAAATAACCGTGCCGCAGCGCTGAACCACCTCGAGCATATCGAAGTGAATAAAACGCTGGGCGTAGCGACTGCAAAGCTCAGTAATGACTACTGGATCGGCGGTACCGTCGGTGGTGGCACTTTTCTCAGTGATGCCGTAAACCCGATGATCCGAGCTGATCAAGGTGGTTTTATCGGGGCTAATGAAACCGCGACTCAGCATACGACCTGCTTCGGCAATTTCTGACGTCACAGCAATATCGATATCACCCTGAGCAGGAAACAGCGACATCACCGGCGCAGGTGCATCGGCATTGCGTTTAAAAAACTCCAGGTAGTAAATGGTTGCACCTGTGCGCTGGGCAACCCCGGCCAGAGACGTGCTTTGGGCCTGCCAACCGCTGCGATCAGCCGCCTCAATAAGCCAGTTGGTCAAGACGCCACCGCCCTCACCACCCAGTGCGGCGATGAGTAGATTAATTGTGTGTCCCGAGTCCGTCATAGTGTTAACGCCTGTTGTCGTCGCTCATCTCGCCGGCGCCACCAAGCGCGGAAGCGATCCCGGGCGCGCTGCAGCACACGATCAGCACGGCTCGGGTTGTGAATAACATCGATGCGTGAAAATGACGGACACAGCACCGCCGTGTGGGCATTTTCACCACAGACGCCGCAGCCGACACAGCTGTTATCGACGTAGGACACCGGGTCGATACGCAGTGGATCAGGGTTCTCCTTGATCGTCAGCGATGGACACCCGGACAAACGGATGCATCCGTGATCGCCGGTACAGGTCGCGGGGTCAACGTAAAAACGTGCGCGCTCAACCCGTTGACCTTCATCGATCGCTTTGCGAATCAGCGGTTTTACCCGTCGCTGGCGATTGAGCATGCACTCCCCTTCAGCGATAACCACTTTTAGCCCTGCTGTATCGGTGGTGAGCGCCTCGCGCAAGGTTCGCTTCATGGACTCGATGTTGTAGGTGCTAACGGTCCGAATCCATTGAACACCGGCACCTCGACAGGCATCTTCGATACTCTGCCACTGCTCGCGTTTAGGGCGCTCGGCATCGAGGGTTGAGGCGATCAAATTAGGCTCGACCAACGAGGGAATGTCCTGCCCCCCTGTTGCCGCGGAATACCCGTTATCGACGATGATGAGCAGGCCGTCGTGGCCGTTAAATACAGCGCTGGTGACACCGCTGGTTAAGCCGTTATGCCAAAACCCGCCGTCACCCATGATGCTGATGGCCTTGTGAGGCAATGCATGGCGCATACCCGATGAGCTGGCCAGCGACAGGCCGTAGCCCATGATGGTATTGCCCAGATTAAACGGCTCGGCAGTGGCAAAGGAATGGCAACCGATATCCGAGGAAATATGGAACGGCCCCATGTCCTGCTGCAATTGCTTGATCGCTGAAAACAGCGGGCGCTCGGGGCAGCCGGTGCATAAACCCGCGGGACGCGGGGGTAACTGGTTCATGAGCGCAGCGATATCCTCTTCGCTGAGGGGCGTTTCACGTCCAAGCACCGTGTCTAGGGTCATGGCTAAAGGCACGGTTTCGCGTCTTGACGCCAACACAAACCGGGTAATGCCCTCGAGCATTACTTGCCCCGTGTACTCACCTGCCATCGGCATAATGTCTTTACCGAACACCCGGGTTTGTACATCGCGGCGACGTAGAATGGTTTGAATTCCCTGCTCGATGTACTCGGGCTGGCCCTCTTCCAATACCAGCACCTGTTCCTTGCCGACACAAAATTCAACGAGCTCATCGGGGATAAGCGGATAGGCCACATTGAGGCAATAAATGGGAATATCCGCATTGCCATAAACGTCTGACAGACCTTGGCGCTCTAGCGCTCGGATGACGGTGTTATAAGAGCCGCCACAGGTAATGATGCCCAAGTGCTCGTACTTGCCCGCAAACACTTCATTGAGCTGCTCGCGCCGAATAAAGTCGATGGCCGCCGGCAGCCGCTGGGCGATTTTTTCGCGCTCTTGGGCGTAAACATAGGGCGGCAAAATGATTTTTTCGGGCTCTCGCTGGGGGCTCACCGGACTGCGATTACTGTAGCGGGGGGCCACATTGTCCCTCGCCAAAAACTCGCCGGTAACATGACAGCCTCGAATACGCATCATGTAAAAGATGGGTGTATTAGAGGCTTCAGACAGGGCGAAGCCCTTCTCAACCATATCGACAATACTGGTTAGGTTAGGTCGCGGGTCAAGCAGCCACATTTGAGCTTTCATGGCGAACGCGTAGCTGCGCTCTTGCATGATACTGGCGCCTTCACCGTAGTCCTCACCGACGATGACCATGGCGCCACCGGTGACCCCAGCTGATGCTAAATTCGACAGGGCATCCGAGGCCACATTGGTGCCCACCGTCGACTTCCAGGTCACTGCACCTCGCAGCGGATAGTTAATCGATGCGGACAACATGGCAGCGGCGGTAGCCTCTGAACCGCTGGCCTCGAAATGCACACCCAGCTCACCCAAGATATCTTGGGCGTCGTTGAGCACATCCATCAAATGCGAAATGGGTGAGCCCTGATAGCCACCCACATAGCTGACGCCCGACTGTAGCAGTGCTTTGGTGATAGCAAGAATGCCCTCGCCCTTGAACAGATCACCGTCGCCGGCGCGCAGTTTTTTGACTTCCTCTTTAAACGATCGTTCTGCCATGGGTGTTTCCGTCGCTAACTTGTTAATCTACCCGACTGCGGGTTTCGGTTGTGGCTTTACCTGGGGCATGAATCGCCTGTTGCCGTTGGCACCTAACGCGGACGTTTGGTGAGCATAGACAGGGACTGATAATCGCCGGCGCGGGATCTGTGCGTCGCGAGTAAGCAAACATGCCTAGCCAATACTTTAAACCTAAAATATAATGAATCGGCACACCGATACAACAGGAGAGTTGAATGCACCGTACTTTGTTACCGGAAGGTTGGCCAAGACCCAAAGGGTATGCCAATGGCATCATGGCACAAGGGTCACAGCACATTTTTTGCGGCGGTCAAATTGGCTGGAACAAAGACGAGGTGTTCGAGCACAGGGATTTTGTCGGTCAACTGCGACAAGCGCTGCTCAACGTACGCGATGTCCTCGCAGCAGCCGATGCCGGCCCGGAACATATGGTGCGTATGACCTGGTACATCACCGATAAACAGGCCTATTTAAGTAATATCCGTGAGGTCGGGCGTGCCTACCGGGATGTCATGGGCAAGCACTTCCCGGCCATGAGCGTGGTTGAGGTATCGGCACTCATTGAAGATCAAGCCCTTGTGGAAGTGGAAGTCACAGCGCTGCGCTAATGCTCCGACGTCAACGTGGTTTTACTCGCCACAAACGCCGTGGTCTCTAAAGTCAACACATCGACTCCAGTCTGCTGCCAAAGCCGTACCGATGTCGTCAAAATGCCCCTGTCGGGTTTAGAGCGCGATGCCCTGACCCCAGTGATAATGACCTCACCTTGCACGGTATCCCCCGGGCGCAGTGGCGCCAACCAGCGTAACTTATCTACCCCCGGCGATGTCATGATGGCGGCATCGGCCATGTAAGCTTCCACGGCCATTGCCATGAACAATGCCGCCGTATGCCAGCCGC
This sequence comes from uncultured Halieaceae bacterium, assembly GCA_913057135.1. GTDB lineage: Bacteria > Pseudomonadota > Gammaproteobacteria > Pseudomonadales > Halieaceae > Luminiphilus. The sequence continues at coordinate 12,543 of CAJXNM010000007.1, forward strand.
TCGCCAGCAAACCGCCCAATGCTTGTGTGCGTGGGTGCGTCGGATGAGTATGGAAGGGTTGTGGGTCGAACTGCTGAGCAAAAGCCACAATGTCCTCCTCTGATACCTGCCGGGGCGACAATGGTATGCACTCACCCACCGAAAAATCTTCGAGATATCGCACATCGCCTCCGAGAGCCCAACAATTTGTCGAACAATACCAAGAAATGCTTGCATGGTTCGCGCCGCACTGATAAATATATTTTAAACCTAAAATGTAGGCAAAGCACGACAGAAGCGTGACGGGGGCAAAATGACCGGACAATCAGCCATGTTCAACAGCAACAAACTTAAGCTCGGCACGTTTTCTGCCAACTGTTCAAGTGGCATGGCGGTCACCAAGGTTGAAGAACGGTGGAACAATAACTGGGACAACAACATCGATTTGGTCCGTCAGTGTGACGAAGCCGGCATCGAGTTTATGCTGCCGATTGCCCGGTGGATTGGCTATGGTGGCGACACCGACTTCCATGGCAATGTTCTTGAGACAGTCACCTGGGCAGCCGGACTTGCTGCGCACTCTAAGCGCATTCAAGTGTTCGCCACAGTACATACCGCCTATAACCACCCTGTCGTGATTGCAAAGCAACTGGCTACACTCGACCAGCTCTCCGGCGGGCGTATCGGGCTCAACGTAGTAGCTGGCTGGAACAAGCCCGAGTATGACGCTTTCGGTGTGGATTTGCCGTCAGATCACGCCGATCGCTACGCCATGGCACAGGAGTGGTTCGACTACGTACAAAAGCTCTGGCGTGAAGACAGCGCCTTCGATTGGGCCGGTGAGTATTACAAGGGCAAAGGGATTTACAGCCTACCCCACCCGGTTCAAAGCAGAATACCGGTGATTAACGCAGCTGCATCCAGCGAAGGTCGTGAGTTCGCTATGCGTAACGCCGATTTTCTGTTTACGCCCGTGTTCGATTTTAGCCAGGCGGCGGCAACCGTGGCCGACATAAAAGCGAAAGCCGCCAGTGTGCAACGCCATGTCGACGTACTGACTTTCTGCACGGTTGTGTGTCGTCCTACCCAGAAAGAAGCCGAGGACTATCTCGATTGGTATGCCAACCAAAATGCCGATTGGGCTGCGGTCGACAATCTAATGACCCTGCAAGGTTTACATGCACAGTCGTTCACAAAAGAAGCGCTGGCCACGTTCCGTGACCGCTTCGCCGCGGGTCATGGCGGCTACCCATTGGTAGGTACGCCTGATCACATTGCCGATCAACTCGAGCAACTGAGCGCATCGGGCATCGCCGGCACGACGCTCGCGTTTGTGGATTATGCCAAAGAGTTCCCGTATTTTCGGCAAGAGGTTCTGCCGCGCCTCGAGGCAAAAGGATTACGCGCACCACTATGACAGTTGTGGGCAATGCACCCACAACCTAGAGGAGAGGTACGAAAACCAATAACAATGATCAAACGCTTATCCCACTTACAGGAGCACCCACTATGATCAGCCCCTCAACACCCATTTCCCGCCTTGCGCTCGCCATCGCAGGGCTAACCCTAACCAGTACCGCTGTTACCGCCTCCGCGCAAAGTGTGCTGGAAGAAGTGCGCGTCGTTGCACAAAAACGTGAGCAGAATCTGCAAGATGTGCCGATTGCGATATCGGCATTCACAGGGCGTCAGATGGATGCGCTGGGGGTGTCAGAGTCCTTCGATATTGCCACCTTCTCACCGGGTGTACACATCTCTGGCAACCTCGCTGGACAGAATACTCAGTTCTCTATTCGCGGTGTCACCCAGAACGACTTCAATGACATCATCGAAGCCCCCAATGCGGTGTATTTAGATGAAGGCTACATCGCCGTCGCTCAGGCACAGACCTTTGCGGTATTCGACATTGATCGAGTGGAAATTTTGAAGGGTCCCCAAGGAACGCTATTTGGCCGTAACGCGACCGGTGGACTGGTACATTTCATTTCTAACGCTCCGAGCTTCGATGAAGTTAGTGGCTATTTAGACGTCGAGGTGGGTCAATTTGACACCCCAGCCGATGCGGTGCGTACGGTATTTGAGGGTGCCGTCGGCGGTCCCCTCAGCGATACCGTGGCCGCGCGTGCAGCTTTTCGCTACTCCAAACAAGATCCTTACCTGAAGAATCTGTACACCAGCGATGACCAACTGCCCTTCCTCGGTGATCCGGGCCCCGGTGCCGGTGCCGATTTGGGTGATGATGATACCTTCGCGGGTCGCGTTCGCTTTGCCTTTGAGCCCAGCGATAAATTGCACATGGATTTAAGCTTCAACTTCTCTGAAAGCGAAGTCGCAACCGGTCCCTATCAGAGCAAATCGACCTTAGGCATCGTGCAAGACCACGACAACGATCCCAGTACCGATCCCGAGTTGATTAACGTCATTGACACGCCCGCCAATGAAACCCGATTAACCGCCCTACTCGACCAAAACGGTAACGATACCGGCCTCGATGGCGGTGCCGATATTCAAGATGGCGACGGCTTCTTCCCTGACGGTGGTGGCGACCTACAGGGCCGTTTGGCACCTGGGGCCGACTTCTTCGGATACATTGACCCCGACGGCGATGATTTCACGTTCTCTGGTGACTTCGCCTTCGCAGATCAGGGCAGCACTGAGAATTCGGGTGTCAACTTCCGCGCCATCTATGACATGGCCGATGGCATGACTTTTACCGCCATTACCGACTACAAAGCCTACGAAAAGTTGCTGTTCATCGATGTGGATTCGGCACCGGTGAACCAACTAGCCAACTACGCGGCGGTCGACGGTGACAGCTTTACCCAAGAGCTGCGCCTAAACGGTGAAACCGATCGCAGCCGATGGGTTGCGGGTTTGTTCTACTTGAACATCGACTCAGAGTCCGACAACGGATTGAAAGGCCCCCAAGGCTCATTTGCCGATGTCTTTGGCGGAGTACCCATTGATGTGGGCACCGTCGCTCAATTAGAAACCGACTCTTACAGTATTTTTGGTCAATACGAATACGACATTAGCGACAAGCTCACCGTTATCGCAGGCCTGCGAGCGATGCGCGAAGAGAAGGACTTCAACCTAGTGTTGGGTGTGGCGCCCTCGGAGTCGTCTTTTGTTGTGAACACGTCTCCCTGCTTTTCTGGACAGCTCGATGCTTGCTTCCCCGGAACGGGCGTCAGCTATCAAGATTCTTTCTCTGACAATCTGTGGGCGGGAAAACTCCAGTTCACCTACCAAAGCACCGACGATTTGATGCTCTACGCGGGTGTTAACCGAGGGGTAAAAGCCGGTAGTTACAACGCCCCCCTTCTGGGCGCCTACTTTGGCTCCGGCGGTGATGCGGGCCTTCCCTACGAGCCTGAAGTACTCACCTCCTACGAGGCGGGCTTCAAAGCCACGTTGGGTGATGGCAAAACGCGTATCAACGGTACTGCTTTCTACTACGACTACGCCGATTACCAAGCATTCTTGTTTGTCGGTGTGGGCGGTGTTGTTATTAACAGGGATGCCGACAATGTCGGGGCCGAGCTCGAGATACAAACAACACCTATGGCTGGCCTAGACATCATTCTGAGCGCTGCCTATTTTGATGCCACAGTAAAGGATGTATCCCTGCGCAATGGCTCACCGCTGCCCGCTCGGGACGTCAATCCCACGTACGCACCTGAACTGCAGGCCACGGGTTTAGTGCGCTACAGCTACGATGCCATGGGTGGCACTATGGCCGTTCAGGCAGATGTAAGTTACTCCGATGAGTACTACTACAACCTGCGTAACTTCGATGCGGATAAATTCCCCAGCTACACTGTGGTGAATGCACAAATCAGCTACGAGGTAAGTGACTGGCTAGCGACCTTATCGGTGCGTAACCTCACCGATGAGCGACCCGGCATTCAGGGCTTCGACTTGGCAACCCTCTGCGGCTGCAACGAAGTAGCCTACAAAGCGCCCCGCTACTACGCCTTCAGTATTCGCAAGGAGTTTTAATGGCACGACCGTCGGTGTCTAAGGTAACAACCACAACAACGGCCAGGGATGGCCAACTCACCCGACGGGATACTCTCCGGATGGGCGCCCTGTGCGCCTCATTCTGTATCGCAGGCGACTGGTTAACGACCTCACCTGCTCAGGCCAAAGCCCTGGGATTCACACCCCAGGTGCTCAGTTCTCAGCAACTGGCGCAGCTGGCAGCGCTGGCTGATGCTCTTGTACCCGGCGCTGCCGAGGCGGGGGTTGATGCCTACATCGATGCCCAGTTAAACGCTGGCGCTGACTCGATGTTACTGGCGAAGTACGTGGGGGTAGCGCCCCCCGATCAGGCTGGCTTCTACGGTGCTATCGCCGACGCCGTCGCCCACGCTGTGGCCAACGGCACTGCAATTAAGGACTTACCTGCAGCCATGCTGACCGACAGCGTCCCCCATTGGCAGGGACCACCTGCAAGCTATGCCCTATTCGTGCTTCGAGCCGATGCCCTCGACGTCACCTGGGGCACGGACACCGGCTATGCAGCGCTAGGTATCCCTTATCATGCACACATCATGCCGCCGTCTTCCTGGTGACGTTCATGGTGAGCCCCCTGATTGCAACCGATCACGAACGCAACACACCCGATACCATCATTGTCGGTGCCGGTGCTGCCGGGCTGTTACTCGCTGCGCGACTAGCCGAGGCCGGTGAGCGGGTGGTGGTCATTGAGGCCGGTCCCGAGCGAACATTAGATCAATTGTGGTCGTCGCAGATTTGGGCCCGTCGCTTAAAGTGGAGCGGCGCCCCAGTGGAAGAAAGTGGTGATCACAAGGTGGGCCACGCCTTCAATGCTGGCATGGGCACCGGCGGCTCAGCCTTGCATCATTACGGTGTATGGCTGCGCTTACACCCGGGGGATTTTCAGATAGCCAGCGACCATCAGCGGGGCCTCGACTGGCCCTTTGCTTATGACGAACTGCGGCCCTACTACGACCGAGTACAAACTGAAGTCGGATTAAGTGGCGACGCCAATGCAGAAGTTTGGCGACCACCGGGCGCACCCTACCCTATGGGACCACTGCCCGTGTTTGCCCAAGGTAAGGTGTTAGCGAAGGGTTTTAAGGCACAGGGGAAGCGCGTTGCACCGCTGCCCCTCGCAATCAATAGCAGCAGCTACCACGGCCGAGCGCCCTGTCAATTCGATGGCTGGTGTGACGCCGGCTGCCCCATCGGCGCACTGGCCAATCCTTTGGTTACCTGGTTGCCCAGGGCGCAAAAAGCGGGGGTCGAGTTGCGCCATAACACCCGAGCGCTGCGCGTAGAGCGGGATCCCAATAAGCCTGAACGCATTGAAGCGCTTGTGGTCAGTGGCCCAGATGGCCGACAACGGCTGCACGCAAAACGTTTTATCATTGCCGCGTTCACAGTGCAGAGCACGCGCATCTTGCTGAACTCTATCGGTGACAAGCCCGCCCCAGGTAATCGCCACGATCAGTTGGGTCGGTATTTAACAACACACCCGGCCACCACCGTGTTTGGTTTGTTTGATGAGCCCACACTGCCGCACCTTGGGGTGTCAGCGGGGCAACTGATCAGCCACGATGACTACGATGATAAATCTGCCGCCGGCGGCTGGGGTTCATCCCAGTGGCTGATTGCCCACGCTATCAAACCCAATGACTTGTTGGGCTATGCCACGGGGCGGCCCGATATTCACGGCCCGGAATTAAAGCCTTGGCTTGAGCGAGCCGCCCAACACTTGGGCAATATGACGGTTGTATGCGAAGACATTCCACTGGCTAGCAACCGGATAACCCTCGGTAGCAGTGTCGATAACGACGGAGTGCCCATTGCCGCGACACACCATGATTTACATCCCGATGCCCGAAGTCGATGGCAACAACGCACCACTGAAGGACAGGCTTTGATGCGCGCTGCCGGGGCCACCGACGTGTGGCAGGGCCCCATGGCGCCTATGCATATTATGGGCGGTACAGTGATGGGAGCCGATGAAACATCATCAGTCACCGACCCCTGGGGCCGGGTTCACGATACCGAGAACCTGTACATATCCGGACCCAGCTTATTTCCCAGTTCCGGTGCAGTGAATCCTACGTTTACACTGAGCGCCCTGGCGTGGCGTCAGGCAGATCATTTAATCACTTAGCTCGTTAATCGCCACTGAGCCCCTGTAAGAACCCATCGCTTTTTCGTTGTCAGATCACCTTGTGACGCTGCTGGGTTTACAATGGCAGCCCCAACATTAACCCATAACGACAATAGGAACTTGGTATGTCCTCACCCGTAAGCTATGCCCTACACGATACCGTCGGTGTCATCACTATCGACAATCCTCCGGTCAACGCCTTGTCCCAGGCCGTACGTGCGGGCATTGTCGATGCCCTAGAACAGGCCGCTAGTGATAGCTCTGAAGCTGTTGTCATTGCATGCGCTGGCCGCACCTTCATAGCCGGTGCCGACATCACCGAATTTGGCCGACCACCCCAAGAACCTTTCCTGCCCTTTTTGCTCGATCAGCTTGAACAGCACCCCAAGCTGACGGTAGCTGCGATTCACGGTACCGCCCTCGGTGGCGGTCTTGAAACCGCGCTGGCCTGTAACTATCGCATGGCCCTAAGCAGCGCCAAGGTCGGTTTACCCGAAGTCAAACTAGGATTGCTACCCGGGGCTGGCGGCACCCAGCGCTTGCCACGGGTCGCGGGTGCTCAAGCGGCCATCACCATGATTGGCAGCGGTGATCCTGTATCGGCATCGAAAGCATTAGCGTGGTCTGTGATCGATCGGGTTGTCAATGATGATTTGCTAACGGAAGCCATTAGCTGGGCCAAAGAACTCGTGGCCAGTGGTGCGCCCCAGCGCAAGGCCTGCGATGAGACCTTCACCCTCAGCGATGACGATCGTCAATTAATCGAGACCACACGGCAGGCACTTAACAAGAAAACCCGCGGAGAATTCGCGCCCCAGCGGGCACTCGACTGCATTGTGGCGGCAGCTGAGCTTGATTTCAAAGCAGGACTAAAGCGTGAGCGAGAGCTATTTATAGAGTGCATGAGTAACCCTCAGGCGGCGGCCATGCAGCATATGTTCTTCGCCGAGCGAGAAGCCGCAAAAGTCGATGGTCTCGATCGCAACACACCCAAAGTTACTATCCAAAAGGTGGGCATCATTGGTGCTGGCACTATGGGCGGCGGTATCGCCATGTGTTTTGCCCAAGCGGGTATGCACGTCACCTTGCTCGATCGCGACGAGGACGCGGTGGCACAGGGCATCGCACGTATCGAAAAAAACTATGCCATCAGTGTGAAGCGGGGACGACTCACGGACGATCAGGTCAGTGCCATTATGGGGAACATAACCCCTGCCACTGACTATCAAGCCCTGGCCGATGCCGACCTGGTAATCGAGGCGGTCTTTGAGAACCTTGCGATTAAACAGGATGTATTCCGCACACTCGATGGTATCTGCAAAGACGGCGCTATTCTGGCTACCAACACCTCTTATCAAGACGTCAACGCCATTGCCGCAGTCACACAACGGCCCGAATGGGTCTTGGGCATGCACTTTTTCTCCCCAGCCAACGTGATGCGCTTGCTTGAGGTGGTACGCGGTGAGAAAAGTAATGACACCGTGATCGCCACAGCCATGGCCGTGGCGAAGACCATTGGCAAAACCCCGGTGTTGGCCGGTGTTTGCTACGGTTTCATTGGCAACCGTATGCTGCAGCCCTACTTCCGCGAAACGTCTTTGTGTCTCATTGAAGGGGCTACCCCTGCACAAATCGACGGTGCCATGGAGCGTTGGGGCATGGCCATGGGGCCACTGGCGGTTGGTGACCTAGCCGGTCTGGATATTGGCTACAAGGCCCGCGAGCAACTGAGTGACGCCGAGAAAGGTAACCCCGCCAGCTATCTGGTCGCCGACCGGTTGGTAGAGGCCGGTCGCCTGGGCCAAAAGAGTGGCGCAGGCTATTACCGTTACGACCCAGAGACCCGTGCACGACTCGATGACCCGGACGTTATGGCTATCGTCGAAGCGACCAGTGCCGAGTTAGGTATTACCCGTCGCGCGATTAGTGATGAAGAGATCGTTGATCGACTGACATTAGCACTGGCGAACGAGGGTGCGCGTATTCTTGAAGAAGGCATCGCTCAGCGGGCCAGCGACATCGACGTTGTATACATCTATGGCTATGGGTTCCCCCGCTTCAAGGGTGGTCCAATGCACAATGCTGAAGCACGGGGTATCGCCGAGGTAGTCGCGCGCATCAATGAGTTTGCAGAAACCTTGTCTGCCGAAAACTGGCAGCCCTCGCAACTGCTACTGGACTTGGCGGCCAGTGGCGGCAAGCTGCGGGACGTAAAGGCGCACTAAGTCCTTGCCATGTAGGGTGTGGGGCCTGTGGGCGGGCTCCACACCGTGCCTATCAGTTCAAATGGCCGAAAATTCCATCAGCGAGTGGTTCGCTTGAAGGGGAAATTACGTTTTCTCCGCCAAAAAATGCCGGACCAAAAGAGACCCTCAAACATCATTCCTAGGGCGATGAAAACGACACCTCCAACTGGAACGCCAAACGAGTAACAGGCTATTGCGGCGAAGGAACAAACAACGACGATTCCGATTCTTAGGATCATACTTACCCGCGCTCGATTTCGGTGCAAGTTGCAACCACTAGACCACTACCTTGGCCCGTTTCTGGCTGTAAAGGGGTCAAGTACACGCACCCCTGATTGCACGAAATCCTTATGGTTACGGGTGACGACCGTTAATTCGTAGACCAATGCCGTAGCGGCGATTTGCTTGTCCAAAGCGTTTTCCGGATGCGGTACACGCAATCGACCCCAGAGTTGGGCAATGTCGTGATTAATGTCGAGGATATGATCCTGATGCTCTGCTAGCAGGGCGTCTAGCCATTTCTCTAGCTGATTCGCTTGACGTATATCACCTCTGTAACGCACCAACTCGACACCCCGACGCAGTTCACCGACGGTGACAACCGAAATGAATACTTGTGCGTTCTCTTCTATAACCCGCTTGAAGAATGACAGCACTCCTTTATTCGCCTTTGACTTTTTCCGTACCTCGCTGATGACGTTGGTATCAACTAAATACACGGTCGATACCAACTTCATCCTCTACCCGTCGGAAATCCTCATCCGTTCCGACGTTGGGCATGGACTTAAGTATTTCCGCGAAGCTCTTCCCCTTGGGCTTTAGTAATAGCGTTTCGAGCAAGACCCGGTGCTCTGCCTCCGCACTTCGACCATGTTGTGCCGCACGTTGCTTGAGAGCATCGACAATGCGTTGATCCAAGTTTCTAACCACAAGATTTGCCATATTGTCTTCCTGTTTATTGATAAAAAACGATAGCAATGCTAGCAACCTAAGCACGAGGCTACAATCATCGATAGCGTCCGCGATTAACCTAGTCCCCACTCGCCAATCTGGCTCCATAAGCCTACGTCTGGGGACAAAATAGTTTTGAGGGTCATATAAGTGAAGGTGTAGGACGACCCAGACACGGGCAATGCCTTACGGCGCAAGAAGTCTTGAAGCATTGTCTGAGTTCTTGAGACTGGAAATACCATCGGTTTTTTTGCTGGTTGCTTTCGTTACTTGGGTGCAATGCACCTGTGTGCCTAACAGATATGCGCCCCACCCTTATGGGGAGTTTAGTTAACCCACCCACTTTGCCAGTTTACCGGTATCGGCTACACTAACATTTTAGACTTAAAGTATTTGTCGACACGCTAACGCCGACGGCGGCGGCTGACACAGGGAGAAGATCACCATGGCAGGACAAACACGCTGGACCAAACTCGATTGGGCCGATCCGTTCGAGCTAGATGCGCAGCTCACCGAGGAACAGCGTATGGTTCGCGACAGCGCTCGCCAGTATGCCGAAACCAAACTGCTGCCGCGCGTTAAAGAAGCCTTCCGCAACGAGCACACCGATATCGCTATTTTCAAAGAGATGGGCGAGCTCGGCTTGTTGGGTTCCACCATCGATGGCTACGGTTGTCCCGGCGTCGATTATGTCTCCTACGGTTTGGTAGCCCGCGAGGTTGAGCGCGTTGATTCCGGCTATCGATCGATGCTTAGCGTGCAGTCATCACTCGTGATGTACCCCATTTATGCCTACGGTAGCGAGCAGCAGCGCGAAAAATATCTGCCCAAGCTAGCCACCGGCGAGTGGATCGGTTGCTTTGGTTTAACCGAGCCCGATCACGGCTCTGACCCCGGCGGCATGGTAACCCGCGCCCGCAGTACCGACGGCGGCTACCGCCTAACCGGTGCCAAAATGTGGATATCCAACAGCCCCTTCGCTGATGTCTTCGTGGTATGGGCAAAAACCGATGACAACGTCATTCGGGGTTTCATTCTAGAAAAAGGCATGCCCGGGCTCAGCGCGCCAAAAATTGAGGGTAAGCTTGCGCTGCGCGCATCGACCACCGGTGAAATTGTGATGGATGATGTGTTTGTGCCCGAAGAAAACCTACTACCCAATGTCAGCGGTTTGAAGGGACCATTCGGCTGCCTGAACAATGCCCGTTACGGAATTGCCTGGGGAGTGATGGGCGCTGCCGAGACCTGTTGGCACACTGCGCGCCAATACACCCTCGATCGCCAACAGTTTGGACGTCCCCTGGCTGCCAATCAGCTCATTCAACTGAAACTAGCAGACATGCAAACCGAAATTGGTATTGCCCTACAGGGCTGTTTGCGTGCGGGCCAAATGCTATCGGCGGGTGCCGTATCGCCAGACCTTATCAGCCTCATTAAGCGTAATTCCTGCGGCAAAGCCCTCGATATTGCGCGCAAAGCGAGGGATATGTTGGGGGGTAACGGTATTTCGGACGACTACCCCGTCATGCGCCACATGATGAACCTAGAGGTCGTGAATACCTACGAAGGTACCCACGACATCCATGCGCTCATTCTCGGACGTAGCCAGACCGATATTCCTGCGTTCTAAGGGCCTGGCAAGGGCTTAGATGGCAACGTGCCGAGTAAACGTGGTCATGACCATAGCGCCCCAACGGGTACAGCGTAAAGGTTGTCTCCAAAGGCTGTTGTGTGATCCCCGTCATACAGCAAAACGCCGATCTTGAAACGGTCGCCGGCCACGGATTGAAAACGTTTCAGCCCGATGAAATCCTTTTCGCTCAAGGTCGACGCTGCCTTTATTTCGACAGCAAAGCAATCACCGACCGCGTTCTCGATAATTACATCAACTTCCACTTTGTCTTTGTCTCGGTAGTGGTAAAAACGCAACGGTTCATCTAGCCAAACCGCTTGCTTGCATAATTCGTTATAAACGAAGGATTCCAACAACAAACCAAAATCCGCCGGCTGTTTGAGCAGTCGGTCACGATTAAGGCCGCGCACAGCGCACATCAAACCGGTATCGATGGAATGCAGTTTAGGCGTCTTCACCAGCCGCTTATATTCGTTGGAATGCCATGCTGGTAATTGCCCCACCAGAAACAGCTGCTCCAGCAGAGCCATATATTTTTTGATAGTTAGCCGATCCAGCCCCAGTTTGCCTCCCAATTCGGTGAGATTGACCAGCTTACCTGCGTAAAAAGCTGTGAGACTTAGCAATTTGATCATTAAATCCGGATGATCGATGTGGCCCAAATCGCGAATGTCGCGTTGTACCAGAGTATTTAGATATTGCCGATGCCACGCTTGGCGGCGTCGTTCACTGACACGCTGTAGCGGTTCAGGAAAACAACCGGTGACCAATCGGTCCAGGATGTGCTCTCTAATGCGGATGGATTGAGCTGAAGGTGCTTCCTGATTCAATAGCTTAGATAGAAATGCCGCTTGCCGCCCTTGGATCTCACACTCAGAGAGTGTCATCAAGCGCACCGATTCCATGCGGCCCGCCAACGAGTCGGAGAGTCTTGGCAGTAGCAAAGCGTTGGCGGAACCCGTCAGTAAAAAACGGCCCGGAGAGCGGTGCTCGTCCACCGCCTGTTTGATGGAAACAAACAACTCTGGCAGCCGTTGGACCTCATCGAGGGCAATGCGCGTGGCTGGCAGGTTTCGAATAAAGCCCACCGGGTCGGCTTGGGCAATCTCAAACTGGGATTGGTCATCTAATGTGATGTAAGTCCATTGCTCAGAACCCATGTCAGCCATCAAGGTCTTTACCAAAGTGGTTTTACCAACCTGACGAGGTCCCATAATGAAGACGACGGGCGTGTCGCTCATCGCCTCCATAACATGGCGCTTGGAGTACCGGGGAAACATAGGAGGACCTCCGGCTAAACGGAACTTTGTTGTCGGCTATTCGTTATTATAGCTCCGTCTAATCGATACCAGAAGACCGTCCAATCGTTATTGTGTTTTCTCTCTAAAGGTGGAGAACTCAGCGCATACAAACCACGCAACCAGACTGGCAACCCCCATTTCTAATGACATAAAACTTAACGGGTGGGTACACCAATAGCCACAGGACGCACGGGGGAACCTGAACCACCCGCGATACGCAGTGGCATGATCATGGCGCAAAACTCGTAGACGCCGTCGGCGGCTACCTCTTCAAGACGACTGTTTTGAATTTGCAGAACCCCCGATTGGGACAAATTGTGATGATGGATAGCAAAGGGCAATCCCGCGGGTGTGCCCTCGGCGGGACCCGCTTTACCCTGTAACTGGCCACGCAAGACCGGGTCGGTGAAGGGGTTATCCAAAGATATCAGCACCACCCCTTGCGTGCCCAACCACTGCACCGCGTCATAGCCCAAGCCTGGTCCCATACCGTAGTACTCGGCGTCGGTCATGGGATCGGTCCATTTTTCGCCCCAGCCGGTGTTAATGAACAACACATCGCCAGGCAAAATGCCCCGGTCATCCAAGCCTTGAGCGGCCATCATGCCGTCGATATCCGCTTTGGTAATGCGCACACCGGGCTCCAAACGCTTGCCTTCACCCAAATACGCCTTGGCATCGAGCAGCAAACCCGAGGTAATAATAGGCGGTACTTTGTCGACACCCAGTTTCAAGAGTGGCGATTCAGCCGAGGGCTTCACCTCATCCTGACTAAAACCGCCGAAGTACTGCACCTGATCGGCGGGGAAGTCCCCCTCCCCTGACCACGGCTCGGGCAACACACCGAAGTGGCCCAGCGCGTCCATTTGCGTGCCTTGAGCCGCGTGCTCGCCAGTCACACTCTCACCGTTAAACGCATGCAATGTGCCGGGTAAACCCACGGTGCCGCGGAAACTGTATTCCAGAGGCACCCCAAACGGTGATGCGGGCATGGTGTTGCTGCGCACATGGGACAGCTCGTAGGCCTGGGCACCCGGGGCGGCCAGATACTCGGCGCAACGGGCCCAAGTAGCGGGGCCCAAGGCACGAGCATTACCCAGCTCATCACCCGGGTTTGACACACCCCAGTTTGACTGGGCCGTTGCGGTCAGCGAGACAACTGTCAGCGCAAGGGCGCTGCTGATTTTGCGGGGGAGCGAGTGTAAACGGGCCATGGTGCACCTCTTGAGTCATTGGAATTGTCAGTAAGGGTATACCGATTACAGCTGCCACCACCGGGAATTTCAAGATATTTTCGGTTTAAAATGTTTGCCCATCGCCAGCCAAGCTGGCATGTTCGAATAACAAACGGAATAAGTGAGTGAGACGATGTCAGAGGGCCAATCAAGAAGCCTACTTCAAATACTGGGACCTGGGATTTTGTTTGCGGGGGCCGCAGTCGGGGTCTCACACCTCATCCAGTCCACCCGCGCCGGGGGCATGTATGGCTTGGCATTGATCGCCTTTATCATACTGGCCAATTTGGCCAAGTATCCGGCATTCCGATTTGGCAACCAGTACGCTGCCGCGTCCGGCACCAATCTCATTGTGGCGTACCGCCAACAGGGCCCGGTGGCCATCGGCATGTTTATTGTGTCGACACTGCTCACCATGTTCGCTGGCTGCGCCGCCATCTCGATTACCACCGCTGGACTCGCCAAGGTGACCTTCGGCCTAGAGACCGATAGTTTCACACTGGTGTTGGTGGTGTGGGCTGCGGTTGCCGCCATCTTATACTTGGGTGAGTACCGCGCCCTCGATGCCATCGTGAAAGTACTGCTGTCATTTCTGACCATCAGCACGCTAATCACTACCATTGCGGTAGCGCCCGAGTTGGAGTTCGGTGGTCTCGGTGATTTCTGGCCCTCTGAGTTCAGCCTTCCCACTATTATTTTTATTGCCGCCCTGGTGGGGTGGATGCCCGCGCCCCTCGATACGTCGGTTTGGCAATCCCTTTGGAGTCAAGCGAAAGCCCACACCGATAATCACCAGCCGACGACACGCGAGGCAGCCCTTGATTTCAACGTCGGTTTTGTCGGCACCGCCATCCTGGCCATTTGCTTTGTCATCATGGGCGCGGGGGTTATGCACAAGGCAGGTATCGAATTTGAATCGAGTGCCGCTGGCTTTGCCGCCCAGTTGATTGCCATTTACCGGGATACCCTGGGTGATACGGTAGCGACATTAGTGGGAGCATCGGCCATGGCGGTTATTTTCACCACGACCCTTACGGCCATCGATGCCTGGCCGCGCTCAATGGCGGGTGTCATGCTCATTCTGCGCTCCCCCGAAACCGACGTGGGCGACACGCTGTCGCGTATTCGTCACCCGCTTTACTGGACGTGGATGGCGGTGTTGTTTGTCGGTGCAGGGCTTATTCTTGGCTTGTTCGCCCACTCATTCAAATTACTGCTCGACATTGCGACCACGGTGTCGTTCCTTACCGCACCCGTGTTTGCCATCCTGAATCATCGGGCCATGTTTGCGGACAACATCCCTGCCGACAAACGGCCCAGCGAAGCGCTGCGTTGGTGGAGTTTGCTGGGTATTTTTGCCCTCGTTGACTTCACCCTAGCTTACATTGGCATCCGATTGGCGGCCTGACAGCAGACGTCGCTCAAGCCACAGGGGTACGATGCCCGCAAGGAGAGCACCCCAGAGCCACCATGGGTTAATGGGGGCAAACTCATCCCCCTTGCGCTGCTGACTAATGGACTGGGAACGCTGTATTGCTTCCCTGGTTGCCCGCTGTCGACGGGCGAAACGATCTGGCTGATGCTCATCGCCTCCCCACACCCGTACATTAAGCTGCTCGATAGCACTGCCCTCGCCATCGAGCAGGGTAAGCGCATGCCAACCACTCTCGGCGGTCCACAAAAAACCACAGGCGACGCTGCCGCCAGTGGTGGGTGCTATCAATGGTACGGGAGCCGATGGCACAGAGGATGATGACGACGTCGATGACAGTGATAAGGCCGCAAAGTTGACGCTCAATGGCTGCTGTTTCGGGTTATCGGCGCAAATCTGCAGGCGCTCAAAAGGTCGTAGATCGGTCGGTGTGCTTAAGGGCTGTAAACGAGCGGTCACTGATGGCCGCGCCACCGTCGCCAATAGGTTTGACCAATAGCGACTGAAGGCGGTTTCGGCACCCGATGTAGCCCAGCGGAAGCGATCGCGCAGCCGACTAACCGCAACCCGGCCCAAACCCTGTTGTCGCCAGGCTTCCAGTACCTCACCACGGTCATCGATGGTAAGGGTTTGCGCGCCGCCTGTTAATGTCATGGACCACGGTGACACGGGAACCGGGGGGAGCGGCGTGGAGGTAACGAGCTGACCACGCTGTAAAGGTGAGCGCTCAATGGCTGCATTATCGGGACTCTTTATATCGGGACTCTTTATATCGGGGCTCTCTGCATCGGGGCTCTCTACATCGGGGCTCAGCGCAACACCAAAAACATCCCCAATGCTTGGGTCATTCACCATGGCCTGACCCAATGCGGCGTCCATGAGCACAAGTAAGCCCAACCCCTCGGACACTGCCGTCAATAAACTCGAGCGATCGGCACTGCCCAAGGCCAGCCACTGTCGACCATCGAGTACCATCATATCGACGGTGGCCAACAACGATGGGGCCAACGAAATAGCAATATCCCCCGACAGATTGATGCGCTGGCTTAAAAAACGATCGCGACTTATCTGCGTGCGTACCAGCAACTGCGCACCCGTATCGGTGGCCCAACGGCTTAATTGCTGGGTGTCGAAGGATGGTGCCGACTGCCAGATCATGATCCTCGGTGGCTCTGATGCCCTCACAAAACTCGCAATAGGTTCGCTGTTAAGAAGTACGTCATCCTTTAATACCTGCACAGCGTACTCGACGGGACCCACCACCGGTGGCAGTGCTTGCAAAGAAAAGCGCTCACCGGGAAGCACGGTTTGAGTATCGACACTGCGACCCGACACATCGATTAAGGACAGGTTTAAAGGGCTTTGGCCGCCATCCCATCGCAGAAGACCGCTAACCCGAAGCTCATCACCCACGGTGAGAACCGTTGGCCACTCAAGGTCTGTTAATCCATGGAGCTCGGGTGGCGTCCACTGTAGGGTGAGATCACTCGGCAGGGTTGCCCAGTCGGCCGCTGATAATCCGTGCCCCACCAGTTGTACTTGGCTCGTACCCGGTTGTCGCAGCAGCATTTGGCCCGGTGTGTGTAACAGCGGCAGCGTCTCTGCCGCTTCCAGCGAAACACCCGCCAAGCGATAGCCTGTGTTGTCTGCGGGTAAATCGGTCGCGCCTTCGGTGATCAATGTCACCGACCCGACATGGGGATCGGGCAACTGAGGCGGCGCAATCAACAGCAGCACCACACCGGTTACCCAGGTATTGAGCCCCAACACCCACCAGCGCCGCCAGACACTGCAGTGGCGTCGCCGGGACCATGCCATAGCCATCACCAGCAGTTGACCCAACACCCATATCACCGAGGCCGCAAGGGCTACAGTGGACAATGACCAGTGCACAGTACCGAAGGACAGTGACACCACAGGGGTCATTACTTCGCCCCCTGTCGCAGTTGCTGCAACCGCGCCTGATAACGCTCGGCGAGGCTGTTGGGCTGTGACCTAAGGGCTTGTCCGGCAGGAACCACCAGCGGAGGCAATGCGGACCACAGGGTCTGCTGTAATACCTGCCGACAATCACTGCAGTCGCCGAAATCCATGCGACCCCGCCGAACTAACTGGGTGAGCAATGCCGCTGCGCGAATAAAACCCGGGCGCGCCTCTGCCTCGTCGGTGAGCACCGCAGTAGCAGATTCCAACAGCGCCAACTCCGAGGTTGAAAAAACCCGATTATCAGGCGTCGACAGGAGCCAACGATACGTATTTGCCAGCACCGCCTTGGTGTTGCTATCGGGGGTTGCCTGCTGGGCACGTACTTTCGATTGCACATCGGTGAGGTCACCGGTGAGCCGTCGATCTTCACTGATGGGCGGTGGCTCGAAGCCTAAGCGCTGGGTGTAAATACGCTGAGCCTTGCGTGCCAAATCGAAATAGCGCAGGGCCTCGCGCTCGAAAGGTAATGCGGTTTGTGGATCACCCAGGCGAAGATGTAACTCAGCGTCCCACATATTGGCCAGTGCGCGTTTCATCAATCCCACGGGACTTTGTCGACTAATAGGCCCAATATCCGCAGCACCGTGGTCGTGGCCAAATCGAGCCATGAGCGCCTCGCCCTTGGCAAATAAACCGTCATCGCCGGCGCTAGTGCCCACCCCGTGATCATGGCCATCATCGGCTCCATGATCGTGTCCGTCATGGTCATCGTGATCGCCACTGGGGTTACCGTCATTATTTGAGCCACTAGCGGTAACGGGGCCATCAATCAGTCCCTGGGGCGCTTCGCTCTCACCAAACTCATCGCCCACATATTGGCCATAACGCTCCTTCAGCGCCCCCTGATCAACCCCCAAAGCGCGTGAGGTTGCAACAAATACCTGGGGACTGAGATTCGGTTTGTCCGCTAACAGTTGCTCGGTCTCGATAATGATCTGGCGCTGACTCTTAAAATATTCGGGCATCACAGAAATCGCCAATCCGTCTTCACCGACGATCTCCGGTATCTCGTCCAACCAGCGCACAACGACGGTGTCCGAGCGACTCGTGTGTGGCTCTTCAGGATGGTTGTCGTAAGCGCGGGTGAAAAGATACAGCTCGTCGCCGGGGGTCATACCCAGATCGCGCAGGTCCCAGTGCTGCTCGTAAAGGACGCCCTCATCGATGGCTCGACTGTGCTCGAATACAAAGCGGGCATCACGAAATTTCACCCCTTCCCCCGAGCCCTTAGCGATGGATGCCCTTATCTCAACCTCGGTGACGCCATAGTCATCGGCGATGGTGACAGCGTAATCAAATAGAGGTTCAGCATTCTTAGCAAACTCAACCCGCGTGTTGCTGGGGGTTACCACGCGGATCCTCGGTGGTTGATCTAAAGTCACCCTGATACTGTGAACGGTAGGGCTGTAGTCGTCGTTACCCGATCCAACGCTGGGCGCCAAGTAATACAAAGACGTGGCATCGACACTTGCAACAGCCGACGCGCCCGCTTCACTGTTTGCATTATGGCCAGCCATACTGGCACCGGCGTCTTGCTTGTTTGCTGCTTGCTGCAGCTTGAACCGGCGATCGCGTCGAGCTGCATCGCTAAGTACCAACTGCCAGTTGCTGAGCTGATCGCCACGGTAGAACCAACGCAAGGTGGCGCCCTCGGGCACGGTGACATCGGCCTCGGTAACCGTGAAAGCGGGCAAGTGAGTATAGACGGGAGGCTCAACGTGGATACGCAATAACGATGGGCTGGCCAAGGCCTGGTCCTGAGCGACGGGTTTATCTAGGGCAGCCAAAACACCGTCTGAGGGTTTAGAGTCTAAGGCCAACAGCGCATAAGTCCCTGCCAATACCAGCCCGACAGCAAGAACACCCAGGGGCTCGCGTACGTTAACAGGTGGTAGCCACCCCTGAGATGATTGCTCGAGTTCGTCCCATATCGCTGCCACACGTCTGCGCTGAAGGCGCTGCAGTGTTGTGAGGGATGACTCCGGCAGCAACCACAGGCCGGCGCTCTCTTCCAGGGCGGGTATCCGTCGATTCAGATACTGGGCAAAGGTGGCCGTGGTCCAGCGCAGGGGACGATAGCGAATAGCGTGAAACCCCAAGGTGAGAAGCACTGAGCCGAGACCCAGTATCGGCATGGGATGACCCATCACCTGAGTACTAAGGGCCAGCACTACCAAGCCCACACTCAAGCTACCCAGGGCTGCCTGAACCCATAGGCGTTTTTTGAGCTGGGCGAGCAGCGACGCCAGCGACACCGGTTGATGGTAGCGGTTATGGGCTGAATCATTCCCCATAAGCACAGGATTAGGCGAGGTGTTGTTGAGGCTCATTGCCGCTTACCACCCGAGTACCACTCACTCCACAACCGCTCGATTAGCAGCAGTAGTGCCACTAACAGAGCCAACCAAGGTGTCATGGGTTGCGCTGGGGGCGACAGTGCCGGCGGCGACAGTGCCAACACCCTTTCAGGGGCAACGGGTGCCTGCATAAAGCCCCTCTGCCACTCTTGCGCCCCTAACAACCAAAATAACAAGCGATCGGGAAAGTCAGAGTCAGCGAGGCTCTGTCGATCAAGTGCGATAATCCTTGGCCGTTCAGGGGCCGCCGTGGCGTCGGCTGGATTGAGTAGCGTGCTCGGTAACCGGTCTGTGATTACTACGTCGGCGTTGCTATCGGCGATTGGCACCCCAATACCCACAACAACACGGCGATGGGGGGGTTGCTCGGCCATCTGCGCTGTTGTCAACGCCGGTGTGTCAGTAACTGGGTCAACCGCATCGGTGGCAGCATCAGTGCCAACCGCCACCGGTTGCAGGGTTGTCCGAATACTGACCCCGCGCAACTCATCGATGAGTAACAGGGCTGCCTCAAAGGCATAGGCATCATTGGCCCGTTGCGGGTGGTAGAACACAGCCACGTCGATCACAGGCTGTGCAGTGCTTTCGGTTGTAGCTGATAGCCAGTGCCAGCTAATGGCCTCGCCCAGAGGACACAATTTGGGGGGCAACTGCCCTGCCCTGTTAACCCCATAGACCGTTAAGGTATCGGGGTGGCGCTGCTCAGCAGTTCGCTCGAGCAATAAACTGCACACATCGCTGCTTGGCTCTGGCATGGGTGCATCAGCGCGGGTCACCTCGGGAAAGCCCGGCACCAAAAAAAACACCCTATCTTGCGCCGCCAACAAATCGTTCTTGGTGTCCTCGTCGGCCAGTTGCCACCAGCTAGGTGTCACATACGCCACGGCACCCGATAAGACACCCGTGTAAGTGAGTGTCAGACCCGCCAATAGTAAACCCAGCAGACTTAGCACTAGCAAGCGTAAAGCTAGTAAACCGGGCTGATACAAGCGCAGGGCGAGCAGTCGCTGGCGCCGTGGTTGACGATAGAGTGCAATATTGCCCACCCACACCCGCTGACCCCGGTGACGATTCAAGAGATGAATCGCCAGGGGCAAGGCCAAGGCACCCAACGCAAGCAGCGCCCAAGGATTCACTAAACCCCAACTCATGGACCGCCAATGCTCCTTTGGCGCGAGCGCAACACCGAGGCCAAGGCCAGCTCTATAGGCTCATCAATATTGATATCGGTTACAGGGATGCCCCGCTGGCGCAGTTGCTGCCGGGTACTTTGTAGCCACGCCTCCCGCTGCGCCAGGTAGTGAGCACGTGCCGCCCGGCTACTTACCAATACCTGTTCACCGGTCTCTAAATCTTGAAATCGTACCGCGCCCTTGTAGGGAAACTGCAACTCATCGGCACAGGCTAACCGCAGGGCAGTCACATCATTGTGGCGAGTGGCACTGCGTCGCAGTAATTGCCGCTGCTCCTCGGCGTGCTCATACAAATCGGTGACCACCAGCGTAAGCCCCGCCCTCTGCACACGGGATAGCTGCGTACTAAAGCGCTCAGGGGATGGGAATACACCCGATGCGGCAACCCCCTCGAGGGCGTGCAGAATACGATGCCATTGCTTGATACCCGTTGCGGGCGGAATAACACAAGGTGCGCTGTCATTGATGATCCACAAACCCACGTTGTCGTCTTGCATTTGCGCAACATAGGCCAGGGTCGCCACGACGTAACGACCAAAATCAAACTTCGTTAGCGTGCCCTGTGAGCTACGCATCGCCATGGATTGACTGGCATCGAGCACGAGCCACAGGGTTGTTTGACTGTCCCGTTCGGCTTCGCGCACAAAGTACCGGTCACTGCGGGCGTATAAGCGCCAATCGATTCGCCCCACCGGATCGCCGGGCTCGTAACTGCGATACTGGCTAAATTCGATGCCGACACCGCGATGAACACTGTGCTGAATACCCTGCAAATAACCGGTGGCCACCGAGCGAGCCAGCAGTGCCATGTCACTGACACTGGCGATAGCTCGTGGACTGACAAACTGCACCATGGCTGATGCGCGTCGTTATGACAGCGAAGGTGTGGCGACGGACAAGCTGGCAAGCAAACCAGCCACAATATCGTCACTGCTAATACCGTCGGCTTCAGCTTCAAAATTCAGCAAAATGCGGTGACGTAATGCCGGCGCCGCAATCGCCTGAATATCATCAAGGGTGACCGCAAAGCGACCGTTTAATAACGCCAGGGCTTTCGCGCACAGAATAACCGCTTGCCCCGCTCGGGGGCCTGCACCCCAACGGACATAGCGTTCAACCTGGGCGTGGCTTCGGTTTTCGGGGCGGGTTGCCCGCACCACATCGGTCACATAGTGCAGCAGTGGGTCGCTGATATCGACGTCGCGCACCAGTTGCTGCAGTGCAATGACATCATCGGCGCCCAGTACCGGAGCAACCGATGGGCTGGCACTGCCGGTTGTGCGGCTCAGAATGGCACGCTCCTCCTCGGCAGAGGGATAATCCACCCTGACAAAAAGAAGGAAACGGTCTAACTGCGCCTCGGGTAGTGCATAGGTGCCCGCCTGTTCAACCGGGTTCTGGGTGGCTAATACAAAAAAAGGCGCTGCCAGCTCATAACGCTGTCCACCATAACTGACCGCGCGCTCCTGCATAGCTTCTAGCAGCGCTGCCTGGGTCTTCGGTGGGGTTCGGTTAATCTCATCGGCCAGCAGTAGCTGGGTAAAAATGGGGCCTTTCTGGAAGGTAAAGATACGCTTACCGGTGCCGTGATCCTCTTCCAAAATTTCGGTACCGATTAAATCACTGGGCATCAAATCGGGGGTAAATTGCACCCGTTTGAATTCCACCCGCAGGGTCTTGGCCAAGGTGCTGACCATTAAGGTTTTGGCCAGGCCTGGCACGCCTTCAAGAATGCAATGACCACCGGCTAACAAGCTCACCAACAACTCTTGCACCACCTGACGCTGCCCCACAATAGTGGTGGCAATGGCCTCTTGCACCCCACTTAGCTTCTCGAGCAGTTGGCTAATATCGGTTTCAGATAAGGGTTGATGGGACATAACTACCTCGTTAGCGGGTCATGGCGTAAACCACGATATTGACGGCAAAGCGGGTGTTGTCGGTCACCATGAACCGCTTATTACGAAAATCGTAATCCCACTCGCAGCCGTAATCTTTGTTGCTGTAGAGAACGGCAATACGACCATCGACCACAATGGCTTTCAGGTACTCGTGTACCAAGCCATCACCCCAACCATTCAGTTCTTGACTGGTTCTAGGGGGTCCGTCGAATTCAAAAAAGCTGCGGTAAATGGGATGATCATCGGGGATAGTCTGAAGGGCATCGGGACCAAAGAGTTCCGCCATCTGAGCCTCGAAGCTGGTAGCGAACAGACCGTCAATATCGTGATTACAGTCGTCCACCAGCACAAAACCGCCCTGCTGCACGTAGCGCTTAAAGTGATCGCGCTCGGCATGGTTGAAGCGCAGAAGCCTACGGCCGGCCAAGTAGCAAAACGGCGCGTTGAGCATTGCCGGGTCGGCGAGTGCCACTACCCGCTCTGTTGGGTCGACCCGCAAGGTGGTGTACTCAATAAGGGCATTCAACACATTGGATGGCGCCCGCTCATCAACATTCCAATCACCGGACTCGTATTGCAGCCGAGTAAAGTGGAAATCAAAGTCCCCCGCTGACGCAAGCGCAGGCTCGAGGGTACGCCCCCGAGCCGGTCCAGCCATCGCCGACAATGCCGCCCCTGCCATCAGCAGACGCAACAGACCACGCCGCGAGAGCGTGGGCGTGATGGCTGCTGGCTCTAACGACGTCTTGGTGACATCAAAAATTACAGGGTCCTCACACAGCGTCTGACAGACTCGAGAAGGTGAAATCCCGGATCTTCATGGGCGGTATCAGTGACCCATTGATGCGCTGCGGCACACCCAACTCCTCAATGTTATTCAACATAACAATGGGTGATTCGTTGAAGCGGAAGTTTTTGATGGGGTATTTGATCTCGCCGTCTTCGATGTAGAACGTACCGTCGCGGGTCAAACCCGTGTAAAGCAGTGTTTGAGGATCGAGTGATCGGATGTACCACGTACGGGTGACCAGCACACCGCGGCGCGTTCCCGCAATCATGTCTTCTAAACTGGCATCGCCGCCGGCCATGATCACCTGCACACCGCCACCGAATAATCCACCCCCCGAGTATGCGGTGGGCACATGGGGTACACCGGTCTTCTGGGCCCAGTAACGGCTATTGGGCAGGGTTTTTACCACCCCTTTATCGATCCACACGGTCTTCGATACCGGCACACCGTCGGAGGAAAACGCTGGCGTGGGCACATCGGGGTGTAACGGATCGCTCCAGAGCGTGACACGCTCATCGAACAGCTTTTCACCAATGCGATTGGTGGGGGCGTCCTCGGCGGGTGTCTCCCCCGGCTTGGGTTTTGCACTTAAAAAACTGCGACCCTCGTCCGCAGAGCGCTGATCCATAGCGCGAGCCATGTTCTGAATTAGGGTGGCGGACGCTGCGGGCTCGAGAATAACCGTATAGCGGCCGGGCTCCATTTCCCGGGCATCTACCGAGGCCTTGGCTTTCTTCAGGGCGATAGCGGTAGCAGCCCCTGTGTTCATCTTGCGGGTATCGTTGTAATCCCGCGATGCCCAGCCGGAGCCGCGACCATCTTCGGTACGCACCGTAATGGTGAAGTCGGTGTTGGTGGCCCGGTGATAGGCAAACATGCCCTTATTATTCGCCATGGCAAAGAAACCTTTGCTATCTCGCAAAAAGCCCGCGGCGACGGTTTTGGCTTCCCGTGATGGCGCAATGCTGGCCTCGGCCATGGCAGCCCGATCGGCGGGGGTCACTGCCGCGGTGCTATCGACCCAGGCATTGACCGAGTCGTAGCTAGCGGGCCCCATCAGTGGCATGTACTCGGGGTTCTCTGGTGCCAAGCGCGCCAGTTCCTCAGAGCGGCGCACGACCTTTTCTAGGGAGGCATCGTCAAACTCGTTGATGGTGGCAGTACCGGTGCGCTTACCAAAGGACGACTGCACTGCCAGGGTAACGTCGCTCACTTCCCCTGCGGTCGAAACCGTGTTTCGGGCGTAGCGGATATTGCCCTCAACCGAGCCCTCTAGTCCGCATTCACACTCGTCAGCCTTGGAGTAAGCCAAGACCTTTTTCAGTAGCGCTTTGGCTTCCTGTTCAGTAAAGATGGTCATGATCAATCCTCAAAAATTAGGCGGGTTGCGACCCGGTTAAACGGATTTACGGGCGGTGTTAATCACATTCACGCCGTTAAACCGGGTGGTCGGGCAACCATGGGACACTGCGCTGGCTTGCGAGGGCTGGCCCTTGCCATCGAAGAACGATCCCCCAAGGCGATAATCCGATACGCCTGCCATGGCGGTACACGCGTTCCAGAACTCTTGGGTGTTCGACTGATAGGCCACATCTTCGATCTGCTCGGTGATCTTGCCGTTTTTGATTTCGTAGAACAGCTGCCCGCCAAATTGGAAGTTGTAACGCTGCTGATCGATAGAGAATGAGCCGCGACCCACGATGTAAATGCCATCTTCCACATCTTTGATGATGTCATCGGCGCTGAGATCTTCTTTATTGGGCCGCAAGGACACGTTGGGCATGCGCTGGAACTGAACATCGGACCAGCTCTGGGCGTAGCAGCAGCCGTGGGACTCGTCCTGGTCAATCATATGAACCTGATCGCGGATGGCCTGATAATTCACCAAAATACCGTCTTTGACCAAATCCCACTCTTTGGTTTTCACCCCTTCATCGTCGTACTCGACGTAACCCAAGGAATGTTTCTGGGTCTTATCGGCCACCAAATTGACAATATCGGAGCCATACTGGAACTTGCCGCTACGCCACTTGTCGAGGGTAGCGAAACTGGTGCCGGCGAAGTTCGCCTCGTAACCCAGTACTCGATCGAGCTCCAATGGGTGGCCCACCGACTCGTGGATGGTCAGCATTAGGTGGTGGGGGTCAAGCACCAGATCGTACTTACCCGGCTCCACTGAGCGCGCTTTCAGTTTGGCCTGCAATTGCTTACCCGCGTCGCGGGCGTCTTGCACCATGTCATAGGAGAAACGGTAACCCACATTAGCGCCCTGCACCTGAATCTGCTCTTTTGGATCACCGTCTAAGTATTCGTAGCCCATGCCCACGGGGTTACACAAACCACTGCGCTGTTTAAAGCCAGAGGCACCGACCGCCGTGGCAAAAAACGGTGTCCACAGCCGGTGGACGTCCTGATCGATGTAAGAGCCGTCGGTGGACGCAAAGAACTTTTGCTCATTGACTTGAAACAGCACCGACGTGATGAAGTTAGCACCGTTATCGAGGGCCGCCGCGTTAGCTTCCATTAACAAATCGACTTTGTCTTTGATGGGCACCTCGAAGGCATTTTGCTTGATCGGCGTGCGCCACTGGACATCACCCGCACCTTTAACCGGCGCTAACTTGACCGGCTCGGTTTGGAACTTGGCATTGGCTTTGGCCACTGCGACCGCCTGTTGCGCGGTGCGGGCTATGGCTTCAGGTGTAAGGCTTGAGGTAGCCGCAAAGCCCCAGGTGCCGTTGGCAATGACCCGTATACCAATACCCACCGACTCGGTATTCACAATACCGTCGACCCGCAATTCCTGGGCGGTCACGAACTGATTGAGGTAGCGACCAATACGGGCATCGGCATAGGAAGCGCCAGCTTCGGTAGCGGCATTAAGGGCAATATTCGCTAGCTGCTTCTTTTGAGCGAAATCCATACCGGTTGCCACCAGCGCCTCGGCGGATACTCGGCTACCCGTAATAGGCAGTACCAAACCGGCAGCGCCTACCCCCGTCAGTTTCACAAAATCCCGTCTGTGCATAGGTCTCCCTCAGAGAGTGATGAGCAGTTAGGTGCTGCCCTCGGAAAGGTGATTGGCAACTCTACTGCATGGATGTCGTTGTGCAAATGCTGATTAAACTGACGGTTAGTACGAACCAACCTTCCCATTGGTGCTGTATCGCGACAAAAACGTGTCCAGTCCCAAGCCCTTAACCGGTATAACCCAGTCGAGAAATGCGACTTACATCCCAATCGACGGCCCCACTGTGCGACGGAATCGACAAATTAGCTGATACAAACTATGCGCGGTGCACAACCCCCCTAAACTGAACCTCAAAGACAGAAACGCCTTTGTAGAGTGGTAAGGAGGCCAGTGATGTGTTGGGTTCGCAGTAAAATATTTCCCGGCGCCGATAAAACCGATTTGATGCAAGCGATGGATCATACGACCCGTGCGTTGCTCGAACGTAACCTGTCGCCCCAGGAACGACGCAACGTGGATCATGTGGTCGTGCATCCGCGACAAAGCACCTATGAAATCCGCTTCAAGGACAAGCGGGTGCTCATGATCGATTCGGCGGCGCTAACACCCTAAAACCTTGCACCTTAAGACCGTGCACCTTGAGACCGCCACTTTGAGACCGTGCACCTCGGGTCCGTCGCATCACTGCCCGGTGACACCCTCACCGATGGTGCTGTCGAATAATTTAAGGATGCGACGGTATTGATCGAGCCAGCTCTCGGGATGCACATAGCCGTGGGGCTCGAGCGGGTACGACGCCAACTCCCAGTGCTCTTTTTCCAGCTCAATCAAGCGCTGAGCCAAGCGCACCGAATCCTTGTAAAACACATTGTCATCGAGCATGCCGTGACTGATGAGCAGGTGTCCCTGTAATCCCTCGGCAAATTCAATGGCTGAACTGCGGTGGTGTGCCTCAGGATCCACCTCTGGGGTATTTAAAATTGACCCCGTATAACCATGATTGTAATGGCGCCAATCGGTGACTGGGCGCAGTGCAGCACCCGCTTTAAAGCCTTCCGGTGCTTTGAACAGCGCCATAAAGGTCATGAAACCACCGTACGATCCCCCGTAAATACCGATTCTGTCGGGGTCGGCGTTGTGCTCGGTGACCAACCAATTGACACCGTCAATGTAGTCCTCCAGTTCGGGGGTTCCCATTTGTCGATAAATGGCGGTTCGTCAATCGCGGCCATAACCTTCACTGGCACGGTAATCCATGTTGAGCACGTGGTAGCCCCGGGCGGTGAGCAGGTTGTGGAACATCTGCTCGCGAAAATAGTAGGGGAATTTGTGGTGGGTGTTCTGGGTATACCCTGCACCGTGAACAAACAAAACCGCCGGGCGCGGCCCACTAAAGCTCGGGTCTGCCGGATAAAACTTGGACCAAATCGGGCGATCGACCACGGATGATGGCACCGCCACAAATTGTGGCTGCTGCCAGGTCAAGGTGCGATACCGGTCCGTAAGGGTATCGGTTGTGGCGTAACGTTGCCCCGTAGCGATATCGAGTACCGTCGCCTGAGTGGGGCTATAGGAGGATGAGTAGCGCAGCAAGACCCGCTGGTGCCAGTGGTCTAGGGTGAACGACTCCACACCCATGAGCTCGGTGAGGCGCTGCAAGCTACCGTCCTTGCCATCGATGCGATAGAGGTCCCACTCGCTTGGATGCGATTGATTACTTAGGGCAAAAACCCGCTGACCATCGTGGGTCCACACCGGTGAGCGCAGTTCGAATTCTCCTTTGGTGAGTTGCCGCTGCTTGCCTTCCGGTGACACGGTGTAGAGCTGGGCATAACCGGTCTGCTCCGACAGGAACCAGGCATCAGCACTTTGGGGTACCCAACCCATCTCGTTAAAGTCCCAGTTAATCCACGCCAAATCCGTTAATCGGTGTAGCGTCTGGGTAGCTTGTGTCGGCGCATCGAGGCTAACAATCCAGCGATCCTTGTGGTCGATGGCCATGATTTGAACCAGTGCCCGAGCCTGCTGCGGGTGCCACTGGATATCGCTAATGACCACCGGACGCGGGTCATCCGCATCGTGTAATGGCAGATCTTGGGCCTGCTTGAGTACCGCTAGCGGATCGCTATCTCGGCCGGGCAACGCATCAAGGGCTATGGGGAACTGCTGACGGGTCTGCAAGTCCAGCAGCATCAACGACTGGGGCTGGGGCGCTTCGCGGCCAACTAAACGGCGCACATCTTCTATTTCCACATAACCCGAGTCGGTAACGAAGCGAGGCATCTTATCGGGCTGCCCACCACGCTCACCGGCGGGCGCCAGCACCAATAACAACCAGCGCCCATCGGCGGATAAATGCCGAGCCAGGGCCTTGTGCTCGTCACCTAAATACCAAGGTGCCGGACCAGTTGTCGGCGCCACCTGTGCTCTGCGCTCACGCTGCTGCTGTTGCTGCTGTCGATTGTCCGCAGTCCGAGCCAAGGTACTGAATAGGCGACGTTGATCCTGCTCCAATCCCGGCTCAGGGGTTTTGTGGGGGTCTGGCTGGAATCGCAAATCGGTTAACGGATAGGCAGCACCGGCGGCCAAATCCTTGTACCACCACTGGTTTGCGCTGAGAAAAAAGACCCCGGCATCATCGGCAGCGAAGTGGGCATCCACCACCGGCTCGGTACCACTAAACAGCAGCTGCAGCGGCGTTTCGGGGACAGCGGCCGCTGCGGTCACGTTATCGGCCACAGGCTGCGAGCCAGCCACGCCGAGTTTGCGCAACAGTAACTGCCCGTCACGGATCGAGAGCAGCTGCGTACCCGATGCATCAAGCCGTTGCCAGGGCCCATCGACAGCGGGGTAGTCAGCATCGGCAACAAGACTTGTCACACCCTCGTTGGCCATAGAGTAAAGGTCGCGCACATCACTGCCCGCGCGTTTAACCCGATACCAATATCCCTGGTCATTACCCTGCCACCAGGCCGACTCCACCGGTGCACCTATCCAGTCCGGGTGTTGCATGATGGTCTTAAGGTCAACACCCTCGGCGGCGGTCACTGACCACGTTAGCAACGCCCCAACAATCAGTCCAAAACCACGCAGAGAACTCACATGATGCTCCAAAACTGGGATATCACCCCATAGTAACCACAGCGCGGCGTTATTGCATCGCCAGTAGCTACATGACCTCGCTGACGACTGTCACATCGCTCAAGGCTGTCACATCGCTCAAGGCTGTCATACCGCTCAAGGCTGTCATACCGCTCAAGGCTGTCATACCGCTAACGGCTATGCTGAACCTTTAATTCAACCGAGCCGGAATTGAATTGAGCCGGTGTCTGATAAAGGGCCGCTACTGCCTGCTCAAGCTCGAGCAACAGTGGATCATTTTTCTCTAGGTAGTGGCGCACCCGCTTTAAAAACCGCAGTGGCGGCTCTGCGGGTCCACGAGCCATGCCTCTTTGCGCCAACTGCTCTGCAATAACAGCAAAACGCCGTTCGGTAGCCAGAGGCGAAGGGGCCCGCCGCACCCGGTGCATCCACCATGTAAGCGGTAACAACACCAGCAGCGCACTGCCAAACAGCACCATTACAAACCAGCCGGGGCGAAGCTCACCGAACCAGCTTTGGAGCACGCGAATTTGGCGATCGCTATCGAAGCCCACCACAAAGGCTTGCCACCGCCAAGCCACCGCGTCGTAACGTAGACGCAGCCAGTTGATCAGGCCTATACCCTTAAACCGATACGCCGATAACGGCGACGAAGCCAGGAAACCCGGATCATCCGCAAGGGCGGCCTCAAGACCCAGGCTCACCCGTTCCGGCGCCACCGCCGCCGTCGGATCGACCCGGCGCCAGCCCTCCCCTGCCAGCCAAACCTCTGCCCAGGCATGGGCGTCAAATTGACGCACGATGAGGGTGTTGTTAACCGGATTGTATTCGCCACCTAGGTAGCCACCCACCACCCGCGCGGGTATGCCCGCCATGCGCATCATCACAACGAAGGCATAGGCATAGTGCTCGCAAAAGCCACGGCGGGTATCAAACACAAACCGATCGACAAAATCCTCATCGGCAATCGGTGGTGGCTCAAGGGTGTAATAAAAGGGCTCAGTGCGAAAGTAAGCTAATACCCGATCAATAAACTGCCGGGGCGTGGTCGCGCCATTCGCCGCCACCCATGCTCGGGTTCGAGGGTTTAATCCAGGGGGTAACTGCTGCTCGTAATCACGGCGCCAAGGGCTCAGCGCTTGATCAACGCGAACCCCCAGCCAGGTTTCAACATCATAGGCAAACTGGCCTGTTATGGGTTCTTGCAGCAGCAGATGATTATCGGGGCTGGCGACCACACCGGGGCTATTGCTCTGGGCGTAGGGCAACCCATAGAGCCATCGCTGCTGGGAGGGCTCCATGATGACCCGATAGCGAATAGCCGCAGATAAGCGATCGGGGCTAAACACGGTCTGCTCATTCGGGGGTAACTGACGCATGTCAGTGCGCCGCCAGGCGCCCCCCTCAAAACGATTCAATACCATGCCGCGCCAGTAGCGTTCCGAGGGGCTCGGCACTTCATCGACAAACTGCGCCCTGAACGCCACATCTGCAGAGCGCGCAAGACGACTGACCGAGCCCGGCGACAACACATCGCTCATACCGGTGCTGCCCTGCCCTATTCGAGACGGCAAACTCCAAAGGGGATCAATACGGGGAAACAACAGAAATAACGCCACCATCATCGGCACCGCCAAAGCCAACATCCGAAGGGCGAGTAACGGCTGTCGATAACTGAGTCGAGTGCCTGGCGTTTGATTTAATAGGATGAGCGCTGTTACCAACAGCACCGAGCTGAGCATTATCCACAGCACCAAAGGCAGGCTTTGACTGAATAAAAACTGCGTGATGGCAAGGAACAGACCCAGACACACCAGTACGTAGCCATCGCGCAAACGTACGGCTTCCAACAGCTTCAGCCCAGTGGCAACCAGCAATACCGCCACCATCGGTTCCAGTCCAATCAGGGTACCGAAACGCAACCAAACCAACAGCGCACCGCCCAGCCCGCATAGCAATCGAATAGCCACTGCAGGCATAGGCAACCGTGCACGCAGCATTTGTAATCGCCAAAGTGCCGCCAGCGCATAAACCAACAAAATCCAAAGGGGCATGCGCGGCACATGGGGCAGCATCACCATCACGAGACTCGCCATTAGCCAGGTCATCGCTAATGGGGGCATGGCCTGTTGTGGCATCACAGGGCGCCTCTGGGGCGATCAGACACACCGTAAAGGGCCAGTGCTGTTAACACCGCCTCGAGATGCCGGGGACCTGTGCCCTGCTCAATCGTTACCGTGGGTAGGCGCAAGCCATAGACCTGCCCTTGAGCGTCGTAGTGCAGCGCCAGCCAGCACAGCCATGACAGGCGCTGCTCGGTGTCCCCTTGGGGAAAGTGCGCCCAATCTAACCAGTGATGGGTCGACTGAGGGCTGGCAAGCACACGGGTTTGCAGGGGTTGCTCTCGCGCCCAGCCGCGCCAGTCGACCCTGCGCAAACTGTCCCCCTCCCGGTAATCGCGAAACCCCAAAAAATCGTCATTACCCGATTGATTGGCATCCCCCGCTCCGCTACTGGAGGCATCGGTAATGACGGCGGACGGCGGTGTTAGGGGCTTGGGCCAAACCAGCGCGCGCATGTCGAGTTGTGCATAGCTCCAGCAGCGCAAGAGTCCCAGTGGATAGACCGATGCAATCGTGAGGCGCGGTGGTACAAACCAGCCCCGGGACGTTACCGGCAAAAACAGATTGACCGTGACATCAGCCCCCGGGGGCACGTCGACGAAGGCCTCACTCTCGGGCCATAGCAAACGTACACCGCAGTGACCGCGACGTTGGGTCCCGCGCAATTGAAGTCGAAATTCTGCTCGCTGGCCTGGAAAGGCAGAACGTGCGCTAACGGCGACGACCGTTAATCGCAACAGGTTACCGTGGGTGAAGTGCACCGCCACCACAAACAGCATGGCCAACCAGAAGGTCAGTCCATAGGCCATATTATTTTGGTAATTGATGGCGGCTAATAGCATGACCAACAGCGCCAACATGAAAAAGAAGCCGGCGCGGGTTGGAAAAATAAATAATCGCCGCTGCTCTAGGGTGATGACCCGCGCCGGTGGCAAACGGCGCCGCAACCAGCGTTGGTATCGGCGCTGAAACGGTGCCGTCAGAGGGGCAAATAACAATGTACCAGCGGGGGTTTTAACGGCAGCCATCGGCCTAGCTCGCGACGACGTCGACGCTGCGCTCTAGTAGCCCCACCAACGCCAAACCATCCCCCGCATAATCGCTGCTGGGTAGTACCCGATGGGCAACCACAGGGGCCAGTACCTGTTGCACATCTTCGGGTATCACATAGCTGCGACTCTCCATCACCGCCCATGTGCGCGCGGCGGCCATGAGAGCCAGGGCACCGCGGGGTGATAAACCGAGCGCGAATTCAGGGCGCTCGCGGGTGAAGGCAATAAGCCGCTGGACATAATTGAGCAAACTGTCCGATACCGTCGCGGCTGCGGCCTCTTGGCGTATCACCTGCAACTGCTCGGCCGTTAAGGTGGTTGCAAGCTGCGCCGCCGCTGCTACACCACCCGCCAATAGTAACTGGCGCTCGGCGCTGGGATGGGGATAACCCAGAGACAAGCGCATAAGAAAGCGATCGAGCTGCGATTCCGGCAATGGGTAGGTGCCCGCCTGTGTCACAGGATTTTGGGTGGCAATGACAAAGAAGGGTTGCGCCAGCACCCGGGTTTCACCATCGATACTGACCTGGCCCTCTGCCATGGCCTCTAACAGGGCACTTTGGGTGCGAGGCGTAGCTCGATTGATCTCATCCGCCAGCAGTACCTGATGAAAGATAGGGCCGGGGTGAAATTGAAACCGCCCACCCTCGCGATCGAACACCGACATACCCAAAATGTCCGCAGGCAGTAAATCGGCGGTGAATTGAACCCGGCCATAACTGAGACCCAAAACCCGAGCCAGAGCATGGGCCAGGGTCGTCTTGCCGACCCCAGGCATGTCCTCGAGCAGTAAATGCCCCCCTGCCAGCAGGCAACACAGGGCTTTACGGATGACCGGACCCTTGCCCAACAGGACTGTACCAATGGCGTCAACGCTGGCATCGATAGGATGTTGCATAGGGGACAAACTCCCTGGATGGGGTGATAACGCCCTGCTAAGCCAGCGCGTCAAAGCCCCGCTGACAGTCGGCGATTAAGTCATCGATATGCTCAAGGCCTACGGCAATGCGAATGAGACCGTCGGCAATGCCCGCCTCTGCCCGTTGGGCGTCACTGAGTCTACCGTGGGTGGTGGTGGCAGGGTGAACAATGGTCGTTTTCGCATCCCCTAAATTAGCCGTCAGCGACATCAGCTCTGTCGCATCAATAAAGCGCCACGCAGCCCCTTGGCCACCGATAACCTCGAAAGACAATACACCCCCGTAACCACACTGCTGACGACTGGCTAAGTCATGCCCCGGATGCTCGGGTAGGCCTGCGTAATGGACACGATCCACCGCTGCCTGTTGTTGCAACCACTGGGCCAGAGCCAGCGCGTTATCGCAGTGGGCGCGCATGCGCAGGGATAAGGTTTCTAGCCCCTTCATGGCTACCCAAGCATTGAACGGACTTAAGGATGGGCCACAGGTTCGAATAAAACTGTTCACCTGCGCCATGTCGTCACGAGTACCCACGACAGCACCACCGAGCACGCGACCCTGTCCATCGAGGTACTTGGTGGCAGAGTGGATCACCACATGAGCACCCAATGCCAAGGGCTTCTGCAGTGCGGGCGTACAAAAACAGTTATCAACCACCAAGCGCGCATTCGCGGCGCGGGCAATTTCACCCAGAGCTGCAATATCGGCAATTTCGCTTAAGGGGTTCGAGGGTGTCTCGCAATAGAGCAGTCGGGTGTTGGGTGTCACAGCGGCGGACCAACCCGCGAGATCTCGAAGACCTACGAAGCTGATGCTTATACCAAACTTATTCAGATAGTTCTGAAACAGCCCCACGGTGCTGCCGAAAACATCTCGGGAGCAAATAACGTGGTCGCCACTTTGCAGGAACGTCATGCACACCGACAAAATAGCGGCCATGCCCGATGCGGTGCCGACGGCGGCGTCGGCGCCCTCGAGTGCTGCCAGGCGCTGCTCGAACGCCCTGACCGTCGGATTGGTGTAGCGGGAATACACGTTGGCCGATCGGCTACCGTCAAAGCGTGCCGCAGCGTCGGCGGCGGAATCAAAAATATAACTGGATGTCGTAAAGATGGGCTCGGAGTGTTCCCCCTCGGGGCCACGACGAATACCCGCGCGCACCGCAAGGGTGTCGGGGTGCGCCTGATCTAACCAATCACCGGCATCAGAGGTCATGGCTGTCCCTAGTTGTCATTGTGCAGGCCGACCACCGCACCGTCTTGTGCGGCGGCAACGCGCAGGGCTGAGCCTTCAGCGCGGGCAGCTTCAATAGCATGCAAGTAGTCGGCATCGATGGCGCCGGTCTTGTACTGACCGTCGAATACCGATGACTCAAACTCTTCAATTTGGTCGTTGCCCTCTCGAGAGCACTCGTACAGGTCTTCCAAATCTTGATAGACCAACCAATCGGCACCAATCAGTGCACAGACCTCGTCGACACTGCGGTTGTGGGCGATGAGTTCATGGGCGGCGGGCATATCAATGCCATAGACATTGGGAAACCGTACCGGTGGCGCTGCCGAGGCGAAATACACTTTGCGTGCGCCGGAATCCCTGGCCATCTGAATAATCTGGCCACAGGTGGTACCGCGCACAATAGAGTCGTCAACCAGCATCACGTTTTTGCCCTCGAACTCAAGGGGCACCGGATTGAGCTTCTGGCGTACCGATTTCTTGCGTTGACTTTGCCCGGGCATAATAAAAGTGCGGCCGATATAGCGGTTCTTCATGAAGCCTTCCCGGAACTTCACACCCAACTCATGGGCCAAGGCCTGGCCGGCCACCCGGCTGGTATCGGGGATGGGAATAACCACATCGATATCGTGATCGGGTCTTTCACGCAGGATCTTTCGGGCTAAACGCTCCCCCTGGCGCATACGGGTTTTGTAGACCGAAACTCCGTCGATGAGTGAATCGGGACGGGCGAAATACACATGCTCGAAAATACAGGGCATCAGTCTGGGTTGTTCTGCACACTGGCGGCGCATTAATTGGCCCGAGGCACTGATGTAGATGGCCTCCCCCGGCGCCACATCGCTGATGACTTTGAAACCCAGCACGTCCAGCGCCACGCTCTCGGAGGCCACCATGTAATCGGGACATCTACCCAGTCCATCGCGCTTGCCCAGCACCAGGGGTCGAATGCCATTGGGATCACGGAACGCCACAACGCCCTGGTTGGCAATCATAGCGACCGCCGCATAGCCCCCTTCGCAGCGCCGATGCAGCGCTGCTACCGCCTCAAAAATGTCGTCGGCCTCGGGTACCAACTTGCCCAGACGCTGCAGTTCATGGGCGAACACATTCAACAACACCTCCGAGTCGGAATCGGTATTGAGGTGGCGTAAATCGCTCTGGAATAGCTCATCACTCAGCTTGGCTGCGTTGGTCAGATTGCCGTTGTGGGCAAGGGCAATTCCGTAGGGTGAGTTCACGTAGAATGGTTGCGCCAGCGCCGTACCCGAGCTGCCCTGGGTGGGATAGCGCACATGGCCAATGCCGAAATTGCCCAGCAACTGGGTCATGTGATGACTGCGAAAAACATCGCGCACCAAGCCTTCGCCTTTACGCTGTAAAAACTTGCCCTGCTGGCTGGTCATGATGCCTGCAGCGTCCTGACCACGGTGCTGCAACATGGTTAGGGCATCGTAAATATCGGCGGCGATGTCGGTTTTACCGACGATGCCCACGAGACCACACATAGACGTTACTCCGGCTTAAAGCATATCCGTTGAATCGATCTTATCCCCCACCGCCTCTACGGGCTGGGCGTCGAGAAGATCATCAAAATTCTCACTGAACCAATCGGCCATGGCCTCAAGGGTGGGCATTAGTAGCGCGTCATCGAGCCAATCTTGCTCAGACCGGGGCAGCATACCTTTCAAGGCGAGTGTTACTACCATGGCAATGACTAGGCCCCGTAGGATGCCAAAGCCACCCCCAAGAGCACGATTACCGATATTGAAACCGGGCTGTCGTAGCTGTTTGCCCACCATACCGCCTAGCACACTAAAAATGGCCAAAACCGCCACAAACACCAGGGTCCAACCCACCAAATAGCGCAGGGTGACATTGTCGGTCATGGCTGTGAGTGAATCGGCCAAAGGTTTAGCCAGCAAATTAGCGCCAACAAACGCCGCTACCCAGCCCGCTAACGATAAAATTTCCCGGCCCAATCCCCTGGCCATTCCGACCAACATCGACACTAAAGTGATGGCGACCACGATCCAATCGAAACCATTGAAGGCATTCACCGCGGCATCGGCACCCTGTTGCAGTTCGTTCATAGCGGCCTACTGGGCATATCGAATGAGCACTGAGTTTACACCCAAGGCGTCATCGATTTTGGGTTTCATTCGAGCCAGGGCAGCCCGCTCTAGCTTGGGCCCTATTTGCACCCGCCACAGGGTCTGGTCATTGCGCTCAAGAGGTCTCGAGAAAGCGGTGTAGCCCTTTTTACGCAGCGCCGCTACCAAGTTCGATGCACCCTGGCGACTGCTCATGGTAGCCACTTGCAAGACCCACGCCTTGGCGTGGCCGGCAGCATCGCGCGGATCAATAACCGGCGCCTCTGTGCGTGTCTCGAGGGTTTCGAGGGTACTTTTCTCGGGCAAAGTGTTCTCGGCATCGCCCGTCAGAGAGTCGGTTTCCTTAACCAGCGTGGCGCTATCGGCATTTCGCTGTTCTTGTTCATCGACTTGCGGTGGTGCCACGGTGGTTTCAATGCGATCCCGATGACTCTTGGGGGCAGGAATGGGCGACTCATCAATCGCGGGACGCGGCGGCATGGGATCGAGAACAATCGAGTCCTCAAGGTCGGGATCGACAAAGATGATGGGCCAAAACACCAAAGCGAGCGCGACTAGCACCAAGCTACCGGCTATTCGTTGGCGGATAATCGAGGCCATTACAGCGCGCCCTCTAGATACTGCCTCTGACGCTCTCCCTGTAACCACTCGAGATGATCACCCACTGTGACAAACGAGCCGAACACCACAACGCGATCGCCAGCCTCGGTGGCCGCCAACACACCTTCGCGCGCACTGTCAGCATCCGGGTAGACATGGCAGACACTGCCGGGATCACACTGCCTGACCAAGGCCATCACATCGCTGGGATCCGCCGCACGGGGTAAGGCAATGCCCTGCAGGTGCCAGTAATCAATGTGGGGGGCCATTACTTCAATCATTGCGCCTAACGGTTTGTCGGCCATCGCACCGAACACCGCATGTCGAGCGTATCGCCCCTGGGTCTGGGTGACGGGTGTCTGGGTGACGGGTGTCTCGGCCAGGGCTTGGGCGAGGGCTTGAGCCGACTCGGTATTGTGCGCCACATCAAACCACCATTCTCGCTCGAGCAGTTGTTCCCGCTGCTGCCGGCCGGCCACTTTCAAACTAGCCAACGCCACCTCTAACAACGTTTGAGAGGGTACGCACTGTAAGGCTGCTAAGACCACTATCGCGGCGGCCACGTTATCGGCACGCAGACCCGGTACCTTGGGTACTCGATAAGTAGCGCCCGATGGCAGCCGCAACTGGCCATCGCTCATAAACCAATCCTGTTCAATGACCCAGGGGTTGGCGCCGCGGGCCTCAAGGGCAGGTATCAACGTATCGGGAAGATCTCGCTCGGCTACAATGGCCGGCCGATGGGGGCGTGCCACCCCCGCCTTCTCGGGCGCTATCAGCTCGCGGGTGTCCCCCAGGTAATCGACGTGGTCTAACCCAATACTGGTAATGACACAGGCATCGGCGTCGATGATATTCACCGCGTCGAGCCGCCCGCCCAAGCCAACTTCTAACACCTGCCAGTCAACCTGGGCGCGTTTGAATAACCACAGCGCCGCCAGGGTTGCCGATTCGAAATAGCTAAGCGTAATACCCGCTCGAGCGGCATCAATGGCCTCGAAGGCATCAATAATGTCAGCATCGCTTACCGGATTGCCGTCGATGACGATGCGTTCGTTGTAGCGGATCAAATGGGGCGATGTATAAACACCCGTGCGCAAGCCCTGTACCCGCAACAAGCTATCGACGGATGCAACGCAACTACCTTTGCCGTTGGTACCTGCCACGGTAATAGTGCGTGGATGCTCATCAAGACCAAGGGCCGTCGCGACGGTGGCGACGCGCTCAAGACCCAAGTCGATGCTACGTGGATGCAGCGTTTCCAGATAGCTGAGCCAGCTGTCGAGGGAACTACGATCTCTAGGGCCGTCGGTCACGCCGTACACTCATGTGGTGTGGTGGGACAAAAAAACCGCACCCCTGCCCTTGGAGCCTTAACTGATTGGCACCGACGCAAAGGTCCAGCCCCTTGTGTTCAAGCGTCAGCGGTGTCGGTGGGCGACGGATCCGAGTCGTCCTCGGTGGCAGGCTCGCTAGTCGCGGCCATGGCCGACTCGGCAGACGCAGCGGCTGTCGAGACGGCTACCGTTTGCACCTTGTCGTCTTCGGCCACTGTGCCAGCAAACTTACTGAGAATACGCCCTAAGGTGTCGCGCATCTCGTCCCGGGGCACGATCATATCGATGGCACCGTGCTCGAGCAAAAACTCACTGCGCTGAAAACCCTTGGGCAGCTTTTGGCGAATCGTCTGCTCGATAATATTGGGGCCAGCAAACCCCGCGCGAGCATCGGGTTCGGCGACGTTGATGTCACCTAGTAATGCTAGCGACGCCGACACACCACCGTAAATAGGATCGGTCATGACCGAGATATAGGGCACACCCACCTGCTTCATGCGCTCGATAACCGCCGATGTCTTGGCCATTTGCATGAGCGAAATGAGAGCCTCTTGCATGCGCGCGCCGCCGGATGCGGAAAAACACACCAGCGGTAATTTCTGCTCAAGGGCAAGGGTTGCCGCACGGGCAAACTTTTCCCCGACGGCGTAGCCCATTGACCCGCCGTGGAAATCAAACTCAAAGGCCAACGCCACCAGCTCGGTACCGTGCAAGCTGCCACGCATAGCGATAAGTGCATCCCGCTCCCCTGTGGCCTTTTGCGCCTGGGTTAAGCGATCTCGGTATTTGCGCTTGTCTTTAAACTTCAGACGATCGATGGGCTCCAGATTGACAAATAGCTCGGTGCGTCCGCCCTCATCGAGGAAGATATCGAGCCGTCGACGGGCACCAATGCGCATGTGGTGGCCACATTTCGGACAGACATCGAGGTTGCGCTCGAGATCGGGTCGATACAATACCGAATCGCACTTAACACACTTGCGCCACAGGCCCTCAGGCACGTTAGCGCGCTTGGCAGTGTCATCTTTGCGAACGCCCGAGGGCAGAATTTTGTCAATCCAACTCATGCCAAGCTCCCTGTTAGGGCCGTGAGTATACCCGCCCAGCCTTAGGCTGCGGAAGCAACCCCATCGACACCCGAGCGAATATCGTGCAGTAATGCCAAGGCTTGCTCTGTTGCCTGTGCCTCGTCGGCACCCGACGCCATGGCCTTCGCTATGGTGTCAATTAGCGCACTACCAACGACCACGCCATCGGCGAAGTTGGCCACCGATGCGGCAGAAGCCGCGTCTTTGATACCAAAGCCGACGCAAACCGGTAGCGACGTGGTGCGCCGAATACGCTCTAAGTACTGAGCAACATCGTCGGCGTCGAGATTGCCAGCGCCGGTCACACCTTTAACCGCCACGTAGTAAATGAAGCCACTGGCCTCGGCGGTTATGGTGCTGATACGTACGTCTGGGGTCGTCGGTGAGATCAAGAAAATGTTATCGAGCTGTACGCGCTTGAGCTCCGTGTTCAGGGTGGCCACCTCTTCGGGGGGTAAGTCAACCGTGATCAAACCGTCGACACCGGCGGCGGCGCAGGCATCGGCGAATGCCCCATAGCCCATGCGCTCTACCGGGTTGGCATAACCCATCACCACTACCGGGGTATGCTGATTGCGCTCGCGAAAGGACGCCACCATGGCCAAGACATCGCGCAGGCTGATGCCATTGGCGAGTGCTCGCTCGTGGCCCAACTGGATGACCGGCCCCTCTGACATAGGATCTGAGAACGGCACGCCGATTTCCAGTACATCGGCGCCGGCCTCTACCAGCCGGTGCATAAGGGGGACAGTGGTATCGCGCTGGGGATCACCGGCCACCACATAAGGGATGACGGCCTTGCGTCCAGCGGCTTCAAGGGATTGGAAACAATCTCGCAGTCGAGTCACAGTGCTACCTATTTGGGTCTGGCTATTACAGTTCGATACCGTCGATGGCGGCAACCGTTAAGATGTCTTTATCGCCCCGCCCCGACAAATTCACGATGATATGCTGCTCAGGGCTCATGGTCGCCGCCAGCTTCTCCGCATAGGCCAGCGCATGGGCTGTCTCGAGGGCGGGCATAATACCCTCCATACGGGTCCAGCGGTGGAATGCTGTCAGTGCCTCGTCATCGTTAGCGGCAACGTAATTCACCCGACCTATGTCCTTGAGCCAGGCGTGCTCGGGGCCAACGCCGGGGTAATCGAGACCCGCTGACACCGAGTGGGTATGCAGGATTTGGCCGTTGTCGTCCTGCATGAGATAGGTGCGATTGCCATGCAATACACCCGGGGTACCCGCTGATAAAGGCGCCGCGTGCTCACCGGTCTCAACGCCGTGCCCCCCGGCCTCTACCCCATACATAGCTACCGAGTCATCGGCCAGGAAGGGATGGAACAAACCAATGGCATTGGAGCCACCGCCGACACAGGCCACCAGGGCATCCGGTAACCGCCCGGTCATGGCCAGGGATTGCTGGCGAGCTTCGCGTCCAATCACACTTTGAAAATCCCGAACCAACATGGGATATGGGTGTGGACCTGCCACGGTGCCAATAATGTAGAAAGTGTTGTCAACATAGGTCACCCAGTCGCGCAGGGCCTCGTTCATTGCATCTTTAAGGGTGCGTGAGCCGGATGTCACAGGAATGACTTTGGCGCCCAGCAGCTTCATGCGATAGACATTGAGGGCCTGGCGTTTGACGTCCTCCGCCCCCATAAAGACATGGCACTCAAGTCCCAGACGCGCCGCCACGGTGGCACTGGCGACACCGTGCTGGCCGGCGCCGGTCTCGGCAATCACGCGCTTCTTGCCCATGTGTTTTGCCAGCAAGGCTTGGCCAATGGTGTTGTTCACCTTGTGGGCACCGGTGTGATTCAAATCTTCGCGCTTTAAAAAAATGCGCGCACCGCCGATGGCATCGGAAATTCGGCTCGCTTCGTAAAGCGGCGAGGGACGCCCCACGTAATGGGCCAGATCGGTATCGAACTCGCGCTGAAAATCCGGGTCGTTGGCCATCTCTCGGTAGAGCTGCTCTAAATCTGCCAAGGCAGACATGAGGGTTTCGGCCACAAACTTGCCCCCATACTGGCCAAAACGACCATGTTGATCGGGTACCGACGCGTACAGTTCGGGGTTGATATCGGCAGTCATGGTGTTAACTCCTGTGAAGCGGTTTTGGCAGCGGCCACGAACCGTCGCATTTTATCGTCATCTTTAATACCCGGTGCAGTCTCGACACCGCTGCTTACGTCGACCGCAGCGGGCCGCACTGCCCGGACGGCGTCGGCCACATTATCGGGATCCAAGCCCCCCGCCAACACAAGCGCGCGGGGCATTTGATGGGGCAATAATGACCAGTCGAAGGCCTTGCCAGTGCCCCCAAATTGGCCATCGTGCACGCTGTCGACCAGGAACCCACGGGCCCTTGCGTACTGTTCGGCACATCCGAGCAACGCATCGGGTGCTTGGGCACGCAGCGCTTTAATGTAGGGCACCGACCAGCGCTCACAAAACTCTGCGGTTTCATCCCCATGAAACTGCAGCACATTAATCGGCAGCGCCGCTAATGCCGCATCGACCTCGGCGCTGCTGGGGTCGACCATGAGCGCCACCACCGTGGTAAAAGGCGGCAGTTCAGCGCAAATATCCCGCGCCTGCTGAATACCCACAGCGCGCTTGCTACCGGGCCATAACACCAAGCCCAGGGCGTCGGCACCCGCCGCGATCGCCGCCACACCGTCTTGGGGGCGGGTAATTCCACAAATCTTGACTTGCATCGGTCGTGCCGTGGTCGAATTCAGCCGCGCAGTGTAGCAAACCTGAGCCGGTTTAAACGAATCCCGTGAGCCAACTTGGCCCCTCGGGTGTTTGGGGAAGATCGAATTCCCCTGAATAGCGCACCGCCACCAAATAGAGACCGCTGCCCGATGCGGTATCTGCCGCCACTGTGCGGTCTTTACCCGCCAACAATTCAGCGATCCATGGGGCCGGTTTCAGACCTGCACCCACCAGTAACAAGCTGCCGGCGATATTGCGCACCATATGGTGCAAGAAGGCATTCGCTTCGATATCAATAATGACGAAATCCCCTCGGCGCCACACCGCAATCTCTGTCAGCGATCGCCAGGGAGTAGAGGACTGACACTGGGATGCTCGAAAGGCTGAGAAATCCTGCTCGCCCACCAGCACCTGTGCCGCTCGGTGCATGGTGTCGGCATCTAACGGTCGCCGGTACCAACTGACCCGATGCACCAGATGCGCGGGGCGGACCGCGGTGTTGGCGATGATATAGCGATAACGACGTGCATAGGCGCTGTGGCGCGCGTGGAAGCTATCGGGAACCGGGTGTGCCCAGTGCACACGAACAGAATCCGGTAGCGCACTATTGGTGCCCATGACCCACGCCTTCGGCGCACGGCCTACGGGGTCATCGAAATGGACAATCTGGCCGTAGCCGTGGACTCCGGTATCAGTACGCCCGGCACAATGCACACGGATCGAGCGCCCCCCCGCTATGCCCGCAAGCGCGCGTTCAAGGGTTTCCTGAACCGTCGTGCAATCGAGATGCGGCTGGGCCTGCCAACCGTGAAATGCAGCGCCGTCGTATTCGATACGCAAAGCGACCCGCTGTCCCGCCGACCATGGGGCTGACTGCCACTGGGTCACGTCACTAATCCAGTCGAAGCAGTAACTCGCGGGCCTCTGCTTGCTGCTGTAGGTCCCCTTCAGCGATGATTTCTTCAAGAATGGGGCGCGCACCCTCCTCGTCACCCATATCGAAATAGGCACGGGCGAGATCGAGCTTAGTATCTACAGGATTGGCGTCTTTGGCATAGATCAGTGCGTTGTCCTCGTCATC
Organism: uncultured Halieaceae bacterium; assembly: GCA_913057135.1. Lineage (GTDB taxonomy): Bacteria > Pseudomonadota > Gammaproteobacteria > Pseudomonadales > Halieaceae > Luminiphilus. The sequence continues at coordinate 56,040 of CAJXNM010000007.1, forward strand.
GGACACGCTCTCTTCGAAAGGCGGGGGCACATCGGTACCCAATACCGCTGCCAATTCGGGAGGCAGGCGGTCATCGCCAGCAGCCACCGAATCGGATAATCCATCCCACTCTGAGTCCAGCGATTGGTCATCGGTGGTTTCGATCTTGGTGTTACCAGCGGCAGAGCTCTCGGGAGCATCGTTACCGTCAAAGGGCGTGTCGAGCTCCAGTTCTAAATCAAACTCGTCGAGACCAGACACGCTGGTTACCTCTGGCTCCTCAGCGGGGGCGGGGTTGAAGCTATCATCGGTTGCCATTGGCGTGACCACGCGGTCGGCCGGCGCTTCTGGCGGCTGTTGGGGTGTCACAGGCTCAAAATCAATAGGATCCAGCTCTTCACGAGCATTGACCTGAAGCTGACTTGGCTGCTCGCTAGCGCGCGGCTCGATGGCCTGAGTGCCGGCGCCCTCGTAGCGGTTAGTGGCAGCAGGTGCGGTGCCCGGCTCAGTGGCCAGCAAACCCAGGTCATCATCAACGGCGGGGGCATGTGCCTCGATGAGTGCTACCGCCTGATCCAGTACCACTGGGTCGCCACAACCCTCCAGGGTTGTCAGCAGTGCCTGGGCGTCATGCCATCGGTCGGTTTTGAGATAGGTATTCACCAGTTTCAAATAGACAATAGGGTTGTCGGGCTCGGTTTGGGCAGCGCTGGTAAGTAACTCTATGGCTTGTTGATACCGGCCATAGGCAATGTAGATGTCGGCCTCGGCGATGGCATCGGAGATGGAACCCACCTCTACCGATGATTCATCAAGGGGTTGCTCCGATAGCTCAGGGTCTGGCCGCATCTCACGTCTGGCCGCATCGGCCCTAGCCAAAGCCCGAGACGTACGACTGAGTGCACCGCCAACACCCGCCTCACCGGAGGCGGCTAAGTAGCGCCGGTCTGCGCGGCGCGCAACGTACACGCCCGCAAAGGCCAGCACCACCACACCACCCAAGGCATACACCCACCAGGGTAAACCGGTATTGATCGGGCGAGCCGGCACCGCCGCCGACGGCTCTTGCTGCGCCGGTGCCATGGCCGCTGCTGTGGCTATATCGCGAGCCGCAAGCTCCGCTTGCAATGCGGCAATCTGGCGGTCTTTTACGGTGACCAACTGACGCAGGTCGCCCACTTGATTGGACAGCTCATTCAGGCGTCGCTGAATAGCGGCAAGTTCAACGCTGTTCATACCCGAACTACTTGCGCTGGTTTCCGGGGCAGCTTGGCTAGAACTCTGGGCTGTAGGGGTATCCGTAACAGGGTCGGTGCTTGCCACAGAGGGCACAGACTCAGCCCCTTGCCGCGGGGTTCCACCCGTGCTCACCAGCGGTTCATTAGGCTCGCGCTCTGACTGGCTTGGTGGGCTTTTGGCTGTCGATGTATCGGCATCTGACTCGCTACTATTGCTATCGCCCTTTTCAATCTCGTTGTCGGCCAATACACGCAGCAAAGGCTCGCGCATAATGCCGTTTGCCCAGTCCTCATTTTGTTGCTTCACCATGGCTACCGCTTCTGCGGTGCTGGTGTAGATATCATCCTCGCCGGGCATTTCCAGCACATAACCCGCCTTCAGACCATTGATATTGGCGCCCTGAAAGGCGTCGCTATTCATGGCCACGGTGGCAATCATCGTTTGCGCTACCGAGGCATTAGCAGGGCGTCCTGCGGCGGCAATCTCCCAAAGACTGTCTTGGGCGCGCACCAAATAGCGTTGTCCGGGCTTTGGCTGCTCGCCGACATCGCGGTCGTATTGTCGTTTAGGTTTATTACTGGGGGCGGGTGCCTCTGCCGCGGTCTTTTGTACTGGGGCAGGCTTAGCAGGGGCGGGCTCGGGTTCGGGCGCGGGCTCGGGCGCCATTGGAACCAAGTTGGCTCTGGGTAAGTCAACCAGTACCGTGTACTCCCGCAGCAAACGACCATCGGGCCAGCGGGTCTCTAACAGAAAATCTAGGTAGGGCTCGAGCAGCGGCTCCGATGTGGTCATCAGGATTTTACTGTTGGCACCATCGACCACAATTTGAAACTGAATACTGGTGAGGAAATAAGCGCGCTCGACACCCAGGCGGTCAAAGTCTTCTGGGGTTGCCAGGCGAACGCGAATGTCTTCGATGTTCAGATCTTGCACATCGAGCAATGCCACTTCGGCCCGCAATGGCTCGTTGAGGTAGGACTTGAGGGTCACATCACCCAAACCAAGCCCGAAGGCTGGGCCACTCAGTGCCGGTGCCAACGCCAGAGCAAGAGCAATCCGCTTGAACGGTTTCATCTATTTCCTACCCAGTTTGAAGTCGACACCGATTCGATCACCTTGTACCACTAATCGACGATTGGTTTAACCTGAAAAAGGCCCACCCCACGGGTCGTCAATCCACGTGTTACAGGTAATCCGCTACCAGAATTTCAGCAATTTGGACGCTGTTAAGGGCAGCACCTTTGCGCACATTATCGGACACCACCCACAAATCAAGGCCGCGTGGGTGTGAAATATCCTCGCGGATACGCCCGACATAGACAGGATCCTGGCCCGCAGCCTCGGTCACCGGGGTCGGGTATCCCCCATCGGCTCGGTCATCGAGTACCTCAACACCCGGTGCGCCGGCGAGCAATGCCCTGGCCTGTTCCGCGCTAATCTTCTCTCGGGTCTCGATATGTACGGCTTCAGAGTGACCAAAGAACACCGGAATACGCACACAGGTTGGGTTCACCGCAATAGTGGCATCCTCGAAAATCTTCTGGGTTTCCCAGACCATTTTCATCTCTTCCCGCGTGTATCCATTCTCTTGGAAGGTATCGATATGGGGCAGCGCATTAAAGGCAATCTGCTTCGGGTACACCTCGGTCTTAATGCTCTGTGCGTTTAGTAGTTTGGCGGTTTGTTGTGCCAACTCTTCAATGGCTTCTTTACCCGTACCGCTCACCGCCTGATAAGTGGCCACATTGATGCGCTCAAGACCCACCGCATCGCGGATAGGCTTCAATGCCACCAACATCTGGATGGTCGAGCAATTGGGGTTGGCGATAATGCCGCGCTGGGTGTAACCCGCAATAGCGTGGGGATTCACTTCAGGCACCACTAGAGGGATGTCCGGGTCGCGACGGAAATGGGAGGTGTTGTCGACAACCACGCAGCCCGCGGCCGCGGCCTTGGGGGCATATTCCGCTGAAATAGAGCCGCCGGCGGAGAAAAGTCCCACCTGCACCTGACTAAAATCGAACGTCGCTAAGTCTTGTACCGTGACGCTCTTACCTTTGAAGCGCAGGGTTTTACCCGCCGAGCGCTCCGAGGCCAGGGGGTACAGCTTGCCTACCGGGAAATTCCGTTGCTCCAGAATTTCCATCATCGCTTCGCCGACGGCGCCGGTGGCACCGACAACAGCGACATCTATCGTCTTACTCATAAATCTATCTCGTTAATACTGAACTGAACTAGGCCGCTGCGTCGAGCGCTGCTACCACGGCATCACCCATAGCAACGGTGCCCACCACCTTATCGGCAGTTCCGGCGATATCGCCCGTACGCAAGCCACTATCGAGTACCGCTGACACCGCTTGTTCGACGGCAGTGGCGGCCTCGGGTGCGTTTAAGGAATAGCGCAACATCATAGCCACCGACAAAATGGTGGCCAGCGGGTTGGCTTTGTCTTGACCGGCAATATCGGGGGCCGAGCCATGTACTGGCTCGTACAAGCCGCAGGCATCAGCATTCAGCGATGCCGAGGGCAACATACCAATCGATCCGGTTAGCATGGCGGCGGTGTCTGACAAAATATCCCCGAAGATGTTACCGGTGACCATGACGTCGAATTGTTTTGGGGCCCGCACTAATTGCATGGCAGCGTTATCTACGTACATGTGGCTTAAGTCCACATTGGTGTAATCGGCCGCCACCCGGCTCACCACTTCCCGCCACAGCTGCGTCACTTCCAAGACATTCGCCTTGTCAACTGAGGTCAGCCGCCCGCCTCGCTTCTCGGCCAGAGTAAACGCCAGCCGTGCGATGCGCTCAATTTCACTTTCTCGATAAATGTAGGTGTTGAATCCCTCGCGCTCGCCGTCTTCGCGGGTACGAATGCCCCTGGGCTCACCAAAGTAAATACCGCCGGTAAGTTCGCGCACAATGAGTATGTCGAGCCCCGCCACCAATTCGGCTTTTAAGCTGGACGCATCGGCCAACTGGGGATAAAGCAGCGCAGGACGTAGATTCGCAAATAAATCGAGATCGGCGCGAATCGCTAGCAAGCCCCGCTCGGGTCGCTCGGCTGCAGGCAAGGTATCCCATTTGGGACCGCCCACGGCCCCTAGCAAAATAGCATCAGCTTCCCGTGCCAATGCCTGTGTGCTGGCGGGATAGGCGGCGCCCTGTCGATCGATAGCGATACCACCCAAATCAGCCTCAGCGATATCCAGGGTGAGTCCGTGTTGTTGTGCCACATGCCGAAGTACTCGTTCGGCCTGCGCCACCACCTCTGGCCCAATACCATCGCCGGGCAGCAAAACAATCTTGTGGCTCATTAGACCTCCAGGGTTTGAAACACCCAGGGGAAACGCTGGGCATGCTGGGCTTCGAAAGCGCTAATGGCAGCCTCGCTTTGCAAGGTAATGCCGATATCATCAAGACCCTTCAACAAACAATCGCGGCGGAACCCATCGACCTCGAAAGGAATACGATGACCGTCAGGGGTCAGCACCAGCTGCTGCTCGAGGTCAATCTCAAGGCTGTAACCCTCGTTGTCGTACATCGCCTTGAACAGGTCGTCGACGATAGCCGCATCTAGGGCAATGGGAAGTAAGCCATTTTTGAAGCAATTGGACCGAAAAATATCCGCAAAGCTGGGGGCGATAATGCAGCGAAATCCGAAATCCACAAGCGCCCAAGGGGCGTGTTCACGGCTTGATCCACACCCAAAGTTTTCACGGGCCAATAGCACCGACGCACCTTCATAGCGCGGAAAGTTGAGTGGGAAGTCGGGGTTCTTCGGACGCTTGCTGTTGTCGCTATCGGGCTGACCCTCGTCGAGGTATCGCAACTCGTCGAACAGATTGGGGCCAAAGCCGCTGCGCTTAATGGATTTCAAAAACTGTTTGGGCATGATGAGATCGGTGTCCACATTGGCCCGATCCATCGGCGCCACCAATCCTTTATGTACGGTAAAAGCTTGCATTAGGCAGCGCCCTCTTGAGCTAGGGTTGGCAGGTCGCGGACATCGACGAAATGGCCGGTGACCGCGGCAGCGGCGGCCATCGCCGGGCTGACCAAATGGGTCCGTCCACCAAAGCCTTGCCGGCCTTCGAAATTCCGGTTACTGGTACTGGCGCAGCGCTGACCGGGTTTTAACTTGTCGGCGTTCATGGCCAGACACATGGAGCAACCGGGCTCGCGCCACTCCATGCCCGCCTCGAGGAAAATACGATCGAGACCTTCCGCTTCCGCCTGCTGCTTAACTAAACCCGAACCCGGTACCACCAGTGCCTGTTCTATTGAAGGTGCCACGGTACGCCCTTTAACCACCGCTGCCGCCGCACGCAGGTCTTCAATACGCGAATTGGTGCATGAGCCGATGAACACCACATCGGGACGGATATCGGTAATGGCCATACCGCCGCTGAGCCCCATGTAATCAAGCGCGCGGGCCAAACCGTCGCGAGCTGTGTCACTGGTCATCTCATCGAGCGATGGCACGCGCCCGTTAACGCCGGTGACCATTTCGGGGGAGGTGCCCCAAGTGACCTGCGGCGCGATATCAATGGCCTGCAGGGTGATTTCACGATCGAACAGGGCATCGTCATCGCTGTGTAGCGTACGCCACCAGGTCTCGGCCTGGGTCCATAGGTCGCCGACGGGTGCGAAAGGCTTGCCCCGCACATAGTCGAGGGTCGTGTCATCGACCGCGACCAGGCCTGCGCGAGCACCCGCCTCGATGGCCATATTGCACAGTGTCATGCGCCCTTCCATGGTGAGATCACGCACCGCTGAGCCTGCGAACTCCAGGGCAAAGCCAGTGCCACCTGCGGTGCCAATGGCGCCAATAATGGCCAGGGCCATATCTTTGGCGGTGACACCCGGTGCCAACTGACCTTCGACGTTAATCCGGAAGTTCTTCATTTTGCGCTGAATCAAACAACCGGTGGCCAGCACATGCTCTACCTCGGAGGTGCCGATACCGTGGGCCAATGCACCCAGCGCTCCGTGTGTGCTCGTATGGGAGTCACCGCAAACTATGGTCATACCCGGCAAGGTAGCGCCTTGCTCTGGGCCCATAACGTGCACAATGCCCTGACGGGGATCGTTCAGGGGAATTTCGGGAATGGCAAAGTGGGCACAATTATCGTCGAGGGTCTGCAGCTGAATACGTGACACCGCATCGGGTAGCGCCTGTAAACCCGCCTTGCGCTCAGTGCTCAGGGTGGACACATTGTGATCGGGTACGGCGATATTCGCGCTGATACGGCGAGGCTGACGACCCGCCAACCGCAAGCCCTCAAAGGCCTGGGGCGATGTAACCTCGTGGAGTAAATGGCGATCGATGTAGATGAGTGCAGTGCCGTCATCGCGCTGTTCAACCAAGTGGCTGTGCCAGAGTTTGTCGTATAGGGTTTGACCCATAGTGGGGCGTCTCCGGAAAGTGCTGTAACTGGTCTTACTGTATGCGGTGCGCGGATTTACGTACCCGCGTCCATACGCGTATGGCCGCGTCGGGTGCGGCAGCCGCGCACTATAGCATCGCTCACGGCTTTCAAGACAGTTTTACTGGTTTGTGCTAGCACAGGGGGGCAGTCTTTGGTGCGAGCACGCAAACAGGTGTGTGTAGACAGGTGTGTGCATAAAGCTGCGTGTAGACAGATACCTTTAGATAGACGCCTGTGGATAACTGTGGGGACAAAAATCATCTAATTAGGCGATGGCCGAGTCTTTGGTCTTTTGACTCCGTAAAAGCACCGATAAAAAGCCAAAAACCCATCTATTTTCAATGGTTTGAGGAGCTAAAGAACGAGTGTGTGGCACCCTCCACGGGGGTCACAATATTGTCAAAATTTCAAGGCCCTGTGCAGAACTTTTCAGTAGACGCACATCCCTAAGCTTTCAGGGCATAAAACTACCATGACCACAGGTGCCATCATGGACGATGCTGCAGACGCCAGCACTGATGTATGCCTTTATTTCTAGAAAAATCCTCAGGGATAGTCTGCGCAGTAATATCAGTCACCTGATAGCGCTCGAGTAACGCGGCATCGAGCTTGAAGCCCCGCCGGTTATTCGAGAAATACAAAGTTCCTGTGGGGGCCAACACCCGCATCGTGGCATCAATCAGAACCACCTGGTCCCGCGCAACGTCAAATGCATTATCGGTGGCTTTCGAGTTTGAAAACGACGGCGGATCCAATAACACAAGGTCATAGGTCCGCTGACAATTATTCAACCATTGCAGGCAATCACTGCGCTCAGCCCGGTGCTGCCGCTCCGATAGCCCATTCAAGGCCAAATTGTCTCTGTACCACTGTAAATAGGTGTTCGATAAATCAACACTGGTAGAGGTAGTGGCACCCCCAAGGGCCGCATGAATCGACGCCACGCCGGTGTAGCAAAACAAATTAAGAAAATGCTTACCCCGCGCTTCCTGGGCTAACCGCAGACGCAGTGGACGGTGATCCAGAAACAAACCGGTATCGAGATAATCGTGCAGGTTAACCAAGACTTGAGCCGCACCTTCAGTGACCACCCTGCGCTCGCCCCGTTGGCCGAACTTACCGTATTGGCCACTGCCCCGCTGACGCTGTCGGCGTTTAGTGGCAATAGGTGTCGACTGAGGTAACTGCAGCACGTGGCGGGTAGCGGCAATGACCTCTTCGAAACGACGACTGGCAGCGGCTTCGTCCACCTGCTTCGGGGGCGCATATTCGGCAATATGGGGCTGCCCGTCGTACATGTCGATAGCCACCGCATACTCGGGCATATCCGCATCGTACAGTCGATAACAGCTAATCTGCTCGCGCTGCAACCAGGCTTTTAATTTGCGCTGATTTTTTCGAAGGCGATTGGCCACCATTTCGGCGCCAACACTCAGGGGCTGTTGGCTTACAGGGGCTGATGGGTCCGGGGCGTCAGTGTCCGATTCACCGGCCATTCCCGAGGCCGAGGCCGAGACCGAGGCCGGGGTTGCTAGCCGGTTATCACTGTTTAACTTAAATAACAAAAGCTGGATATCAATAGCGCCATTGTTGAAGCCGTACTGGCGATGGCTGCGCAGCCCCACTGCCCTGCCCAACGCCTTGTCACTGGTGACAATACCGACCTGCCAACCTTGAAACTCCCGATGAAGCGTCTGTCCCAGCTGCTGATACAGCAGCTTCATGGTTTCTGTTTCACCGATGCGCTCGCCCCAGGGTGGGTTACAGACAATAAGGCCCTCTGGCATGGGGCGATGGCTGGGTCGTGACAACTCGTTAAGGGCTTTGGGGCGCACGCGAATCAGGTGCTCGTAGCCCAGGGCTCCAATGGTCTCCTCGGCTCGACGGACCGCGCGAATATCCCCGTCATAACCGCGAATCTCAACCCCTTCAGGAGCCTCGTGGTAGGCCGCTTCAGCGGCGGCCACCACTGCTTGCCACTGCTCGGGGGCATGCCCTGCCCAACCCTCAAAACCGTAGCCCTGGCGGCCCAGGCCTGGCGCGCGCCCGGTGGCCATCATGGCCGCCTCTACCAATAAAGTGCCTGAACCACACATGGGATCAATAAGGGGTAAGCCCCGCTGACACGCCTCTGGCCAGCCAGCACGGGTGAGAATAGCGGCAGCTAAATTTTCCTTTAGCGGCGCCTTACCCGGGTCGAGCCGGTAGCCACGCCGGTGTAAGCTCATACCCGACAGGTCAATAGCAACAGTCACTTTACCCCGATACAGGCGCACATTAAGTCGTAGATCGGGCCGTTTTAAATCGACATTGGGGCGCTCCAAGCCCCGCTGACGGAAGACATCGACAACCGCATCTTTGCAGCGCCTAGCGCCGAACTGAGTGTTGCGAATATCGTCACTGCGCCCGGAAAAATCCACCAATAGACTGCCACCGGGTCGAAGATGCTCGTGCCAGGGCAGGCGCAATAAGCCCTCGTACAAATCATCGCTTTGGGTGGCGGCGAACTCACTTAACTGCAGCAACACCCGATTGGCAAAGCGACTGTGCATACAGGCCCGGTAGGCCACACCCAGGCCCCCACGAAACGCCACCCCCGTAACGGTCTCCCGGGCCTCGGTGGCACCCAGTGCCAGTAACTCGGGTTGCAACACGCTGCCCAAACCCTTCGGGCAGGTGGCTAAAAACTGCAAATCGCTCAAGGGGCGAGGCCTCGTTCAAGTCTCAAAATTTGCGCCAACAGTTGGCGCCATTGTTGGTATTGGTGATCGAGGGTACCCGATAACCGAACCACCCGGTCATCGGTGCGCATCACTGTCGGTTGGGTTTCATTGGTGAAGCCCGTGGCCAGATCGAATAGATCTTGCTCCTGAATGCGCAGGGATCGATAGGTGGCATACACCTGCTGCATGGCGGCAAAGCTGCCCGCATCGGCGCGTAACTCGCGGTTCGCTGCGCGCCGGGTATAGTCTTCAAGATACTCGGCCTGCTCGCGAGTGGACTGCAACCACAGCGCGTAGGTGGGCAGTAACTGTTGTTGAAGATCGACGTACTGCTCATCGACGGTATCGATAAACAAGGCCTCTTGGCGGCGGATGCGCTCAATACGCTCCAGCATGGGGTCATCGCTTGCGGGCAAGCGCAATAATTCCACGCCCCCGTCATCGACACGAAAATAATCGGCAAACGCATCGGGGGCTAGCTCAGCCCCGTAGCGTAACTGTGTGATGGAGCTCAATCGCTCCAGGTGCTTTGTTGGCACCTCTGTTAGCGCCTTCGCTAAGGCGGCTTCGATGTCGTAAAAGAGCGCGGCAAAAGGGAGCTGGCTGTTTGACATCGCTAGGTCTGGGCTTTTACCCGAGTGTTGGCTTGCGCTTGAGAGCGGACCCTCCTGCTCACTGGCTGCAACCGCCGATACAGGAACCCCGGCCTGCGCCACAAACGATTGATCGAGCCATACCCGATTAGCCGCATCGACCGCCCGGACATCGATAATCAATTGGCGGCCGTCAGAGACCCGCACCTTGCCCGTTAGGGTTAAAGCGGCTAACTGGCTGGCCTGGGGCAAGACCCGCACCGGCCCCCAGCGCTGGGCATCGGTGAGGGCATCGCGCACCGCCACCGTAAGCAGTTGCGCCTCGACCCTGCGCAGCACGTGGCGGGCATCGCGCTCGTCGAAGGCTTCGATACCCTCATCGAATATCACAACTGCCACTTCCAGCCCTAGAGCCACAAGTGCCTTGTCTGATGTTGTGGGGGTCCCTCTAGCGAACTCGACACTCGTCGACGCCAACAGCAGCAGATACAGTGGTAGCCAACCCCTGATCGCACCCCCGAACCGCCATTGGGTGCACGATGGAAGCCGGCCATTCATTGACTGCTTAGTCCTCGGCAGTATCGACCGCGCCATCTTGGCCACTAACACCCAGCTCATGGCTTGGGCTCAGTGGTGCACACCCGGCCTTTGCTGAGTGTTTGGGTACAGCGATAACCGGCAGAATCGGGGTCGTAACGGTTGAAGACCCTGCGCACGACAAAGGGGTAATCCACCGTTGGGGAGTACACGGCGGTTTGGATGACCACCGCATCGTCAAGTTGCGCGCGGGTAATACGGTGATTGATACGCAGCCCTTCAGGTAAATCGATGTTGAAAAATAACTGGCGACCATCCCAGCCGCACTGCTCGGTACCAAAGGGCGTCACAGTCACCGTAGGTGGCGGCGAATCGGTGCGGCAAACCAAGGCAAAACTATTATCCCGAGCCACACGCACTTCGGACTCTGACTGCACCACCTCGAGCAAGGTGGGTGCAGTGATGAGTTCGGCCATCTCCGCCAGCGCCAGCAAATCGCGCCCGCTCGATTGGGGGCCGCCAACGACGGCTTGGCCCCGCTCGGCGGCCCGGGCACGTCGCTGAGCTTCCTGTTGCCAGCGCCGCGCCATAATGTCGAGCTGAGCTTGAATGTTATCGCTACGTGCGTAATCCAGCTCCCAGTTGCCCGTCATGTCGACGGGCTTCGCCGGAGCAAAACGGGGCAGCGGCTCGGGCTTAGTTGCGCAGCTGCCAACTAGCGTCAACACAGCCAGCGTTACCAAACGGCGTAACAGTGTCATTGACCACCAGCTAGCCCTTTTACTCGACTCTCTATCCACGCGTCTTTCTACAGGTGTTTGCCCTACAGGTGTTTGCCTGACACGTGCTACAGGTTTTTGCCTGACACGTGTCTGCCGCTTACGAGTCATTGAGGTGCCACCGTCAATACTGTGTTCAGCGCCCATAGTCAGCGGCGTCCAGCAATACCCCAGGTATTGAAACCCGCGAAACGAGGGGTACCTGGCAGGTACATTTGCTCGACGTCATCCAGACTAAAACCCGACGCGCGCAATAAGGCGGGAATATCACGGTTTAAATTGCAGCCGCCAAATGCGCGCCGCCAAAGGGGGTTTATACGCGCCTGCCATTTGGCCACTGCTGGGTCGGGGGCTAATCCATGCTCGCAAAACAACAACTGGCCGCCGGGCTTCAGCACCCGGTGTGCCTCGGCCAGGGCTTGCCCTGGGTTGGGGATGGTACACAGGGCAAAGGTGAGCAAGACGCTGTCGATGCTGGCATCCTCAAGGGGTAAGGACTCGGCGCTGCTGGCGTGGAAATCCACATTCAAGCCGGTGTCGCGAACACGCTCTTGCGCCAGTGCCCAAGAGGTTTCACAGGGGTCGACGGCAATAATGCGATCGACCGCCGAGGCCGTGTAATGGGGCAAATTGTGGCCCGCGCCCAGACCGATCTCGAGCACCGTGCCATGGGCCTTGGGTACCACCTTTTGGCGCTGACGGAGAATGGGACGCGTGCCGCAGGCACAGGTGACCAGACGAGGTAAAACGTGCGTGTTGTACCAACCCATGGGGTGGCCTCCGGTGCTTAGTAATGCTCGATGAAATCCTTGTCCTGGGGTACGGCATCTAGCTCGTGACGGTAAGCATCCGGGTCGATGCGCCGCATTTCCGCTTCAATCCACTGCTCCACCCGGGCCATTAAATCGGGCGCAGACTCGCCTTCATTAGCGGTAATGGGCGGGCCAATCGATACATCGATGACCCCAGGAATAAAACTAAAGGTGCGGCGCGGCCAGCAGCGGCCCGAGGCAACCGCAATGGGCACAATGCAAGCACCGGTGGCAAGTGCCAAGCGCGAGGCCCCGGTTTTGTAATCCCCTTTCTTGCCGCGCTCGGTGCGAGTGCCCTCGGGAAACATAATCACCCACTTGCCTCGATCCATGAGCTCTGCGCCCAAACGCGCCACTTTGTTCCAGGCCTCGCCCCTGGCACGCCGGTCGATGTGCACCATTTTCAGGCGCGCCAATGACCAGCCAAAAAAGGGAATAAACAGCAGTTCCCGCTTGAACACATAGGCTAGCGGGTGGGGCATCATGCTCGGGAAAAAGAAGGTCTCCCAGGTGGATTGGTGCTTCGGACACAAGATGACGCGCTGCTTAGCGTCAATGGCGGGCAAATGCTCAAGCCCTTGAACCCGAACACCCACACCACCGATAAAGCGCGCAGCAGCCACCGCCGCCTTCAACCAGGGTTGGGCAAACCACCACCACAACTTGCGATCGTCGACCAACAGGGAAAACAACAGCAATAGCGTGCCTACCGGAATCACCGACAGCGCCATCCACAAAAACACCAAGATGGAGCGCAAAAATCTCATAGGGGTGGTCTCCGGGGTTAGTCGGTTGCAACGTAGCCCGCCATTAAACCAGAAAACGCCACCTCCCGTGGCCCGGGACTACAGGTCGAGCTGAACGGTTAGACAGTGATGAAGTACACAGTTCACCATGCGGACACTGGCAGTTACAGCGAATACTTTTATACTGTGAACTATGGGCAAGCCAACCTACCTGAAACCGCCATCAAAAGAGGAGTTGCGGCAGCATTTGAGTCGCGACGTCGAGGCGTTTTTGGCCCAAGGGGGCAGTATCAACCAGCTTGAGCCCGGTGAAACCGGCTTGGAATCCCACCGGGGTCCGATGCACGCGCCCCTATTTAATAATCCGCCGGTTGAGCGCACCCCCCTGTACGAGGTGATGGCCACCCTCGACGAGCGCCGTGCGCAAATGAAGCGACCGACCAGCGCCCAACGCAAAGCCCCGCGCAAACCCCGAAAAAAAGTCATCTACGACGATTTTGGCGAGCCTTTGCGCACCGTCTGGGAAGAGGAATAGCCCAACCTATCCCATTGAACTGAACAGGCTCTGGACTCGTACTGAAGGCACTACGCTACATAGGATAGGGCCATGATCACCCTGCACGAGGAAATCGTCGTTCCACGCAGTGCCAAAGACTGCTTTCGATACGTTGCTGACTTTCGCAATACCCCCGAGTGGGACGCCACCGCTGTTCGCGCCGATAAGCTCACCCCAGGGCCGGTGGGCCTGAACTCTCGTTTCGATCTGGACTGCAAAGCGGGCCCCACGATGCTGCAGCTTGAGTACACCATTGAGGAGTTTCAGCCTTGGCACAGCGTGGTACTGCGCGGCAAAGGACGCTGGTTTGATGTGCTCGATACCATTGTGTTCTCAGAGCGAGATGACGGCACGACTCACATCGACTATCGGGCCGAGTTCCACTATCACTACGGCCTAGAAAAGTTGGCTGGGGGCATGGAGAACGCCCTGCGCAAGATGGGTCGAGCTAGCCTTCGTGGACTCAAGCGCGCTTTGGAAGACACCAACACCCTACCCGGCACGCGAGCAGCCACCGCACGGGCCGATAAATGGGTCGCACCGGGGGTAGCCATGTTCAGTCGTCTGGGCTATCGGCGCGGCCGCAAACACTGGTTGCCCACCACTCGGTTTATGGACGGTCAGCACGTGGTCATTACCGGCACCAGTTCGGGGCTGGGGAACGCAACAGCCATTGCTTTAGCCGAAGCTGGCGCCGATCTCACCTTGGTGATACGCAACCCAAAGGGTGTGGAGCCGCTGCAACAACAAATTGCCGACGCCACCGGCCGCACCGACATTACCATTGAGCTAGCCGATCTATCGTTGATGGCCGATGTAGAAGCTCTGGCTCAACGGTTGATTGCCAAGGAACGCCCCATTGATGTGTTGGTGAACAACGCCGGCGCCCTATTCAATGAGCGCGCGCTCACGGAAGAGGGGCTCGAGCGCAGCTTTGCACTGCTACTGCTTAGCCCGTGGCACCTAACCCGGCTGCTGAAGCCCCTGCTGGCCGATCACGAAGAACCCGCCCGGGTTATCAACGTGATTTCCGGGGGTATGTACACCGAGCAACTCAAGTGCAACAAACTGATTATGCGCCCGGAGACCTACCGGGGCGCCGTGGCCTACGCCCGCTGTAAACGCGCGTTAACGGTACTCACCGAGCTATGGGCCGACGCCTGGGCCGATGACAATATTGTGGTTAATGCCATGCATCCGGGCTGGGCGGATACCCCCGGGGTGGCCTCGGCACTGCCCACTTTCCGCAAGATTACCCAACGTATTTTGCGCAACCCCCAAGAAGGTGCCGACACCATTATTTGGTTAGCTCGGGCCACGGAAGCGGCGCAGGTATCAGGCAAGTTATTCCTCGATAGGGAAATTCGTACCCCTTATCTGCTGGATAAAACCCGCGAATCGGTGACTGAACGCAACCGGCTGGAAGACTACCTGGAGATTAAGCTGCGGGAAGCTAAAGAAGGGCCGGCGGCCGCCGCCTAGCGGCGGCTCCAGACCTCGGCACCGCCAATGTAGGTATTTTCCACTCGAAGAGTACGCACGTCGTCTTCAGTCAATGGATCACCAGACAGCACCACCAAATCGGCCAACTTGCCGGGCTCAATAGAGCCGATTTGGTCATCCATGAATACCTGCCAAGCGGCGTCGATAGTAATAGAGCGCAGCGCCTGCATACGACTAATACGCTGCTCGGGACCCAATACCTCGCCGCTGCGGGTTTGGCGCTGGGTCTGACTCCATACAATCTGCATAGGCAGCATGGGTGTCACCGGGGTGTCCTGATGACCACTGAAGCGCACGCCATAATCGAGGGCCCACTGGGCCGGACTCAGGTTCTGTGCACGCTCGGGACCAACAAACATGCCCGCGTGACGATCGCCCCAATAGTAGGTGTGTGAAGGAAAGAAGCTGGGGGTCACCCCAAGCTCTGCCATGCGCGCTATTTGATCTTCCCGCGCTAGTTGGGCGTGAATAATGAGTGGTCGGGCATCGGGCCAGGGGTGTGCAGCCTGAGCCGCCTCGATGGCATCGAGGGTATCGTCGAGACTGGCGTCACCGTTACAGTGAATGGCTGCCTGAACCCGCTCTCTGTACAAGCCCTCTAGCTGATGGAACAGATCTTCGCGGGACACCGATGGATACCCGCGATACTCGGCATCGCCCTCGAAGGGCGTGTAATAGGGCTCGGTGAGGTAGCCGGTAAACCCTTGGATACTGCCATCGGCAATAATCTTAACCCGGGGCACGACCATTCGGCCGGCCGCCAGGGATTCAGGTCGCCAGCCCTCGTTCAACACCTGCTGCTCGACTTCTTCCATAAGCGGAAACAATGCCACACGCTGGGGGTAAACGTTGAAGCGACTGAGGGGTCCCAGCAAATCCGCAAGCATCGCGGGCATGCCGCCCGCCGACGCTGTCGTGACACCCTGCTCGAGATACTCCCGGGCGGCGTGGGTGGTCATGCGAATGGCATCCATGGCGCCAATATTTAACGTCTCCTGCATCACTAAACGCGCTGCGGTCTCCTCCAGTACACCGTTGGGCTCACCCGGCTCGCCCGCTTCACCCTGACCGAAGCGCTGTATGTGGCCACCTTTGGGGTCGGCACTTGCCGCCGTAATACCCATCTCGGCTAGGGCCACCGAGTTCACTGCAGCCAAATGTCCCGAGGTATGCAGTACGGCTACCGGTCGCTCGGTGGACACCTGATCAAGATCATAGCGCGTCGGGTGACGACCCTCGGCAAGCAGGGTGTCATCGTAGCCAAAGCCACGAATCCAGCCATCGGGACGCTGTTGGGCGTAGTCCTTGAGGGCGTCGATAAGCTGCGGCATGGTTTCAATCGTGCCCATGGGCGGGCTGTTTAAGTTTGCCGAGAACACCACCTGACCTGAGCCTGGAAAATGGCCGTGGGCATCGACAATACCGGGCATGAGGGTACGTCCGCGCAGATCGGTAACCATGGTTGCATCGGTGGCCTCGGCTAACAGGGACTCAGCTGTACCCACCGCTTCAATACGATCACCGCGCACACTGAGCGCCTCGGCAATGGTGTTGTCGGCATCTAGGGTCAAAATATGGCCGTTGATAAACACCTGATGCTCGGGGGGCTCGGGTGGACGCGTCGCAATGGCAAACAGTACATAGATACCGGTAAGAAATGCCGCCAGAATTAGCAGGCCAACGCGATAGGACATGGTTTACTCCGTGTTATTACGTGCGCTACTCAGTAGTGGGGTGGCGGCGCATCGGTGGTTTCAGTCATGGCATCGAGACGGTTGCCCTGCTCTTTCAGCTGCCCGTGTAGCAAGCGCAACTGTTGTTGTAACTCGTGCAGCTGACGCTGTTGTGTGGCCAGTGCCTCATCGAGGCTGGCTACCGTGTCCTCAAGAAACGCCACCTGCATTTGCAAGGCTTCAATAACGACGGACCCATCGTCTGCCGTGTTGTCTGCTGAGCGTCCGTTGGCGTTAACCTTGTTTGAGTTACCGGGCATAGTCTGTCTCTGTCGATGTGCTGCCTGCTGCGCGCGATGATTTTAACCAAGGCGACCCGCGCCCCTTAATTCTCGCCGTGCACGCGGCTACTATACGCGCTGTTGACACCCACTGCGGTATTGGAGCGCTTACGTGGCTAAAAAATCATCGTCAAAACTGGTGTATTCCACCGACGGAGGTCGTCTGTGCCACCAGTGCCATCGCAAATTAGCAGATTGCGTCTGTGGTAACGCCGCACCGGTTCATCAGGGCGATGGCATTGCCCGCATACGCCGGGAAACCAAAGGCCGCGGCGGCAAAGCTGTGACGGTCATCGATGGCTTACCGGTCAGTCCCGATGAGCTGAAAACCGTTGCCAAAGCCTTAAAACAACGCTGTGGCGTGGGTGGTGCGGTGAAGGCAATGACCATTGAGATTCAGGGAGACCAGCGCGATACCTGCGAGCAGGCCCTAACCGCCATGGGTTACCGCTGCAAACGCGCTGGGGGCTAGCACCCGCCAGCGCACAGTTATAGGCGCTTAGCCCATGACAATAAGGGTCTTCTTACCGGTTGCGCGCTTGCCGTACTCTTTCACGGCGGCCACAGCCAGGGACTCGGTGAGCGCAACACGACTGGCGTAATGGCTGGCAAACGTAGTGGTTAAGCCTTTCAGTACCCGCCCCTGCATGGCCATCACACGCTCAATACCCGCACGCTGCATGAACGGCGTTAACAACCAGCCGCCCACACTCCACGCGAAGCCATAACTTCGGGTTAGGGTCATCGGCGCCGGATCGAGCATGCCATACACATACACCTGTTTGTGTTCATTGGAACCGTAGCGGCTCCACTCGCTCATGCGTTTTTGTGCGGCGATTTCCATGGCCATTAAAATTTGATTGCTGAGTGCGCCGCCCCCAATAGGGTCGAAGGCCAGTGTGGCACCGGTTGCCTCAATGGCCGCCTGCAACTGCGCGCCGAAATCATCGGCAGCACTGTTGAGTACGATATCCGCCCCCTGCCCTTTCAGCAGCGCTACCTGCTCTTCGGAGCGCACGATATTGACCAGGGGGATGCCATCTTCAATGCAAATACGATTGAGCATTTGACCTAAGTTAGAGGCCGCCGCCAAATGCACCATGGCCTTGTGGCCTTCCATTTTCAGGGTTTCCACAAAACCAAGAGCGGTCATGGGGTTTACAAAGCAAGAGGCGCCCTGCTCGGCCGAGATGTCATCGCCTAGGGGCATGCATTGCATGGCAGGCAAACAGCGATACTGGGCAAAGAGCTCACCACCAAAAGCGCCGACACGCTTGCCCATCAGCGCTTGAGCGGCATCGGACTCGCCGGCGGCGATGACGGTACCTGAACCTTCGTTGCCAACAGGCAACCACTGGCCCATACGCGATTGGTAAGCCTTTAGCATGGCAGGGGGAATATCAATGACAACCGAGGGCAAGCCATTACGCTCACTGGCTTTCGCCGCGTCGACGTCCGCAAGACCAAACATAAGCGCTAGGTCAGAGGGGTTAATCGGTGCAGCCTCGACTTTGAGGATCACTTCATGGGGCGCCGGCTCTGGAATGTCGACCTCGAAAAAGGCGCATTCAATGGTGGCGTTATCGTGAACACAAGATTGCAGCTGGAGCGTTTTCATTATCGTCCTTATTGAGAAGCGTGGTTATTGTAGGAGAGTGAGTGTAGCGCCTAATACAGGCGGCCGAACACCGGGAGCGCATCAAAGATAGCTCGTCAAAGATAGCTCCTCGAGGTGGCTCATCAAGGTGGCTCCTCGAGATAACCCCTGGAGATAACCCCTGGAGACAGCCCATAGAAATAGCTCCCGGAGATGGCTCGCTACGGGCAGCTCAACACAGGGAGCTCATGACAGGTAGCCAACGATAGTTGGGCGGCGGTTAGTCAGCCACCGGTGCTGTCCATGGCTGAATAGCCATGGCTGGGTAAATCGGCCGCCCACTCTTGGGCGCTTAAGACGCGAGCCGGCTGCCCGGCCTGCTCGCGATAAATCACCGTGTACGCCAGCACCGCCTGCACGTACTCGCGGGTCTCCTTAAACGGTATGCTGTCAATCCAGCGATCAACGGGAAGCGGGTCCTCAATCCAGCGATCGACCCGATGGGGTCCCGCGTTGTAACCCGCCAGTGCTCTAGGCCTGTGACCATTAAATCGATCGAGGAGCTCTCGATAATAGCGACTGCCCAAGCGGACGTTGTAATCGACATCGTACAGGGCACTTCGGCGCCAGGGTAAGCCTGCTTTACGGGCCACCGTTCGCGCGGTACTGGGCATCACTTGCATGAGGCCCTTGGCCCCTACCCGAGACTCCGCCAAGGGGTACAGGGCACTCTCGCGCCGGGCAATAGCCATTAGCTCGGCCACATCAAGATCGTGCTCTAAGGCTGCCCGCTCAAAGTTGCCGGCATACGCTTCAGGGAAACGCAGGTCCACGTAATCCCAGGCCTTGGCCAGGTTGGCGGTTTCAACGGCAAAGGCCGACCATCCCTGCTGTAAGGCGTAACGGGCCCAGGCCAGGGCCAACGATGTCTGCCCCGATTGAATATAACTTCCCATCCAATAACGCCACTCGAGGCGGGCATCCGCCAAGCGCTCTAGGGCCACCAACTCTTGCACCCGGGCCAGTGCTGGATGCGACTTACCCGGTGGCAGTGGTGCTGGCTGGCCATTCAACTGATAGGACACATCGAGTAAATCGGCCGCCAAAAACCCGTGGTAGCTACGCTCTTTCGCCAACGCCTCAAGAATGGGCGTGGCAGCGTCCGATTGCCCCAAGGCCCCCAGGGCACGCGCCTGCCAGTAACGCCATTGATCTCGCTGCTGCGCCAGAGGCGACAGCCAGGCCAAGCCATCGAGCAGATGCTGCCAATGGCCATCGTGCACCTGTTGCCGCAGGTAGATCTCGGTGAGTTCGTCATCGGCCAGGCGCTGTAAATTCTCGAGCACCCAGGCCTCGGGGGCGGCGCTTTGGGCAAATAAACTATGGCGGGTAATCATTGCCGCCATGGCTTCGTACTGCTGGTCGGTAAATGGCTGCACCGGCTCGGCGTTCATCAGGGCCTTGCGCGCTTTTTCTGGGTTGACACGCGCCAGGCGTCGAATACCCACCGTCATCAGTTGCGCATGGGCAGCCGATGGCTTGTGAGCATCGCTCACCAAACGATTGGGGTGGCGATAGACCTGATAAAGCTCAGCCAATAGCGGGGATAAGGCGGGTGATGCAAAACGCTGTAGATAGCGAATAAGGTGAGATGAACGCGCATCGAAGGCTTTTAACGCCCGGGACCAGACCAGTTCATCGGAGGGCGACTGCACCGCCAGCCACTGCTTGAACAAGGGATCGCAGGCTTTGTCTTGGGAGTACCCCACGTTCCACAGGGTCTCGGCGCCGCGCCAGGCGCCTGCGGTATCGCCAGTGGCCGCCAGCGCTCGGTAGTAGTAGCACTGCAGCTCGGTATCATTAGGGGGACCATCGAGGGCGCCCAAGAACTCACGCCAATGGCGATCTTGCCCTTTGTGCAGCAAGTAGGCGTGTAACAGTCGGTTGGCCAGGGGCGATGCGCCCGCCCGCTCGCGAAAATCCTGGAGCGCTTGAGGTTGCAATGTATGCAACTGCTCTTTCAGTGCCTCGTAATCCAGGTATAGCGCAAGGGGGTAGTCGTCTAAGTCGGCGCGAAGCTGCTGATACCGGGGCCCTACCCCTGTGCTCAGCTCCTCGAGGGCGGCGATAAATAATTGGCGTTGCTCATTAGCCTGGGCAAGCGTGCCACTAAGCAGCCAAAGCGCCGTTAAGCAAACACCCAAAAAACGCCGGCCGACGCCGCGGGTTACGACTGCCACTAACCCGCCGACCAGTGGTAAGGGCTGTCTACAGCCACTTGTTAAGGCATATAAGCTCATCGAGGCTACGGCCCTTCCTTATGGGTTGCCGACTGCCTACAAAGCATGGAACGATGCGTGTCACTTTTCAATGCCCGTGTTCGCATCGTCCCGGTTATGCAGATGCCTCTACACATTCACGCTTATTATGAGCACCCTTCAATGGGCACTTCTAAAGGACCGCAGTCACTTTCATGACCAAACCATCGATACGCCTTACACAGTACAGCCATGGCGCGGGCTGTGGCTGCAAAATTGCGCCCGACGTGCTCGATCGAATGTTAGCGGGCAGTTTGGCGGGCCAAGGCGCCCCTGAATTCCCCACGCTACTGGTGGGCAACCACAGCCGTGATGATGCCGCTGCCGTCGATATTGGTGATGGCAGAGCCATTCTCAGCACCACCGATTTCTTCATGCCTATTGTCGATGATGCTTACGATTTTGGCCGCGTTGCCGCCACCAATGCCATCAGTGATATTTACGCCATGGGGGGTAAACCTCTTATGGCCATTGCCATTTTAGGCTGGCCCGTCGATAAACTGCCCCCGGAACTGGCGGGTCAAGTCATCGCCGGAGGACGCCAGGTGTGCCTTGATGCGGGCATTGCCCTAGCCGGCGGTCACAGTATCGATGCACCCGAGCCCATTTTTGGATTGGCGGTAACCGGGGAAGTGCCCATCGACCAACTGAAGCGTAACAACAGTGCTCGGGCGGGGGATGTGCTGTTCCTGACCAAGCCCTTGGGCATTGGCATCCTGACGACGGCAGAGAAGCAAGGCAAGCTGTTGGATGAGCATCGTGGTCTTGCCACAGAAGTCATGTGTCAACCTAACCGCATTGGCAGCACTCTGGCGGCTATTGAGGGGGTACACGCCATGACCGACGTAACGGGCTTTGCCTTACTGGGTCATTTGCTCGAGTTATGCACAGGGTCGGATCTAGATGCGGTGTTAGAGCCGGGCAACATCCCGCTGCTACCCGGTGTTGAGCACTACATCCGTGAAGGGTGCATTCCAGGCGGCAGTGGTCGAAATTTCAACGCCTACGGTCACGCACTGGCACCGCTAACCGATGGGCAGCGGCATCTCCTGTGTGATCCGCAAACCAGCGGCGGCCTGCTGTTGGCGGTGGCACCCAATGCCTCACCCCGGGTGCAAAAGACCTTACGCGCTGCCGGCTTACCGGCCACCCCCATTGGTGAACTGGTGGAAACAACGGGGAATATTGTGCGCATTCGAGTGAGCAATGGCTGACGATTCTCCAGCGGCGGCATTTGCAGAGCTGTTGCTCAATGATGTGCCGCTTATTGATACCCGCGCACCGGTGGAGTTTGCCAAAGGCAGTTTTCCCACCGCGGTGAATCTGCCGCTCATGAGTGACGACGAGCGCGCCGCAGTGGGTACCTGCTACAAGCAGCAGGGCCCAGAGGCCGCTGTTGCGCTGGGGCATCAATTGGTCTCGGGTAAGGTAAAGGCACAGCGCATTGCTGCGTGGACAGCATTTACCGAGCAACACCCACACGGGGCGCTGTTTTGCTTTCGAGGAGGCATGCGCTCGGCCATCGTGCAGCAATGGTTACTGGAAGCGGGTATTCATTACCCGCGCATCACCGGTGGCTACAAAGCTATGCGACGCTGGCTCATCGATGAGCTTGAGCGACTGTGTAATGAGCATGCCTTTATTATCGTTAGTGGCAAAACCGGGGTGGCTAAGACACGCCTGTTAAACGAGGGCCATCAGGGGCAACCACTGCCCGGTGCCATCGATTTAGAGGGGCTTGCATGCCATCGAGGCTCCGCCTTCGGTCGTCGCGTTCAGGAACAACCCAGCCAAATTAGCTTTGAGATTGCCTTGGCCATTGCGCTGCTTAAGCGCGCGCGTGCTCACACGGGCCCACTGCTGCTTGAGGACGAGAGCCGATTGATTGGCCGCTGCGCACTGCCATTACCCCTGCAACGGGTGATTCAACAGGCACCGATGGTGTTGGTGGACGCGCCGCTGGCGGCCCGGGTGCGCCACACCCATGAAAATTATATTCTGGCCAATCTGCAGGATTTTGAACAGGCCGCAGCTCAGTCACACACCGACCGAAAGATAGCCTTTGATGATTTCGCCACCAGTTTACGAGAAGCGCTGAGCCGAATTCGCCGGCGACTGGGGGGCGACCGTTATGGGCTACTACAGGCGCAATTAAACGATGCACTGACACTGCATGAGCGGGGTGACCCCAGCGGGCACTGCGCATGGATTGAGACCCTGCTGCGGGACTACTACGACCCTATGTACGAGTATCAGCTCACGCGCAAATCAAACCCAGTATTGTTCAAAGGGGATTACGCCGCCGTTGCAGACTACTTAGCGACGCACCAGCCGGGTTAGTAACTCGACATGGGGCACACCCACGCATGGCGGCGTCACTTTCTCCTTGAAATACATGCATACATTTTTCAGGCTTCAAGCAAGTAGCCCAGTAGCGCTCTTTATCATCAGCTGATATGTTTAGGTATGACTAGAGACACGGGCATCGATACGCTACTTGATCTCCACGGCCACATTCTAGATCAAGGAGATGGTTACTGGATAAAGCTAGAAGCTTGGCGAGTCGAAGCTTCACAGCAAATTCCTCACGGAATTAGATACTCGCTGACGCTCCATGAACCTTACGGAAAGCGAATACTGGGTTATGACAACGCACACGCGGTCAAACCACCAAAGAAATTTAAGTATGCCGGGCGAGTAATTCCTTTTGATCACAAGCACAGACATGCGTCAGATAAAGGTGTGCCCTACGAGTTTGTAGACGCGCAACAACTGCTAAGCGACTTTTTTGCAGACGTGGACCGCATCCTTATGGAGATACAAAATCAATGAAGGCAATAGTTATAGGCATCATGCCGCAAGATAAGATTCGTGAGCGGGTTCTGGCGATTGCTCGTGGCGATATTAAACCCAAGCCTAACGACCCCAAAGTTTGGTTCACCTCAATGAAATCGCTTGCAGAAGTATTGAGCGACGATAACAGGGCGCTGCTGAAGACCATCTCGGAAACAAAACCGACATCAATTTCAGCGCTGGCAGAAACTACCGGTAGGAAAGCCAGTAACCTATCTCGCACACTAAAGACTATGTCCCGCTACGGGATCGTCGATCTGAAGCGAGAAAAAAATCAGGTTCGCCCAGTAGCCAAAGCAACTGAATTCAAGATCATTGCTGCCTAAGATCAGCAAGAAGCTCCTCTGAAAGCCTCAATGATTACGCCACCGTTGCAGACTACTTAGCGACGCACCAGCCGGGTTAGTAGCTCGACATGGGGGGTTTGGGGAAATAAATCGAGGGGTTGTACCTCCTCAAGCTCGAAACCCGCGGCCAT
>CAJXNM010000008.1 GCA_913057135.1 uncultured Halieaceae bacterium
CAACCCACTCATTCCCGATGGCAGCAACTGGAAAGCCACACTGATGATTGAGTTTGGCGACCCTGCGGAGCGGGCCGTGCGTCTAGCAGAGATGATTGGTTTAGAGCGCTCTATCTTTCTAGAAATTGAAGGGTTTGGCCGCGTCACCGTGATTGCCGATGAAGATCTAGAGCGTGAGACCGAGAACAAGACCTCAGCGGTGCACTTCATGCGCTTTGAGTTAACGGCTCAGCAAATTGAAGCGCTGAAGCACGGGGCTACCCTACTTGCGGGTATCGAGCACCCCGCCTATAACATCGCACCCTTTGCGGTCGATGAGGCTATCCGTGCGTCATTGTGTAACGATTTGGAAGTGACGACTCACTGATACGGCGGGTCCACTGGCATAGCAGGCCCAAAGTGGCCTGCCCTCCCTACTCTCGCTCGTTCGCTCGATGACGCCACAATCGAGACAGTCATCCAAGAGCGCGCTGTACTAGACCAACGGCAGCTAACTTTAGCCACAAATTAGCATTACACGTAAAAAAAGCCGCACTGCAAAAGTCAATGCGGCTTTTTTGTTTAGGGTCTCGGTGCGCGTTCGTTTAGCGTCCATGCGCGAATTACCCAAATAGGCGCGGCCGAAACTGGGCACGCTCACAACAGGGTCAATTCACCATTCACAATGCGTACCTGCTGACCATTAAAGCGCCGGAATACAAAGCCATCGAAGGACTCGTTGTAGGTCAGCGAGTAGTCTCGCAGTAGGGTTTCCGCTTGCTGCTCACCTACCTGAAGGCCATCGACCCCATCAGAGCGGTAGTGGACACCGGCCCAATCACGCCCCAATGCCACGTTGTTAGCCAGCTTATTAAGCTCACCCTCTACCGTGAGCGTGCCGGCGTATGACACTAGGTCACCTACGCTGTTGGTGGTCACCGGGTTACTCAGTTCTTTGTCACCCTGGAAGAAGGCTTTCAGCACCGTCACGCAGGCACCGGCAATGGTTGCGTGGCCTGCAGGGTACGACGGATGGGTGGGAGAGCCCTCGGCGAAGGCCAGCGGCAACAGATAGGTACCGTACTGACTAAAGACGCGGTCAACCGCTTCACTGTCGGCTATATCGGCAGGTAAGTCGTACTGCCGCTGACCCAACTTCTGGAAGTGCAGACGCCCTGCATAGACTTCCGGTCGAGCGCGGCGATGTACCAACCACTTCTGGTACCAGGCACCTGTAAGCGCCAAATTACCCGCCTTAGACACTAAGTCGAGCACGTCGGGGGCGCCCAGTGACACAAAGCCGCCTTGGGTTGAACCGGTCATGTACACACCGCCGGTATCTAAAGCGCCTTCGCCCAACAAAACAAGGGCGGCGTTCAAATAGGCCTGGAACGAGAAGTCGGCGTGAACGTATTCACCCAAGCAGCGCGGATCGTACAAATAGGTGGCGTTACTGACCCGCGCTAGCCGACCGGGCACTCTGCCCTCTTGAATGGCTAGCCACTCGGACTCGTTGGTACCGAAATTCTCACCGGCCACAGGAGCCTGATAGCGCTGATCGATAATACTAGGCCCCCAGGGGATGGGCTTGAGCAACAACTGTGATAAATAGGGCCCTACGAGATCGCCGGGGGTCTCACCACGGAAAATGGTTTGAGGCGTAACCTTGCCACCCACTTTGGGGCCCACGGGGGCACGTAGCCGGTTTAAGTCAGCAACGGCGGCGGCAATGAGCGGGTGGTTATCGAACTCACAAAAGGGTACGTCGCGGCACAGGGCTTTCCAGTACAGCTCACCCATTTCACCGGCGGTTTCGGCCCCTAGAAACGGTGGCGCTGGCCGAATAAAAGTGTTGTGGGCATCGCGCCCCACCATCTCGAACTTGTAGGCCCCTTGGGGGTTAGCGAGACGGCGCGTGCAATTAGGCGCTAACTGAATCTGCTCGAAATCGGCGTTGTCGCCGGAATCTAGGGCGCGCAATAAGGCCTGATACTGCTGGGTATCGACTTCCCCAAAGCGGTTGTGGGGCAATGTTTTCGAAAAACTACCACGCTTGTCCGCAAAGGCTTCGTCACCGTTGGTACGCTGCTCCTGTATGAACTCTTGCAGGTGAGTTTTTGCGGCCTGCTCACGCAATCGGGTGGCGTTTTGACTGCGTATACTACGCGAACCACCTAGCACCGGATGCTCGGAGCTGCCGCCATTGCCGTTGCCGCCTTTTTGGGCCAGCGCGGTGGCTGCAACAGTTGCACCGGCTACAGCGCCTGTGAGCAGTGTTCGACGACTTAAGGCGGGGGTACTGGCGTTAACTACCGTGATATCGATAGCGTTACCTGCAGAGGTATCGCTAGGATGATTAGTTGCTACCGACGAGGAATTCTTGGTGATCGACATATTGTGTGCTAATCCGCCGCCTAATTACCGCCGCCGGCCTTGCCTATGGGTGAGAAAGCGTATCAAAACGCTTGCGAATCGCAAGCTCTTTTAAGACTAGATCATCAAATTGCCAAGGAGCCTATTGTGTACCAATCACTTATCTCTGTGTTTGTCAGCTTTCTAATAGGTGCGGGTGGGTATACCAGCGTTGCCACAGTAGCCAATGCCGCCAGCTCAGATGATGGCACTAACCCGTTCTCGGTAGAGGTCATCGCCGACCTGCACGAACCTTGGGCAATGACCTTTTCGCCTGACGGGCAGCTACTCATCACCGAGAAGAAAGGCAGTCTCCAATTACTCAACCCTGACGATGGCAGCATGCGCTCGGTAGCAGGCATTCCCGATGTGGATTACGGCGGCCAAGGGGGCTTAGGCGATGTGGTATTACACCCCCAATTTATCAACAACGGGCTGATCTATTTGAGCTACGCCGAGGCTGGAAGAGGCAATACACGCGGTGCAGCCATAGCACGAGGGCGATTGGATAGCAGCGGTCGCCGTCCAGAGCTGATGGACGTAGAGGTCATTTGGCGACAATACCCAAAGGTTCTGGGGCGCGGTCACTACGGACACCGCATGGCCTTCGACAAGGACGGTTTTCTTTGGGTGACCTCTGGGGACCGGCAGAAATTCACACCTGCTCAAGACATGCAGAGCAACTTGGGTAAAGTACTCAAGCTAACCGACAAGGGCAAACCAGCGCCCGGAAACCCTTTCATGAAGTGGTTACAACAGGAGCCCTTGGTCGATGACGAGGCGGTCTACGACCAAATTTGGTCTCTGGGACATCGCAATCCACTGGGGTTTGCTTTTGATATAGAGGGCAAACCTTGGGTCATTGAAATGGGCCCAGACGGGGGCGATGAGTTGAACAAGGTGCGGCGGGGCGAAAACTACGGCTACCCCGTTGTGTCGGACGGCAATCACTACGACGGGCGCCCCATACCTGACCACAGCACGCGACCTGAATTTGAAGCACCCGCCATCAGCTGGACACCGGTGATTTCTCCTGGGGATCTTGCCTTCATTGAAGGCACTGCTTTCCGTGATTGGCGTGGCCAGGGACTTATTGCGGGACTGTCATCCCAGGCGATCGTGCGCATTGCATTAGAGGGTAACGGTGCTCGTGAAGTGGCACGCTATCCGATGAACGCGCGTATCCGCGGCATTAAAGAGGGCGCTGACGGTTCATTGTGGGTGCTTGAAGACGAGCGAGGGGGCAGCAAAGGGCGGTTACTCAAACTAAGACCAAAATAATGGAGTAGACCGCGGCCTTACTGGCTAGAAATTCGCTGTAGCGAAAACCATACCGCCGCATCAAAAGGACAGCTCATTTCCGTCGCTGCCATAGCAGCGCCGTCAGCTACTATTTCGCCGGGTGTCGGACGGCTACACACCGGACTATGGGCCGTTGATGCCGCTAAATTATCCAAGCTGTTAAGGGGTTTAACTAGGACGGTTACGTCGCCGTTGGGGTTCTGTGTCACTAATATGCGGTGGCAACAATTTAAGATTTGCAAATCACCCGTATCTGCGTGGGGCGTGCTGCCGGGTAATGCACCATCAAACATCACTAATAGCGTCGACCTCGCTAGCCCATTTTCAGAGGTGGAAATACGACGCTCAATATTCATAGACCAGATACTTTCCTCACCCAATACCGATTTTGCGACCTCTTCGATTCGAGCTAAGGTCTGCGGGTAAGGCAATGTGCTTGTCACTCGTAAGGGTGTTGAGGGAACAACCTCTAGTGGTCGAGGACTCTCCAATTGTGATGGCGGAATCCGATCGCCCAGCAGAATTGGCTTAATATTAAGTGCCTGAGCGGCGTCATTCGCAGACCAAATATTTACCGGCAGAGCTGACGGGACGAGTTTGGCCTCCCCGTCGGCACTGGTAACGGCTAGTAAAGCAACGGGAACATGGAGGAGTTGCTCGTGATTTTGAGTTATTAGCGCCCGCTCCAGATCAACACTGGAAAACAGTATGAGTCCCTCGGCGTTTTGGTGATTCGTTAACTTGGGCTTTTCGATGCGAGCCAACACATCATAACCGCTTTGTTGGAGTGCATCTTCAGCTTCCGATAGAAGCTCGCTGGCAGTCAGTGCTTTGGGCACTGGCAACCATAAAAAGCGGCCAACGACTATGAGTACGACCACCGCCATTACGACGGCAATCCAACGAGATGTCATAGCTACTCTCAGCAATTTTTTGCCCTAAGAGAAGTGCAGCGCACTCAACAACCGCGCAAGACCATTCCAGCCCAAGTGTGGGCAATGTGGGTTTAAAGTTGGTAACACAACTTACACAGCACAACAACGATCGTATATCAGGAAAGCTTCTTAGTAACAGTCACCTATCAAAGAGAAATCTTCGTGACAGTTACAGTTAAATAAATGAAGCTAAGGGCTCTCGGTGTGATCCGACGCTCTGGCTAGTGGACAACCAAGGAGACGACACGATCAAACAAAGGCTGTACTCCTCGATAATTATTTGTAGGCATATTCTGTTTAAGCAGATTTACCTGCCCTTCACTCAACATGAAGGGCTGTTCAAACACCACCCAATTCACGTTCTCGGAGCAAGGTGGCGTGGTTAAGGATCCCTCATAATGAAAGCGCGGTGTGAGGGTCGCGGGTAAAACACTCGCTAAATCGAATGGCTGCTCGATAGGTTTGGTCTGCCCTGGGGATAAGGGCAAATAAGCCTCTAACCAATCATAGCCCGGGCTTGGTTTACCCTCGTAGCCCAACACCGCCAACACAGTGTAGCGTGAAAGCTCCTCGCTAAAGTGCACCATATGCATCTCTATAGGATAGCGCACTCCATTTAATGTGTGCTCAGAAGGTTCATGAAAATGCAATTGAACCAAGCCGAACCGCACACCCTTAAATGCAATCTCATCGCCCTGCTCAAAATCATACTTAATCGAGTGCCCGTCATTAGTGACGCTCCTCAGCAGAGTCGATTTAGGGTAATGCAACTCAAGAGGCCATGCGTCACTAACGGCAGGTACAGTCGTCGTCCGAATAATATTCACAGGCGATTGGGCCTTGCCCGTGCACTGTGATTTGGGCTCGAGTTCAGCCCAGTGATCTGGGCCAGTCTCACCTGCATAAGTCCAATGGACGTCAGCTTTAGCGGACGCCACAGCAATGATCCACGACGCTAGCAATACGCTTATCCGTGGGAGCGGTTCAGAGAAAGTCATGCGGGCACCCCAGCGACAGTATGCCGCCCTTTGCGGGCGGCAAGCGCAGTCATACGATTATTCGTCAACCAGCGACTCAGGCTCTGGGGTTACTGCGGCTTCATCGTCGCCCCCATCAGTAGCACCGTCGTCTACTTTCGCTTCTTTAATCGACAACTTGATGCGACCTCGCTGATCCACGTCGAGTACCTTGACGCGAACGGTTTGGCCCTCACTCAGGTAATCGCTAACACTTTCTACGCGCTCGTCAGCAATTTGCGAAATGTGTACCAAACCGTCTTTACCCGGCAAGATGGTCACGAATGCACCGAAATCCACAATACGGGCCACTGTGCCTTCGTAGATGGCGCCCACTTCCGCTTCGGCGGTAATCGACATGATCATCTCTACCGCTTTGTCGCGAGCCGCTTGATTCTGACCGAATACTTTCACCGTACCGTCGTCGGCAATATCCACCGTGGCGCCCGAGTCTTCGGTAATCTGGCGAATGGTGGCACCACCCTTGCCAATAACATCCCGAATCTTGTCGCTATCGACCTTGAACTGCACCATGCTGGGTGCGTTCTCAGAGGTGATCTGACGGGGTGCTTCAATGACCGTGTTCATCTGACCCAAGATATGCAAGCGCGCATGCAGTGCCTGTTCTAAGGCTATCTCCATGATTTGCTCGTTAATACCTTCTATCTTAATGTCCATCTGCAGTGCGGTGACGCCATTGGCGGTACCGGCCACTTTGAAGTCCATATCACCCAGGTGGTCTTCATCGCCTAGAATATCGGTGAGTACCGCAAACTGGTTGCCTTCCTTCACCAAGCCCATGGCAATGCCCGCAACCGGTGCCTTGAGGGGCACACCTGCGGCCATAAGACCCAAGGAGCCCACACATACCGACGCCATAGAACTTGAGCCGTTCGATTCAGTAATTTCTGAAACGACGCGAATGGTATAGGGGAATTCCTCTTCGCTTGGCAATACCGCCGCTAGACCGCGACGAGCGAGTCGGCCGTGGCCGATTTCACGACGGCCGGTAGCACCAATACGGCCCGCTTCACCCACCGAGTAAGGGGGGAAGTTGTAGTGCAGCATGAACGGGTCGCGACGCTCACCTTCCAAGGCATCAATAATTTGCGCATCGCGGCTTGAACCCAAGGTGACCGCACCGATAGCTTGGGTCTCGCCACGGGTAAACAGGGCTGAACCGTGGACTTTGGGCAGAATATCCACCTCGCATACAATCGGACGTACGGTGCGTGAGTCACGGCCATCAATACGGGGCTCACCGGCCAAAATGCGCTGACGTACCAGTGTTTTTTCCACAGACTTGAACACGTCTTTCACCGCGTCCGCGGATGGGCCGCCCTCTACCGCCAGCTTCTCGACAACCGCTGAACGGATTTCACCGACACGCTCATAGCGGGCGGCTTTCTCGGTAATACGGTAAGCCTCACCCAAGGGGCCCTTGGCTTCCGCTTCTACTGCAGCAACCAGCGCTTCATCAGCGGCGGGCGCCTGCCAATCCCAACGGGGCTTGCCGGCTTCTTCAACCAACTCGTTTATGGCCTTAATGACCGTTTGCATTTCCTGGTGAGCAAACAACACCGCACCCAGCATTTGGTCTTCAGTCAGCTCTTTAGCTTCCGATTCGACCATGAGTACCGCGTCGGTAGTGCCTGCCACCACCATGTCTAGCTTGCTATTGGCCAGGGCACTGTACTTGGGATTTAACAAGTAGCCTTGAGCTTCAGTGAAACCTACCCGTGCACCACCAATGGGTCCGTTAAAGGGGCAGCCAGAAATAGCCAGCGCCGCCGAGGTACCAATCATGGCAACGATATCGGGGTCGGTCTCATTATCGGCGGCCATGACCGTACAGACCACCTGCACCTCGTTCTGGAAGCCATCTGCAAACAATGGGCGAATAGGACGGTCGATCAATCGAGAGGTAAGGGTTTCTTTTTCGCTGGGGCGGCCTTCACGCTTAAAGAAGCCACCGGGAATTTTACCTACCGAGTAGGTTTTTTCGATGTAATGCACCGACAAGGGAAAGAAATCCTGTCCTGGCTTGGCTTCACGTTGAGCCACAACGGTACACAACACACTGGTGCTACCCATGCTAGCGAGCACGGCGCCCGATGCCTGACGGGCAATCCGGCCGGTTTCCAGGGTGATTTCGTCATCACCGTACTGGAAGATTTTTTTAACTACATTCACTGACGTTCTCCACAAAATAAAAGGGCCGGCAAAAGCCGGCCTGTAAGCTGGTCTTTACCGTCGCAGACCCAAACGCTTAATCAAATCGGCGTAGCGTGCGGTATCTTTTTGCTTGAGGTAATCCAGCAGTTTTCGGCGCTGGTTGACCATGCGAATCAAACCACGACGTGAGTGGTGATCCTGTGCGTGATCTTTAAAATGAAGCTGCAATTGCTCGATGTTGGCGGTCAGCAGGGCTACCTGCACTTCCGGTGAACCGGTGTCGCCTTCAGACTGTTGATAGTCTTTTACGATTTGAGCTTTGGTGGCTGCATTTAAGGCCATGGTTACTTTCTCCAACCTGCTTAATGAAACGGGCCGGTCCGTGCAGGTTTACAGACAGGTCCGTGGTTTGATGTTGTAAGTCACTACTGCGCGCGTTCGCGTGCCGATTTGGGCACAACCAAACGCCGGGGTGCTAGGCGACCATCATCGAGCATTTCAGCAATGCCCAAAAATTCCATCTCGCCGCCTTCATGCCCGCGGTAGGCGCGCACCATACCATTGTGCGGGCCATTTGGCACTAGCACAGGCTGTCCCTGCTGCAGATAAAAGGCAGCAGCTTGGCCAAGGGTCACCGCAGGTAGGCCTTGCAATGGCCCGTCTGCCGGTAATAACAGTGCATCGAGTTGTGCCAAGCCCTGCTGCGCCGCTGTTTCCAGTTGCTCTAATGACAGCGCCATGGCCAGGTCGTAAGGCCCCGCCTGGCTGCGCCGCAACACACTCACGTGGGCCGGCAATCCCAGTGCAGCCCCTAAAGACTCCGCCAAGCTGCGCACATAGGTGCCTTTGGTACAGTGAATAGCCACGTCTATTTCTGCCCGAGCCCCGGGGCGAAAACCCTGCACATGAAAATCATGAATAACCACGCGGCGGGTTTTGCGCTCTACCTCCAGCCCTTGGCGCGCCAGTTTATAGAGGGGCTGGCCGTTACGCTTAATGGCCGAGTACATGGGAGGCGTTTGTTCAAGGGGGCCTGTGAGTGCGGCGACGGCCGTTTGCACTTGCTCTTGGGTAACCAAGCTGGCATCGGCAGTGGCGGTTACTTCCCCTTCTGCATCCAAGGTATCGGTAGACTCCCCCAGCACAAAGGTACTGAGATAAGCTTTATCGGCGTCTAACACGTACTGGGAAAATTTGGTGGCCTCGCCCAAACACAAGGGCAGCACACCGGTGGCCAGGGGGTCGAGGCTACCCGTGTGTCCAGCCTTGGCGGCACTGAATAAGCGCTTTACACGCTGCAGTGCTCCGTTAGAGGTCATGCCAGCGGGTTTATCAAGCACTAAGAGACCGTCGATAGGTCGACCGTGTCGCTTACGGGCCATAGTCAGTTGGCCGAGGAGCCTGGTTCAGTGTTTGGCTGGACGTCTGAAGGGGCGTTTGACTGGGCTTCTGACTGGCCGTCTAACGAGCTGCGTGGTTCGGCGCCTAATTGCTCGCCCTGCTGGGCTGTAGTGACGTCGGGGTCATCATCCGAGCCGGCTGCTTCATCCGCGACGCGCTGGGCGTCTATCTCGCGCACCTCCCGCAGCAGGCTTTCCATGTCCCGGCCGCGGCCCACGCTTTCATCGAACCGGAAATGCAGCCGAGGTACTGTGCGCATGGTGGCCCCATGAGCTAGCTGAGAGCGCATAAACCCTGCAGCTTTGTTCAGCACGTCGGTGGTGGCCTTGGCGCCCGCGCTGTCATCAACACCCAACTGGGTAAAGAACACCTTGGCGTGGGTTAAGTCGCGGCTTACATCTACGCCGGTAATGCTCACCATCTGCACCCTGGGGTCACGCAGCTCACGTTGAATAAGCTGCGCTAATTCCTGTTGCAGAAAGTCCCCCACCCGCTGGGTGCGGCTGTATTCCTTACCCACTATTGCCTGCCCACTATTGCCGGCCCACTGTGCTTTACAGGGTCCGGGTGATTTCGTTCACCTCGTACACCTCGATGAGGTCACCAGGCTTCACGTCGTTATAGTTCTTCACCCCAATACCGCACTCCATGCCATTACGCACTTCGTTGGCATCGTCTTTAAAGCGACGTAAGGATTCCAGCTCGCCCTGATAAATGACCACACTGTCGCGTAGTACCCGAATGGGTTTGGCACGGTACACAGTACCTTCAATGACCATACAACCGGCAATCTGACCGAACTTGGGCGAGCGGAACACATCCCGCACTTCCGCAATGCCTACAATTTCCTCGCGTAGCTCAGGGGACAACATGCCGCTTAGGGCCGCCTTCACGTCATCGATGAGGTCATAGATGACGTTGTAATAACGCACCTCTACCCCTTCCTGCTCGGCCAGGCGTCTTGCGCCCGCATCGGCACGCACGTTGAAACCGAAAATAATAGCTTCCGAGGTCATGGCCAGGGTCACATCAGATTCGGTGAGGCCACCGACACCGCCAGAGACGATGTTCACCTTCACTTCGTCGTTACCCAAGTCCAGTAGCGCACCTTGCAGCGCTTCTAGTGAGCCGCGCACGTCGGCTTTTACCACCACATTCAAGACCTGGCGCTCGCCCGCGGTCATAGACTCGAACATATTGTCGAGCTTGGCCGCCTGCTGACGGGCAATACGGCCCGAGCGCATTTTCTCTTGCCGGAAGTCGGCAATTTCCCGGGCGCGTTTTTCGCTTTCCACCGCCACGAAGTTATCACCGGCATCGGGGGTGCCATCGAGACCCAGAATCTCCACGGGAATACTGGGGCCGGCCTCTTTAATGGGCTGACCGTTCTCGTCGAGCATGGCGCGCACGCGGCCGTACTGCAGACCCGCCAGCACAATATCGCCCTGGCGCAAGGTGCCCTCTTGAATGAGCAACGACGCCACGGGGCCGCGACCTTTATCAAGGCGCGATTCAATGACAATACCTTGAGCCGGTACATCCGCAGGCGCAGTTAACTCTAATAGCTCTGCCTGCAGCGAGATGGCATCGAGTAACGCATCTATACCTTCACCCGAGTGGGCCGAGACGTGCACAAACTGGGTATCGCCACCCCAGTCTTCCGGAATGACCTCTTTCGCGGCCAACTCGTTGCGTACTCGGTCTGGGTCTGCGGCTTCTTTATCAATTTTGTTCACCGCCACCACAATGGGTACCTCGGCAGCGCGGGCGTGTTGAATGGCCTCTTCGGTTTGGGGCATAACGCCGTCGTCGGCGGCTACCACCAAAATGACAATATCGGTCGACTTAGCACCGCGGGAACGCATTGCAGTAAAGGCCGCGTGGCCGGGGGTGTCGAGGAAGGTAATCATACCCATGTCGGTGGTGACGTGATACGCACCAATATGCTGGGTAATGCCACCCGCCTCACCGCTGGCCACCTTCGCCTTACGAATATAATCCAGCAGCGATGTCTTACCGTGGTCAACATGGCCCATCACCGTCACAACCGGTGCACGGGGCTCTGGCGTACCCTCTTGGCCCGCCAGCGTCTCTTCCAGCTGCTCTTCCAGCTCGTCGTCGCTGACGTATTTCACTTTGTGGCCTAACTCTTCCACTACCAATGCCGCCGTTTCCTGGTCGATCATTTGGTTGATGGTGGCCATAAGCCCGAGCTTCATTAGCTCTTTTATGACAACACCCGCTTTCACCGCCATCTGCTGGGCTAGATCGCCCACGGCAATGTTTTCGGGGATGTTCACTTCGTAAACAATAGCCTCGGTGGGTTGCTCGAAACCGTGCTTACCGTGTTCCTCATGGGACGACTTACGGCGGCGTCCACCTCGGCGACGGCCCACACCCGCTTCCGCTGCCTCAAGGTCACTAAGGGACAGGTTATGGCCGCGCTGCTTACCACGGGCACCCGGTAACGAGCCTTTGTCGAGACGGGCTCGGCCAGCCTTTTTACGGGCGGGCTCGTCCTTGGTGGGCGCTTCATGCAAACGCTTGGGACGTCGGTCGCTGTCGTTATCGTTGTTGGCCTTCGCAGCAGGGCGCGCATCGGCCGCTTTTGCCGCCGCTTTGGCTTTGGCGGCCTCTCGGGCTTTGCGCTCTTCTTCTGCTTTGCGAGCAGCAATGGCGGCGTCGAGATCTCGCTGGCGCTTCTCTTCTTCCGCCTTACGCCGGGCGGCCGCACGCTGACGCAGAACCTCAGGGTCTAAGTCGGCGGGATCTTCTTCCGGTTCGGGCTCGGGTTCTGGCTCGGGTTCCGGCTCGGGTTCCGGCTCGGGCTCGGGCGCAGGCTCTGGTTCAGGTTCTGGCTCGGGCTCAGGTTGTGGTTCCGGCTCTGGCTCAGGTACCACTTCCGGTTCAGGCGTGGGTTCGGGCTCTGGGGCCGCAGCTACAGTTTCTGTAACAGCAGGGACTTCAGCCTCAATGGCAGCGGCCACATCGACTTCTGGTAGCTCACTGTCCGCTTCCGGCTTCGGTGCGTCCTCAAGCTCTTCACGCTTCACGTAGGTGCGCTTCTTACGCACTTCCACGTTAACGGTCTTCTTACCGGCACCACCTGCGCGCAAGGTGCTCACCTTCTTGCGCTTTAAGGTGATCTTTTTCGGGGCATCGGTGCTTTCGCCGTGGCTGCGCTTTAAAAAGGTCAGCAGGGTTTGCTTGTCCTCTTCAGACACCATCTGGTCCGATGAGTTATGCGGCAAGCCCGCGTCTTTCATTTGCGACAACAGCCGCTCAACGGAGGCTCCCACCGTTTTGGCTAACTGTTCTACTGTCACTTGCGCCATGTGTTACTCCCTGGTTCCGTTCTGGCTTGCGTAAAGGTTCGAGTGACTAGCGCTTAGGCGCTCTCGTCTTCCGCAAACCATGGCGCGCGGGCAGTCATAATTAACGCCCCGGCACGCTCTTCGGTCATGTCTTCGATGTCCATCAGGTCATCGACGCCTTGCTCGGCCAAATCTTCCATGGTGACCACACCACGGCTAGCCAGCAAATACGCCAAATGACGCTCCATGCCATCCATCGTTAATAAGTCTTCAGCGGGCTCGTTAGCACCCAGCTGCTCTTCCGAGGCAATCGCCATAGTCAGCAGTGCGTCTTTAGCACGGGCGCGCAACTCCTCGGCAATATCTTCGTCAAATCCGTCAATGGCCATCATCTCTTCAAGGGGCACATAAGCCACCTCTTCGAGGGTAGTGAAGCCTTCGTCGACCAACACACCCGCCACGTCTTCATCGACGTCGAGGGCATTCATAAAGGTCTCCATGACCTGCACCGCTTCAGCTTCTTGTTTCTCTACCGCTTCATCGACGCTCATGACGTTAATGGTCCAGCCGGTAAGATCGGAGGCCAAGCGCACATTCTGACCGCCGCGGCCAATGGCCTGGGCCAAGTTATCTTCAGCAACCGCCACTTCCATGGTGTTACTGTCTTCGTCGACCACAATCGATTCCACTTCAGCGGGGGACATGGCGTTAATGACTAGCTGGGCTGGGTTGTCGTCCCACAGAATAATGTCGACCCGCTCGTTGTCGAGCTCGTTCGATACCGCCTGCACGCGAGAGCCGCGCATACCGACACAGGCGCCGACGGGGTCAATGCGCTGATCACCGGTTTTCACCGCAATTTTGGCCCGTGACCCGGGGTCGCGCGCGGCAGCCCGAATTTGAATGACACCCTCGGAAATCTCGGGTACTTCAATTTTGAAGAGCTCGATGAGCATCTCTTTACAGGCCCGTGACAGCATCAACTGCGGACCGCGGTTTTCGGTATTGATGTCTTTAAGAACAGCCCGCACGCGATCGTTCATGCGGAAGGTCTCACGACCAACCAGCTCACCCCGGGGCAGCAGACCTTCGGCGTTATTGCCAAGGTCAACAATAATGTTGTCGCGGGTGACTTTCTTCACCATGCCCGCCAGCAATTCACCGACTCGATCACGGTACTGATCCACAATTTGCGCGCGCTCGGCATCACGCACCCGCTGCACAATCACCTGCTTGGCG
This sequence comes from uncultured Halieaceae bacterium, assembly GCA_913057135.1. Taxonomy (GTDB): domain Bacteria; phylum Pseudomonadota; class Gammaproteobacteria; order Pseudomonadales; family Halieaceae; genus Luminiphilus. The sequence continues at coordinate 13,774 of CAJXNM010000008.1, forward strand.
GTTTGGGCGGCAATACGGCCGAAATCTACGTTCTCGATGACTTCTTCGTAGACATCGCCGGGTTTCAGGTTGGGGTCTTTCTCAATGGCTTCTTCGGTGGTGAACTGGGTCCCCAGCAGCGCGAGCTCGGTATCAGGTACCACCAACCAACGACGGCGGGTCACGTAGTCGCCGGTCTTGCGGTCAATGTTGACCTCTATTTCTGAATCTTCGTCGTAACGCTTCTTGGCGGCCGTTGCTAAGGCCAGCTCTATGGCCTCGAAAATGATGTCTTCAGACACCCCTTTCTCATTCGAGACCGCTTCCGCCACCATCAGAATTTCTTTATTCATTCTCTGCCTCTCACCACCGCTGCTCTTCGCTGCCTACTGGCAGGAACCTCAGTTTTCGACTGTCGTCGCCGCGCCGCTTTTGCTGTCGGGGGTTAATCGCGGTTGCACCCGCGCCCGATCAATTTGATTCAGCGGCAATAAATAATCGTGGTCGTCAACACGCACAACCACGTCGTCATTTTCTAATCCCATGAGCCAACCCCGAAATTTGCGGCGTCCCTCGTAGGGGAAACGCAAACGCACTTCAATGGGCTCACCCACGTACAACGCGTACTGCTGGGGTTTAAATACCAGCCGATCAATACCCGGTGATGACACCTCGAGGGTGTACTCACTTTGAATGGGGTCTTCCACATCGAGCACCGAGCTGACGTGCCGACTAACCAGGGCACAGTCGTCTACCGTGACGCCATTGTCGCGCTCGATATACAGGCGCAATGTTGGGCGGCGATTCGGAGATAGGAGTTCGAGCCCCCACAACTCGAAGCCCAATGATTCCACCGTCGGCGTTAGCAGCTCCGACAAGCGCGATTCTTTACCTGCCACCGCTTTTCCCTCGTCTTGCTGTGTCAGCCGCATTTTCTGCGGATACGAAAAAGCCCCACGCGGGGGCTTCACGAATGACGACGGACTGAGCAAAGGCCTGTCGTCGATTTGGTAGCGGGGGCCGGATTTGAACCGACGACCTTCGGGTTATGAGCCCGACGAGCTACCAGGCTGCTCCACCCCGCATCAAAATCGTAGTGACCTCCCCCTGGGCGCTATCGCATTCGCTGCAACACCGCTGGCGGCCACCTAAGCTAGTGATTAACCAGCTCCATCAGAGGCGCCGAAGTATAGGGAGGTGAACCACAGACGTCAACGGGTTAGAGGAAACCTGAGCCATAAAAAAACCCGCGCCCGTGACAGCGCGGGTTTTCCGTTACCGATGAGGCACTGGCTTACAGGGCCGTTACCGAGTAAACCGCGAGTGTGCCCGACACTTCGTTACTGACTAGCAACAGCGGCTCACCCGATGGGCTATCTTCTGCAGCAATAAATACAATGCTCTCGGGGCCCAAATCACCGACGTCTTCAACATCGGCTTTCGCATCGACCGTGAAGTCGCGAGGATTGATGTACTGCACGAACTGTGCCGACTGGGGGTTAGTGATGTTGTAAACCATGACACCACCGACTCGCTCTAAACCGATGAAGGCGTAGGTATTACCGGCAATTTCAGCAATGGTGACGGCTTCAGGCTCGGGACCTTTGTCATCCGATCGATCGTCTCCCTCGTTGTCGTCGTTGCTAGCGTTGAAGCTCAGACCCAATTGCTGTGCGGTGATCACCTCAAAATCGCTACCGCTGTCGAAGACGGGACGTGCCGTTTCGGTATTCCAGATGGTGAACGAATCGGTATTCCAGATGGTGAACGAACGGGCACCGAAGGAGTACAGGTTTTCGTAAACACACTCGGCAACTGGAATAGTATCTCCATCAGCATCGAATGTGACGGGCTGACCGGTGCTCGTCACGGTGGCACAGGCAGCGGAGTCCTCGAGCCCTAGGTTGGTGATGACTTTCAAGCGGCCCAAGTTGGGCTTGTCTTGGAAGTCGGCACCCAGCTTGTCTTTAAGGTCATTGGTGAACTGGGCATCACCAAGATCCTTAATACGGATTTCATCAAGGTAATGGAAGCACTTGTCGTTGTCTTCATCTTCAGCGAATAGGTAGCCACCCTGTTCGTCACAATCGGCCCCATCGACTGCTTCGGTGCGGTACTCACGGCCATCACCTTCGTTAGCGGTCACCAAGTAGGTAGTACCATTCACCTCGTAGGTGGCGATAGTGTCGGGCATGTAAGTGCCAAACACACTCCAATTTCGGATGTTGATGGCCGCCCCATCATCAGGACCGTCTTCGTTACTGGCATCAAGCTCATTGCCGGGCAGTCCGTAGTCTTTAAAGCCCATACCGATGACGTCATCAATCACACCAGCAGCAATATCGACCACAGCAATGGCGTTATTTTCCTGCAGCGCTACGTAGGCTTTAGTGCTGTCGGCAGAGAACGCGATGTATTCGGGTTCCATGTCTTTCGCGACCGACTCCGCCTTTGCGGAGACACGCACAGGCCCGGTGAGGCCACCAGCGTTAAAGGGTGCGAAAGACGCCGTGACGGCAGTGAGCTCAGTGAACCCGCCAGAGACGTCAATAATGCTGACACTACCCTCGGGGTCATTGCTGTAATCACCGTTGGGCTCACCCTCGTTGGCGCTGAGTACGTAGTTACCATCGGGAGTAAAGCCCACCATGTCGGGCAGGGCGCCCACTTCAACGGCACTTAGGAACGTGCCATCGGTGCCATAAAAGGCAATGTAGCCATTGTCTTGCTTGACATCCGCTTCAACCGCTACCGCTACCGTATCGCCATAAACAGCAACACTGTTCACGCCACCCATTGCAGGGTTACCTGCGACGTTAGCCGTGACATCCGCTGAAGCATCGAGCTGATCAACGATGGTTGGCATCGTGGGCGCGGCCAGATCGACAATATCAATTAAACCCGCGTTAGCATTCACCAAGTAGGCCTGCTGTGTCGTCGCGTCATAGGCCACGATTTCAGCTGCCGACTTGTCGAAGTTGGCGGCAATGGCCGGTGTACGGCCCAAAAACTTAAGGGAAATGGCAGCGTTGGCATTGGTGCCATCGGCTCCGGGGGCACCGTCAGTGCCGTTGGCGCCATCGGCACCAGGCGCGCCTGCAGGGCCAACCGCGCCATCGCGGCCGTCATCACCTTCACAGGCACCAAGGGCAAACGTCAGTGCAACAGCACTGAAGGCGGTGAATAAAGCGTTGCGTTTCATTGAACTCTCCTAATATGAGGGGTTTGCGAACCACGTCACAGAATGGAGAGTAACTATGAAGGTTTGATGGCGTTTATTTTGCGAGTTCGTTGCAGATTAACGACAGTTTTGTGACGGCCGAGCCCTTGCGGTCTCTGCGCCGCAAGGATTAAGCGAGGCTTGGACTGGGCCTGTAAATCGTCCCGCATGCCGTTCGGTGGCTACCTAAAGAAAGGGGCTTCGCACTGGAAGCCCCTTCTGTGATTGGTGCGGAAGGCGGGACTTGAACCCGCACAGCCATAGGCCACTACCCCCTCAAGATAGCGTGTCTACCAATTCCACCACTTCCGCGTATTCGTTACTCCAGCGGCAAATCGCCGCTTGGGGCGTCTGCATCGGTTGCGTCACCGGGCACTGCAGGCATATCACCCTCGGGGACAGTTGCAGGCTCGTCGATTGTCACCTCGGGCATATCCCCTTCGGCCATCACCGACTCAGTGACGTCGTCTACCACAGGCAAGTCGCCAACTGGAGCTGCATCTTCCGCTGTCTGCGCAGGCATTACAAGCTGCTCTTCCGGCAACTCAAAGCCTAGCTCTTCTGTGCCAGCGGTCTTGCTATCGGCAATCATGGCCAGACCAAAGCTGGTAGCAAAAAACAGCACAGCCAACCATGCGGTCATCTTGGTCAAGATGTTCGCGTTACCGGCACTGCCAAACAAGGTCTGCGACGCACCACCACCAAAGGATGCACCAATATCCGAGCCTTTGCCCTGCTGCATCATGATCAGGCCGATGATGGCCAGCGCCACCAGCAAATGCACGACCAGAATAATCTGTTCCACTAGGTCCTCCCGGACTCACTCGCCGCTTTGGCAATGGCATAAAAACTGTCTGCCATGAGTGATGCACCACCCACCAAAGCGCCATCGATATTTGGGCAGGCAAACAACTCGCCTGCATTGTCGGGCTTGACACTTCCACCGTACAACAGCGCAATGTCACTACCCCGACTCCCCAGCAGCTGCACAAGCGTCTGCCGGATGTGTTCATGCATACTGTTGGCCTGTTCTGGCGTGGCCGTATGCCCTGTGCCAATGGCCCAGATAGGCTCATAAGCAACCACAAATTCCCCTGCAGCAAGCCCCTGTAGCGACCCTTGTAATTGGGCGCTAACCACCTGTTCTTGCGAGCCCCCTTGGCGCTGCTCGAGGGACTCCCCTACACACACCACCGCGGTTAAGCCGGCATTAGCCGCTGCCCTTGCCTTTTGGGCAACCAAGGCATCGGTCTCACCGTGCCCCTGGCGACGCTCCGAGTGGCCAACAATGACCCAAGAGCAACCCAGATCGGCCAGCATCGGTGCACTGATATCACCGGTGTAAGCACCTTCTGCCTCAGGGGCGCAGTCCTGCGCACCCAGCGCCAACTGGGGCAACAGTTGTTGCGCACGCTGGGCGTAAACCCCGGGTGGACACAACACCACATCCACATTGGGAAGGGGCTGGTCGCTCAATGCTTGCCACTGGTTAGCGAAAGCCGACAGTGCGCTGCCTGACCCGTGCATCTTCCAATTAGCGATGACCACCGCTGACATAGCTTTGCTCACCGGCTAAAACAGGCGCGCGATGGTAACGAAAGCGCCCCGTTCGCGCAACCGTCGAGGCGACTCAAGCCACAATAGCATCGGCCACCTGCTGCGCCAGTGTCGATAGCTCGCTGGGATCTTCCCCTTCCACCATCACGCGCACGACCGGTTCGGTACCCGACGGCCTGAGCAGTAGCCTGCCACGGCCCGCAAGGGCCTGCTCTACCGCGGCTTTGGCAGCTTTAACACCGGGCTTCGCTTCAAAGCCTGACTTGTCATCAACCCTAACGTTCAGTAGCACCTGGGGTAGTTTTGTCATACCCGCCCGCAAAGTTGATAAAGGCTTATTTACATCCACCACCGCCGCCAACACTTGCAGCGCCGATACAATGCCGTCACCTGTGGTGGTGACATCGCTGCAGATAAGGTGACCAGAACTTTCACCACCTAAGGACCAACCCTCGGCGGCCATAATCTCTTTCACATAGCGATCGCCCACTTTAGCCCGAGCCAGTTTCACGCCCTGTTCTTGCAGCGCTAGTTCCAAACCCATGTTCGACATCAGCGTACCCACCACGCCGGCATCCGAGCGGCCTTTGGCAATACGATGCATGGCCAACACGTATAACAATTCGTCGCCATCGACTACGCTGCCATCTGCGTCGACAAACAAAACCCGGTCCCCGTCGCCATCGAAGGCAATACCCATGTCTGCACCGGTACTGGTAACCGACGCCTGCAGGGCTGACAAGTCGGTTGAGCCCACACCCTCGTTAATGTTGAAACCATTGGGATTCGCGCCAATGACCTCAACCGAGGCACCCAGCTCGGCAAATACCGAGGGGGCGATGTGATAGGTGGCACCATGGGCACAGTCGATAACCAACTTTAAACCACGCAAACTCAAGCGCTCGGGGAACGTGGCTTTGCAAAATTCAATGTAGCGGCCAGCCGCATCAACAACACGCACGGCCTTACCGATATCTCGACTACCTACCGTTTCCAGTGCCGCATCGAGCATGTTTTCAATGGCTAGCTCGGTGGCATCGGGTAATTTAGCGCCTTTCTCGTCGAAAAACTTAATACCATTGTCATCGAAAGGATTGTGGGAAGCACTAATGACAATACCAGCAATGGCATTTTGGGTGCGCGTCATTAAGGCCACCGCAGGGGTGGGCATGGGCCCCAATAACTTTACATTGACGCCCGCAGCGACAAGACCCGCCTCAAGGGCAGACTCGAACATATAGCCCGATACCCTAGTGTCTTTACCAATGACGACAGTAGGCACGCTGGTGCAGCCCTGAGCAAATACCCGACCGCAAGCCCACCCCAGTTTGAGAATGAAGTCGGGGGTTATAGGTGCCTTGCCAACATGGCCTCGAATACCGTCGGTACCGAAATAACGCTTTTTCACTGAACTACTTCCTCTAAAGCTCGCACCATGGCCAGTGCATCGGCGGTTTCCGCCACGTCGTGCACGCGTAACAACCGCGCACCACGCTCCGCTGCCATGACCGCAAGACTAACACTGCCGGTCAAGCGATTATCGGTCGGTCGGCCCGTAATGGCACCAATCATCGATTTTCGAGACAAACCCGCCAGAATCGGTAAGTCAAAGGATTGAAATTCCCCCAAGCGACGCAGCAACAACAGATTGTGTTCCAGGGTTTTGCCAAAACCGAAACCTGGATCCAACAATAATCGCTGACGGGGGATACCGACAGCTTCGCAAGCAGCTATGCGCCCCTCGAAAAACGCTTTGATGTTGGCTACCACATCGGTGTAGGTGGGTGACTGCTGCATGTTTTGGGGGCTGCCCTGCATGTGCATAAGACAGACGGGTAAACCGCTGTCGGCGGCGGCCGCTAATGCACCTGGGCGCGACAACGCCCGCACGTCGTTAATCAAGCCGGCACCTAGACGGGCACCCTCGGTCATGACCAAGGGCGTACTAGTGTCTAATGACAGCACGACATCGAACCGCTGGCGCAGTTGCTCTAAAGCCGGCAACACCCGATCGGCCTCTTCAGCTTCCGACACGGGCGCCGCACCTGGACGGGTCGATTCACCGCCAATATCGAGCACCGCCGCACCCGTGTTCACCATCTCCTCGGCCCGTTGGCAAAGGGCACTGAGCTGAACACGGCTACCGTCGAAAAGTTGGCCGCCATCGGAGAATGAGTCTGGGGTAACGTTCAGTACGCCCATGACCCGAGGATAACGTAGGTCTAAAAGCAAACCGGCGCAGTCCAAGACCGCGCCGGTGGAAGATGTTATTGCCATGGAACTCAGTGTTGGCCGGCCGGGTCACCGATAGGGCCCGAGGCCGCATGATCCTCGGCCGCTTTGCCGCCGCTACCCGGGCGATCGTTATCACTCCAGCCAGAGGGTGGCCGAGGGGTTTTACCTGCCATGATGTCATCGATTTGCTCGGCGTCGATGGTCTCGTAATGCATGAGCGCATCGGCCATGATGTCGAGCTTTTCACGATGCTCTTCAAGCAACTGATGGGCCTTGTCGTAGCACTCATCGATAATGCGGCGCACTTCCTTATCGATGGCCCGGGCGGTTTCATCCGACATAGCCTTCGAAGGCTGACCCGCCGAGCGCCCGAGGAACACTTCCTCGCCCCCTTCATCGTACATGAGCGGTCCAAGGGTGGGCGATAAGCCCCACTTGGTCACCATATTGCGTGCGATTTCCGTGGCACGCTGAATATCGTTCGAAGCCCCGGTGGTAATACCCTCTGGACCAAGGGTCATCTCTTCGGCGACACGACCACCGAACAAGCTAGTGATTTGACTCACGATATGCCGGCGGCTGTGGCTGTAGCGATCTTCCTCGGGCAGGAACATGGTGACACCCAAAGCGCGACCCCGAGGAATAATGGACACCTTATACACCGGGTCGTGCTCGGGCATGAGCCGCCCGACAATGGCGTGACCCGCTTCGTGATAAGCGGTATTGCGCTTCTCAGCTTCCGACATAACCATAGAGCGGCGCTCGGCGCCCATCATGATTTTGTCTTTTGCACGCTCGAACTGATCCATGCCCACCATACGCACCCCTGCCCTAGCGGCAAATAACGCGGCTTCGTTGACCAGGTTGGCTAAATCAGCACCCGAGAAACCAGGGGTACCACGGGCAATTTTGCTGGGCTCTACGTCTTCCGACAGTGGCACCTTGCGCATGTGAACTTTCAAGATTTGCTCGCGACCGCGAATATCGGGCAAGCCCACCACCACCTGACGATCGAAACGACCCGGACGCAACAGGGCTGGGTCGAGTACGTCTGGGCGGTTGGTGGCGGCGATGACAATAACGCCGTCGTTGCCTTCGAAGCCATCCATCTCTACCAGCAGTTGGTTGAGGGTTTGCTCGCGCTCATCGTGCCCGCCGCCAAGGCCGGCGCCACGGTGGCGGCCCACCGCGTCGATTTCATCGATGAAAATAATACAGGGTGACTGTTTTTTGGCCTGATCGAACATATCGCGAACCCGCGATGCACCCACGCCCACAAACATTTCCACAAAGTCGGAGCCGGAGATTGAGAAGAACGGCACCTTGGCTTCACCGGCGATGGCTTTGGCAAGCAGTGTCTTACCCGTGCCCGGCTGGCCTACCATAAGAACGCCGCGGGGAATCTTGCCACCCAGCTTTTGGAATCGACTGGGATCGCGCAAGAACTCGACGAGCTCTTGCACGTCTTCCTTGGCTTCCTCTACACCCGCCACATCGGCAAAGGTAGTGGTGATTTGATCTTCACCCAATAGTTTGGCCTTGCTCTTGCCAAAGCTCATTGGACCACCGCGACCACCGGCACCGCCCTGCATTTGGCGCATGAAGAACATGAACACAGCAATAATGATGAGGATGGGGAAGCTGGCCACCAGCAGCTGCATCCACACGCTCTGCTGCTCGGGTTTACGGCCTTCAACCACCACGTCGTGGCTGAGCAGGTCATCCATGAGCTTCGGATCTTCGACCATGGGGCGGACCGTTTCGAAGGAGCTGCCATCGAAGCGCGTGGCCGTAATGGTTAAACCATCGACCACTACTTTACGCAGTCTGTCGTTTTCGATTTCCTGAATAAATTCTGAATAGCCTACCTGCTCGGTAGTGCCGCGCATGCTGAAGTTGTTGAAGACCGACAGCAAAACCGCTGCAATCACCAACCATAGCAGTAAATTCTTTGCCATGTTGTTCAAAATAATGCCCTCATTGGCGCAGGTATGTCATGACGGTCGATCAGTATAGCGCGAGTGCCGTCTGTGCGCAGGTGTAATTTCTAGCCGCCGCTTAAGGTTGTACATGGCATCGACCAAGCTGGTTTTCAATGGTTCCCTCGAAATCCCGTGGCCACGAGGTAAACTTCCCGCGATCGGGGTCGGGAAGCATCCGGTTTACGGGTGAGCACTTTATCAAACACTGCTCGGGTGTCAGCCATGAGTGCCTCGAAACCTTCACCGTGGAAAACCTTGGCCACGAACGCGCCCTTGGGCGGAAGTACTTTAATGGCCAAATCGAGGGCCAACTCCACCAGATACATGGCCCGGGGCTGATCCACCGCGGTGACACCACTCATGTTGGGCGCCATGTCGGATAGGACCAAATCGACCGGATCGTCACCCAATGCCGCTAAAATCTGGTCAAATACCGGCTCTTCGGTAAAGTCGCCCTCAATAAAGTCGACTCCAGCAATACTATCCATGGGTAAAATGTCGCTGGCCACTACCCGGCCCCGATGTCCGACGCGCTCGGCCGCTACCTGAGACCAACCCCCAGGGGCCGAGCCCAGGTCTAATACCGTCATGCCCGGCTTTATGAGTCGATCTTTATCGTCCAGCTCCATGAGCTTGTAACAAGCCCGAGAGCGATAGCCCTCTTTTTGAGCCCGCTGCACGAACAGATCTTCCCGATGTTCCTTGAGCCAGGCACGGCTAGACGATCGTTTTTTCGGCATGATTCAGCATCTCTCCTGCAACATCGGGACGCCACGTAGGTGAACACAGTACACTGTCGCGCGAATTAAGGAACGCTTACCATGACCCAAGCAACAAACCCAGACGCCGGCGCGACATCTTCTTCTGGAAAAAAAGACAACAGAGCATTGAGCAACAGCGAGCTCAAACAGTACCGTGCCATCGCCCACAAATTACACCCCATTGTCACGGTAGCCGGCGCCGGCTTAAGCGACGGTGTCATGGGGGAAATGGAACGGGCATTATCCGACCATGAACTCATCAAAATTAAAGTGACTGTTGGCGACCGCGATCTGCGCGATGGCGTCATTGATCAGTTGTTGCAACAACTAAGCGCCACACTAGTGCAACGTATTGGCAATACCGCCACCCTACTGCGACGCAATCTGGAAGCCGACCCGCGCAAGTCAAACTTGCAGCGCATGCTCTGAGCCCTTCTGGCCCTCTATCCAGCACGTGCCACTATCCAGCAAAAGCCACTATCCAATAAAAACCACTAGGCCCTGAGTAACATTGAAGGTCAGCAAGGCCGCTAAATAGGCGGCCACCAAATAGCTGACCAGCATAGTTAAGGCCACCCGCCAAGAGTTCGACTCTCGGGCCAAAATAGCCACGGTGCTGACGCACTGCAAGGCGATGGCAAAGAACACCAGCAGGGCCAAGCCAGAGCCCAGGGGCAATGCGCTGGCCTGAATCTGATCGACCAAGGGCAGCATGTTGTCTTCCGCCCCCTCAATACCAAAGATGGTGCCCAAGGTGCCCACAAAGACTTCCCGGGCTAAGAACGAACTTAAGATAGCCACCCCGTAACGCCAGTCGAGACCAATGGGCGCGAACACCGGCTCAATAAATCGACCCAGAGTACCCAGCCAAGAACCCGCCAAGTCGGTACCGTAGTTGGGGAAATAGCCCAAGACCCACACCGCCACAGTGACCCCTAGAATGACCTTGCCCGCTTTGGTGACAAAGTGCCGACATCGATTTACCGCGGCACGAGCAATAGGTCGGAAGCTGGGTAAGCGGTAGGGGGGCAGCTCTAGCACAAAAGGCAACTCGGTTTTTGCCAAGGTCGACATCCGGCTCACTAAACCGGTGACCAGCAGCGCACAAAACATACCGAAGAAATAAATACTGAACATGGCCACACCCTGCCAGCCAATAAGTCCAAACAACACGGTGTCATTGGGGATGAACGTGGCAATCAGCAGCGCGTACACGGGCAGGCGCGCCGAGCAGGGCATAAGCGGAATGGCCAGGTACGTCATGAGACGCTGGCGCGGTGAATCAACGGCTCTGGCCGCATAGACCGCGGGAATAGCACAAGCTACTCCCGACAGCATGGGCACGAAACTCTTGCCGGTGAGGCCAAAGATTTTCAAGGGCCGGTGGCAGATAAGCGCCGCCCGGGCCAAGTAGCCCGAGTCCTCTAGCAATCCAATAATGAACGTGAGCACGAAGATTTGCGGCACGAATACCAAAAAGGCCCCAATCCCGCCAAACAGCGCGTCGGAGGTAAAGTCCGCAAGCACCGTGTTGCTTATCAGCGGCACCAGCGCCTCGCCAAGGCCCACTACACCCGCCTCTACCGCATCCATTACCGGTGCCGACCAGGTAAAAATAGACTGGAATAACAGTAACATAATGGCAAAAAACGCCACTCCGCCGGTGGCGGTACCCAAGAAGAAGCGATCGAGTCGGGTTTGCTGGCGCACTAAAATATCGCCGCTGGGACCGTACTTGTGGGCTAACTGGTGAGCCGTGCCACGCAGCAGTGCATCGGGGGTATCGGCCCACAAGCCGCCAGCGCGATCATCGCTAATCAGCGCCGAGCGCAAACGCTCAATGACCTGATCAAGACCACTGCCCTCTCGGGCCGATACCAAAATAACTGGCGCACCCACTTCCCGGGCCAAACCCTCGGGATCAAAACTAAGGCCATTAGCACTGAGCACGTCGTGCATATTGGCCAAGATGGTAATGGGCTTGCCGTGGCGCTGGCTCTCACGGGTCACCTGCAAGGTGAAGTACAGGCTTTTTTCGAGGCGGGTGGCATCGACCACACACAACACGTGGCGCACTTCCGGGTCGGCCAGTGCACGCTGGAAATACTCAACCGCCACCTCTTCTTCGGCAGAAATGGGCTGTAATGAGTAAGTGCCGGGAAAATCCAACAGCTCGACATCGGGCATCTTGGCCAGCGCCCCCGATGATACATCGACGGTAATACCCGGAAAATTAGCCACCTTCTGATGAAGACCGGTCAGTCGGTTGAATAAGGAACTCTTACCCGAGTTGGGGCTGCCAATGAGTAACACACGATTCATAGAGCCACACTCTTCATCATAGACTGGGTGTCCATGAGTACCTTCTCGGCAATTTCGCTATCGAGGGAAAACACCGTGTTGCTGACACGGTAGACCTTGGGCGCGCCGAAACCAGGGGACAGCAAGCAGGTCACCACCTCGCCCGGATGAAAGCCGAACTCCATCAGGCGTATTCGGTAGTTCTCCGAGAGATCATCCTCGAAGCCCACGACGGTGGCTTGAAGACCTGGTGCCAAATGCCAAAGGGCGGTAGCGTCAGCGCTAGTTGTCATCGCAGAATTCGATCCCCGTTGTTACACATTTTGGCACTTGTCGCTGCTGGTCTCGCAGAGTCGACATCACCTAACTTAAATGTGCTGTACCTGCTCAATTTCGTAGTAGATATCACCACCAGGGGCTTTCACGACCACTTCATCACCTTCGCTTTTACCCACTAAAGCGCGGGAAATAGGTGAGTTCACCGAGATCAGATTATTCTTCACGTCTGCCTCGTCTTCACCCACGATGCGATAGGTCACTTTGGCATCGGTATCGAGATTAACTAACACCACCGTGGCACCGAAAATCACCCGCCCCGTGTGAGGCATTGCAGCGACATCAATCACCTGAGCATGAGAGAGCTTGTGCTCAATGTCTTTGATACGACCTTCCGCAAAGCTCTGCTGCTCGCGGGCGGCGTGGTACTCGGCGTTCTCTTTCAAGTCACCATGCTCGCGCGCTTCAGCAATAGCGGCACTGATACGCGGACGTTCAACCCGCTTCAGATGTTCGAGCTCTTGCCGCAGCGCTCGCTCGCCGGCAACGGTCATTGGCACTTTATTCATGGGGCAATACTCTCGTGTAAGTCCTGCAAACGCCGTACTTCCATGTCGGTTTCATGCTCCAGCGCCATGCAAACGGCTTCGGCGGCGGCCAGTGTGGTGGTGTAGTAAACCCGGTGTTGCTCGGCACTGGCACGGATGGGCGCTGAATCTAAAATAGCGGTACGACCCTCGGTGGTGTTGACGATCATACTCGCTTCATCGTTTTTGATCAGGTCAACGATATGCGGTCGACCTTCACGCACCTTGTTCACCTTGCGCACCGTCAGCCCCGCCGCCTCAAATGCGGCTGCCGTGCCACCCGTGGCTGCAAGGGTAAAGCCTTTTTCGTGGAACCGACGTGCCACGTCAATGGCGCCGGGCTTGTCTGCATCGCGCACACTGAACAGGGCCATCCCCGACTGGGGTGGAATGTCCCCCGCGCCCAGCTGGGCCTTAGCAAAGGCGCCGGCAAAGGACTCACTAGTCCCCATGACCTCACCGGTCGACTTCATTTCGGGGCCCAAAATAGGATCGATGCCCGGGAATTTATTGAACGGCAGCACCGCCTCCTTCACCGAGTAATAGGGGGGCACCACTTCCCGTGTAATGCCTTGGCTGGCCAAGGACTGCCCAGCCATACAGCGGGCCGCCACCTTCGCCAGTGAGACACCCACCGCTTTTGACACAAAGGGCACGGTACGTGACGCACGGGGGTTTACCTCGATCACGTAAATCTCGCCGTCTTGATAAGCCAGCTGCACGTTCATAAGCCCGCACACACCCAATTCAAGGGCCATGGCCTTCACCACATCGCGCATTTGATCTTGCACGTCGGCGGTCAGGTTGTAAGGGGGAAGTGAACAGGCCGAGTCACCCGAGTGAATACCCGCCTGTTCAATGTGCTGCATGATGGCGCCTATGACCACCTGCTCACCATCGCTGACCGCATCGATGTCTACCTCAATGGCGGCACTTAGGAAGTGATCGAGCAGCACTGGCGAGTCGTCGGATACCCGCACCGCTTCACTCATGTAGCGCAGCAAATCTTCCTCGCGATACACAATCTCCATAGCGCGCCCGCCCAATACATAGGACGGTCGTACCACCAGAGGGTAGCCAATGCGCGAGGCAGCGGCGACCGCTTCATCGACGCTACGCACGGTAGTGTTATCGGGCTGTTTTAGACCCAACTTGCTAATCATGTGCTGGAAGCGTTCACGGTCTTCGGCGCGATCAATTTGATCGGGGGTCGTACCGATAATGGGCACACCGGCAAGTTCCAATGCTCGCGCTAACTTAAGGGGCGTCTGACCACCGAACTGCACAATCACCCCTTCGGGCTTCTCTAAATCGATAATTTCGAGCACGTCTTCTAGGGTGACCGGCTCGAAATACAACCTGTCCGAGGTGTCGTAATCGGTCGATACCGTTTCGGGGTTGCAGTTGACCATGATCGTTTCATAGCCGTCTTCACGCATGGCGAGCGCGGCGTGCACACAGCAGTAATCGAACTCAATACCCTGCCCAATACGGTTGGGACCGCCACCTAGCACCACAATTTTCTTGCGATCGGAAGGGGCCGCTTCACACTCGTCTTCGTAGGTGGAATACATATAGGCGGTGGCGGTAGAGAACTCGGCGGCACAGGTATCGACCCGCTTGTACACCGGACGCAGGTTTAAGCCCTGCCGATGTTCGCGCACCGCTGTCTCAGAGGTTTGCAACAGTGCCGCCAAGCGCGCATCGGAAAACCCTTTGCGCTTCAAGCGGCGCAAGGTGGGCCTATCGAGCTGGGCAAGATCGCTACCCTGAAGCGACTGTTCGGCCTGCATCAAGTCTTCAATCTGCACCAGGAACCAGGGGTCCACCCCCGAGTAACCCGCCACTTCTTCTAAGCTAAAGCCCGCACGGAAGGCATCGGCAATAAACCACAGGCGGTCGGCACCAGGGTTAGTGAGTTTGTCGACCAGTTCGGCACGGGTGTCGGCGTCGCGCACCACCAGCTTCGGCTCAAAGCCCGCCGAGCCCACTTCCAGACCACGCAGTGCCTTCTGCAGTGATTCCTGGAAGGTCCGGCCAATGGCCATGACCTCGCCCACGGATTTCATCTGGGTGGTTAAACGGGCATCGGCCGTGGCAAATTTTTCGAAGGCGAAGCGCGGAATTTTCGTGACCACGTAATCGATAGAGGGCTCGAACGAAGCCGGGGTCTTACCACCGGTAATATCGTTGGCCAATTCATCGAGGGTAAAGCCCACCGCTAACTTGGCGGCCACCTTAGCAATAGGGAAGCCGGTGGCTTTTGAAGCCAGTGCCGATGAGCGGGAGACCCGCGGGTTCATTTCAATGACCACCATGCGACCGGTATCGGGGCACTGCCCAAACTGCACGTTAGAGCCACCCGTTTCCACACCAATCTCACGCAGCACCGCCAGCGATGCGTCGCGCATGATTTGGTATTCCTTATCGGTAAGGGTTTGGGCGGGCGCCACCGTAATAGAGTCACCGGTGTGCACACCCATGGCGTCAAAGTTCTCGATGGCGCAGACAATAATGCAATTGTCGTTTTTGTCGCGCACCACCTCCATTTCGTACTCTTTCCAGCCAATTAGCGACTCATCGATGAGCAGCTCGTTGGTGGGCGACAGCTCTAGGCCTCGGGTGCAAATGGCCTCGAATTCATCGCGGTTGTAGGCAATACCACCGCCGGAGCCACCCATGGTGAATGAGGGGCGAATAATGCAGGGAAAGCCAATGTCATCGAGGACGCTAAAGGCCTCTTCTAAAGAATGCGCTAGCGATGCTCTGGGGGTCTCTAGGCCAATACGCTTCATGGCCTGATCGAACAGCTCGCGGTCCTCGGCTTTATCGATGGCCTCTTTAGTGGCGCCAATCATCTCGACACCAAACTTGGCGAGCACACCCTCGGCATCGAGCTTCAGGGCACAGTTAAGGGCCGTCTGGCCACCCATGGTGGGCAAAATAGCATCGGGGCGCTCGCGCTCAATAATGCGCGCCACTGTTTGCCATTCCACCGGCTCAATATAGGTGGCATCGGCCATGGCCGGGTCGGTCATTATGGTGGCGGGGTTCGAGTTCACAAGAATGACCCGATAGCCCTCTTCCCGAAGCGCTTTGCAGGCCTGGGCACCCGAGTAGTCAAACTCACAGGCTTGACCGATGACTATGGGGCCTGCACCGAGGATCAGGATACTCTCGATATCGGTCCGTTTCGGCATGGGTGATCTCCGGTGTCAGTTGGCGCGGGCAGCGCGCATGGCATCAATAAAGGGGTCAAACAGGGGCGCGGCATCGTGGGGTCCGGGGCTAGCCTCTGGGTGCCCTTGGAAGCTGTAAGCGGGCACGTCGGTGCGGGCAATGCCCTGAATGGTCTTATCGAACAGCGAGCGATGGGTTACGTTCAAGTGCGCCGGCAACTCGGTCTCGGCCACCGTGAAACCGTGGTTCTGACTGGTCACCATGACAGTGCCATCGGCCAAACACTGCACAGGGTGATTGGCACCGTGATGGCCAAATTTCATTTTTTCTGTTTGGGCGCCGCTGGCGAGGGCCATAATTTGGTGGCCCAAACAAATACCAAACAGGGGCAGACCTCGGGCCATCACACCCTGCGCCAAGGCGATGGCGTAATCACAGGGCTCTGGGTCGCCTGGGCCGTTAGATAAAAACACCCCATCGGGCTCAAGGGCCAGCACCTCGTCAAAGGTGCTCTGGGCGGGCAGCACGGTAAGACGGCACCCCCGGTCAACCAGCATGCGCAAAATATTGCGCTTCACCCCAAAGTCGAGGGCCACCACGTGAAACTCGGGATTCTCGAGGGCGGTGTAGCCCACATCCCATTGCCAGCTACCTTCGGCCCAGGTATAGGCTTCACGGGTCGTCACTTCCTTTGCTAAATCGAGACCCTTCAAACCGCCAAAGGCCCGCGCCTTGGCAATGGCGGCGTCGGCGTTAATGCCATCACCTGCCACGATGCACCCAGCTTGGGCGCCCTTGTCACGCAAAACACGTGTCAGTTGCCGGGTGTCGATATCGGCAATGGCCACGGTGCCCTGCTGACTTAAATAGTCGCCCAGAGACTGCTCACTGCGGTAATTGCTGGCCATAAGGGGCAAGTCGCGAATAACCAAACCGGCGGCCATAACCCCTGCGGATTCTTCGTCTTCGGCGTTAGTGCCGGTGTTACCAATGTGGGGATAGGTCAGGGTCACAATTTGACGAGCGTATGAAGGGTCGGTGAGTATCTCCTGGTACCCGGTCATAGCCGTGTTGAACACCACCTCTCCAACGGTTTCACCCTCGGCGCCCACAGACAGGCCGTGAAAAAGGGTGCCATCTTCAAGCGCGAGGATAGCAGGCGTAGACACATTGACCTCCCAGTCTGTTGAGCCATCGTAGTTGCGGGCGCATCAAAACACCGGCTGCCCCGTAGAAGCAGCCATCCGCACGGGCTGGATATTAGATAATTGTTGGGCATGGACCGTTGCAGCTTGAACCGAGTCGGCAGCGTTAAGCGCTAAAACCGAGGCCGAAAACTGCCATTTGCCGCAGGCCTTGCCCATTACAGGCTGGGTGCGCAGTCTACGATAAGCGCCTGTCAGTGTCCATCGGCCGGGCCGCCGATTATGTTCGTTGCGTTGTACGCTACACTAACAAGGAGAACAGGTCCTAGACGCTGTAATACGCTGCAGTAACAACCATGTAAACTTGGCCAAGGCCCTAAAATCGGCCATCTGAATAGGCCCGCCTTGGGTTCTGCAAGCACCCCTATCTGCCCACTATATAGGCCAAACTATTGTGCAAAATGCCGCCAACGCTCAGGAAGTAGGGCTAACCAAAGGGCCTTTTGCACTGCTCATGGCGGGGCTACTGACCACCGCAGTGGGTCAGTCGTTCATTTTTGCCATCTTGCCGCCCCTGGGCCGGGAAGTGCAGTTTAGTGAACTGCAAATTAACAGCATCATTGCTTTTTCAGCACTGATCTTCAGCGTGGGATCGGCCTGGTGGGGGCGCCTGTCGGATCAACTGGGACGCAAACCGGTGATGTTAATCGGCTTATTTGGCTACGCTGGTGGTACCGTGCTGTTTGCTCTGAGTTTTCAGGTGGGCCTAAACGGCTGGATGTCTGGGGGCTCCCTGTTCGCACTGGTTATGTTGGTGCGCTGTACCCAATCGGTCATTATGTCGGCCACCAACCCGGGTACTGCCGCCTATGCCGCCGATCGAACCGATCGACTTCAGCGCACGCGGGCCCTAGCGCGGCTCAGTTCAGCCAGTAGCCTTGGGTTAATTGCCGGCCCCGCCATTGCGGGTGCACTAGCAGGCTTTGGTCTTTTGTTCCCTCTGTTCTTTGCCGCTGCCCTGGCGCTACTTGCGGCGCTGGCCATTGCGGTGGCCTTACCCCCCGATGAGCGCATCGTCAGGGGCAGCCGTGATCACAAGAAACTGTCGCCCCTTGACCCGCGTCTGCGCGCCTATTTGCTGTGCTCCTTTATGGTGTTCACTGGGTTCGCCGGCATTCAGCAAACCCTGGGCTTTCGACTACAAGACATGTTGGCGCTATCGGGTACCGCCACCGTACAAAAGACTGGCCTGTGCTTAATGATCAGCGCCCTGTGCACCTTCGGCATGCAAATGACGGTGGCACAACGCTTTCAAGGCTCACCCATGATCTTGGTCCGAGTTGGTGCTGGGTTCATGTTAGCGGGGGCTATTGCCGTGGCGCTGTCCAGTAATTTGGCGACCACCATGGTTGGCATGGCCAGTATGGGCGCAGGCTTGGGCTTAGTGGTGCCCGCCATTGCCGCAGCTGCGTCGCTGGCGGTCACCAATACCGAGCAAGGGGCAGCGGCAGGGCTGGTTACCGCGGTGCCCGCCGCTGGTTTTGTCTTGGGGCCGCTTTTGTGCGGCAGCCTTTACAGCCTGAGCGCTGTCATCTCGGGGTTAGCGGCCGCCGCTATTTTGGTACTAGCGGTGGTTCTTGCGCTGGTCAGTACTGGTAGCCCGGCATCCACTGAGCCGTGAAACCCTGAGGGCACACTGCCAGCCCATGGTGTTTCAGCCGATGTGCGAGCAGCCGCGTGCTAGCCGCCGAACCCATTAGCCAGAGGCATCATTAGACGACATCAACCAGCATGAGGCTCCCGAGATTGGGAGCCATCACTAAGTTCACCACCTGCCCACCAATGACAAGCCGCAAGCAGGTGGTGATAGTTAGCCGTCAGAAGGTGTAGCTAACCTGCAGCCCGTAGCTGCGCCCTTCGGCCGGGTAGCCCAGTGCTGCGCCGATACGCAATGGATCGGTGGTGGTATCGGACAAGGAGGTAAAGCGTACCGAGTTTTGGAAATACTGCTCGTTGGTGGCGTTACGAATCAACGCCGCTACCTCCCACGACTGACCGGCACCAAAACGATAACCCGCCCGTAAATCCACCAAATTGACATCATCTTGGCCAACAGTGGGCTCATTGAACTGGGAGTGCCACAGCTCTGACACGTAGGTCCACTGACCCATGAGATAGGCTCCGTTATCACCCATGGGGATATCGTAGTTCACACTGGTTACCACCTTGGTGTTGGGCGCATTGATCAGCTCGTTACCCGACAAATCCACCACGTTAGGGCCGCCTTCAGGGGCGTTACCAAAGGTGGTAATGAAATCGTTGTACTCACTATCGAGGAACGTTCCCGCCACCTGCAGTGTTAGGTTATCGGATACCAACGCAGCCAAGGTCAGCTCTAAGCCCGTGAGCTTGGCCGATGCAGCATTCTCGATACGAGTCGTCCCTTCAGCAAAGGTCGAGACTTGCAGGTCGTCGTAATCGTAATGGAACAACGCCGCATTCAGAGTGACCCGCTGTTGGTTCCAGCTAGACTTAAGCCCCATCTCATAACTGATCAGCTGCTCCTGGTCGAACGGTGGCGAGGTATCCAACGAGTTGGTGCCCCCCGATTTAAAGCCTTTTGTCACCGAGGCATACACCAGCATATCGTCAGAGGGTCGATACTCTATGCCCAGCTTGGGAGTGACATCGTCCCAACTGTCGCTGGTGGTACGAGAACCAAAGGGAGAGTTGAAATCTGCGGGGTTGGGAATATTTAATCCCAAAGGAATTGTGTTGGGGTCATTGAGCAGCGGGTCTGTGCTGGGCGTGAAAAACACCAAGCCCCGGGTCGAAAAGTCATCCTTCTCTTCATCGTTGTAACGCAGACCCGCAATTAAGCGCAGCTGGTCACTGACGTCGAAGTAAAGCTCGCCAAACACCGCATAGGCGGTGGTCTCATTGGTGGCAAAAATATTGAAGTTACCCCCAAAGTTAATCGACGGTAAGCCCAGCGCCTCGTCTTTGTCTTCGGTCATGTAGAAACCACCCACCATCCAATTCAGGGGTCCGTCTGAATCGGTGGTTAAACGCAGCTCTTGGGTAATCTGATCAGACTCGCGGCGGTATTGGGTGTTGGTCACAAACAGTTCGACACCGTCAGTATTGAAGCTGAAATCATCTTCAAAGTCCCGGTAGCCGGTAATCGATACCAAAGATAAGTGATCAGCCAACTGCCATTGCAGGGTTAAGGTAGCGCCAGTGTTTTCCCATTTCTGCAGGGTATCCAACTCGTTTCGGGTAGCCCCAAAATCAGCATTGGGCAGCGCACCCAAGCGCTGACTGGTGTGCAGATCGTCTCGACGCATCACGCTCATATTGCGACCGTCTGCCTGCCCGGACTCCAGAATCAATTCGGCGCTAAAGGTATCGGATGGGCGGAAATCAACAATCGCCCGCACACCGTGGTTGTTTCGGTCGTCGATAACACTGCCACCTGCGGGCTCTAAGTCGTCGGTAAAGCCGTTGTCTTGCACCCAACGGCCCGCCAGCCGATAACCCATGTTGGGGTTAATGGCACCACCCACGGCCGCCTCCAACTCCCTACGGTCAAAATTACCCATGTAACCGCGCACATAGCCTTCGGTCTCGGCAGTGGGTTTACGGGAGATGATATTCACCACACCGGCGGTGGCATTACGGCCATAGAGGGTACCTTGGGGCCCTCGCAGCACTTCCACTCGCTCGACATCAAGAAACTGTGACAGGGCCATTTGTGGACGGCCCAAATAAACCCCGTCTTGATGGATTGCGACACTTGAGTCTTGTCCGATACCCAAGAGGTTAGAGCCGACACCACGAATAAACACCTGCCCTTCGCCGCCTGCTCGACTGAATGACATGCTGGGGTCTGCCAGAACCAGACTCTGCACATCATTAATGTCTAGCGCTTGTATACGATCCCCCGAGTACGCTGCAATGGCCATTGCCGTGTCTTGCAAGCTCGACTCGCGCTTCTCGGCGGTGACAATGATCTCTTCCAGTACCCTTGGAGCGCCGTTCTGTGCCAACGCTGGTAAGGCGGCCACCACAGCCAACATCACTGCGCTTTGCTTGTAATAGTGTTTCATTTGAGTGCCCTCTTTTAGTTTGATACCGCTACGCCCTGATTCCCATCGAATACAACACCATCGGATAAAACAGAGACGGTTTAGCCGTGCTTGCAAAAAGCCCTTGGCCAACAACCTCTGCGCAAACTTAATCGGTCATCGCCGATCACCCCCCCAGTTCGCGAAAAATAAGCTCAACACCTAAGACCCTCGAGGCGGGTATGCGCGCCTCATCGTCGGCAATCACCGCGCTGTCTGGTAACGATGCAATGCAGCGGGCTAAATCCATAACACCCCACTCGATGGCGCTGATCGGCGAGGTCAATTCGGCGAGCGACCCAGCATCGGCAGACACCGG
Organism: uncultured Halieaceae bacterium; assembly: GCA_913057135.1. Taxonomy (GTDB): domain Bacteria; phylum Pseudomonadota; class Gammaproteobacteria; order Pseudomonadales; family Halieaceae; genus Luminiphilus. Next base: position 35,443 of record CAJXNM010000008.1, read on the forward strand.
CGGCTCCGACTTTGCGGCGGGTTGAACAGGTCTGTGCGTAGAGCTGCTCGCGTACCAGGGCAGCCCATCACTCGTTTCGATGGTCGCGGGGAGCACCTTGGGATTGCCGTGTAATGCCAACAAACACGCCGCCGTATTGCGATGCTGGCAAACATCCGGGTGATACAGTTCGTCGGAGTTTTCATGCTGCACCCATCCCACAAGCAGGGTGTTAACGGGCTGCGGATCGGCGGCAAACCACCTAAAGCCCACCTCCTCACCGCCACCGTAGTGCAGGCGGCGGCGGGCGGTTTGCACCGCCGTCACGCCTATTCCCTTGTCACTCAACTGCGTTTGCTCGGCTTGTGCATCGATACACGACAAAATCACAATGCGAATCCCCGGGGGCATACCCAAGTACGGGGCAAGGTGATGCTCGGCGGTTGCCCCCGACACCGCTGTTAACTCCAAATAGCCATTGCCCACCATAACGTGGGCACTGTGCTGAACACCGTGGCTATCACCGGCGCTGGTCATCAATTGGGCGGGTTCTGTTACCTGAAACCCAAGGCCACGAAAGGCCGCAACCAATGCCCCAATGTCCGAGCCCACCAGACCTAGATGATCGATCGGGAAACGGGACATCAAGGCCTGCGAATTCACTGGGCCGCCTCGAGCAAGCCGGTTTGTAAGCGCCGGAACGGCTTCAAGACCGCGTACAGAAGCAGGCAGGAGGCCAGTCCAGCCAAGAGCGAGATAAGCCCCATGGCGTGGTGTAGTCGCTGCGGATCCGCAAACACATAATCGGTTACCAGCGCCGTGGCAGTACCGCCGAAACCAATACCCGTGAGATTCACCACGAACAAGTACACCGCCGATACTTGGGCGCGCATTCGTGGTGGCGTGATGACCTGTAACGATGAAGCGGCGGGGCCGAAAGGAAAACTGGCGAAGAATAACAGCGGTGCAAACAGCCACAGGGCAGCACTGGCCGTTGGCATGAGTGGCGCTGCAATGGCACAGGGAGTAAGGCACACACAACCCACCAGCGCCGAGGTAATGGGCGCGCTGCTATCCCCCCGCTTGGCCAAGAAATCGCTAAACCAACCGCCGGCAATGACGCCAGCGGCACCGACCGCAGCGGTCATGCCCCCCAACTTAATACCAATGTCAGCGCGCTCTAGGCCATGGATACGAATAAACAACTCGGGGGCCCATGCCAGCACGGCGTTAAACAGCAAAGTCACCATGGCAAAGCCGCTAAAGTGCAGTAGGTAGACGCGGCGATTGGCGCCCAACCACCCCAAGATTTGTGAATTGCTAAGTGCAGCACCAGCGTCGGTGCCGGCCAAGCTGACACGCTTGGGTTCAGGCAGGGTCAGTACCCACAGTGCCACCAGTAACCCGGGTAACCCAATAATCACGAAGGTGGCCTGCCATGAACTGAGGTGACCCAAGATAGGCAGGGTCAGACCACCGGCGGCCTCGAGACCGCTCACCAACACACCGCCGATAATGAAAGAGGCGCCAATGCCCAGGAACACCGCGCTGGAATACACCCCGATGGCGCGCCCCATACCGCTGACACCAAAACGGTCGGCGATGATGGAATAGGCGGCGGGTGATAACGACGCTTCACCGACACCCACCACAATGCGAGCCAAAAATAGTTGTCCAAAACTGCGCGCCATACCGCTGACCACCGTGGCCAGTGACCACAGGGCAATGCCCGCGGCAATTAAGCGCGTGCGGTTACGGTTATCCGCAAGTTTGGCAATGGGTATACCCAGCAAGGTGTAGAACAGCGCAAAAGCCAAACCGTGTAGCAGGCTAAATGCCGTATCCGTGAGGCCCAAATCACGCTTTATGGGCCCCACCATCAACGACAGAATTTGCCGATCGATGTAGGACAGAAAATACGCAACGGTCAGCACGAACAACGAGTAGCCCGCAAGACCCGTGATACCACCCCTGGGCTTAGTCGTTGCCATTGGGTTCTCCATTAGGGCTTACTTCCCTGCTGCCGCCACTGGGTCGTGGCTTCCCAATCAACACCTTGTTGGTCGGCGGTAAACACCACCCCATAGTCCCGTTGGGCATCCTGTGCCGAGATCAATCCATCGCAGTAATCGCGCCAGACCGCGGCGGGATCACGCTGTTTCGGGTCGCCGTAGCCAGCGCCAGAAACCAATTTGAGCTCTAGGCGGTCACCCGGGGCAAAACGGTGGTTGGAAATTTTCGCGGGCAGGGTCTCGGTCTCGCCATTAGCACGGTGATGCAAAATGGCTCCTGCCCGGCCATGACAGCCGCCGAATAACCCCCGGGGCGGATCGATCGATCGGTTGTCACCGGTTGAACTCGCCTGTAGCGGTGCATTGAACAGCCACATCCGGGTGGCACCGAGACCCCCTCGCCAGCGACCCGGTGCCGGCGGATCCGCCAGCAACTCATAACACTCACAGCGCATAGGCGCTGTTAATTCCACTTCTTCAATGGGTGTGTTGCGCGTGTTGGCCATCAGATTATCGATGGCGTCTAAACCATCGCTGCCATAGCTCGCGCCGTAGGCACCTTCATTGACCTCTACCGATACCCAGTAGTCATCACCATCGGCCTCCGATGATTCCCCCGCATAGACAAAGCAGCACACATTCGCGGAATTACCCGCGGTGACTTGCTCGGGCATCACAGTGGCTAGGGCTTGCATGATCTGATCCGGGATACGGTTAATCTGGGTGAAGCGGGCCTCACACCCCCTAGGGGGTGTCGGATTAAACAGGCTGCCCAAGGGGGCAATGACGTGCACCGGCCGGAATACGCCGTCGTTTTGGGGAACCCCCCTGCCATCGCCGGTTTCCGACAACAGCAAACTACGAATGGCAAAATTAGCGGTAGGCAAGACACTGCCCTCGAAGGGACAGTTGAAACCGGTGCTGACCTGCTCATTCGAACCGGTAAGATCAATGTAAATGTCGCTACCCGAAACCACGACACGGGTGGCAATGCGCAAAGGCTGGCCCCAGTGCTTACCGTCATCCTCGAGCCATGCCGTAGGTGCATCGTAGACACCATCAGGCAGAGCAGCGATGCGAGCACGCATTAAGCGCTCGCTATAGTCCATGGCCGCGTCAGCGGCACTCATCACCTGATCTAAGCCGTATTTTTGTGCCAAGGCCACAAAACGTTCGCGGCCCAATTCACAACAGGCAATCATAGCTTCCAGGTCACCGGTATTGGCCTCGGGGGTACGCACATTGCTCATGAGTAATGACCACACCCCGGCAATACGGCCATTGCGATCACAGATCTTGACCGCATCAATCACTTGGCCCTCGGCGAAGTAGTCGGGTACATCCACCGAAAAGCCGGGATTAGCGGCGCCAATATCCACCATGTGACCGGTACAACCCGCAAAGCCCACATGCATACCCGCCACAAAAATAGGGACCAAGACACCGTAATCGGGGCTGTGGGAGGCGCCGTGATAAGGGTGGTTGTGTAGGTACACGTCACCTTCTTGGTAGCGCCCATGATGGAGACGGTCGATACCCCGCACATAAGCAGGCAAGGAGCCACAGTGCATGGGGGTAGAATCACTCTCGCAAATTTGTCTGCCAAACCGATCGAGAAGACCGGCACCGATATCCCGCGACTCGCGCATAATGCTGGAGTAGGCCATGCGAAACAGATGCTCTGCCATTTCGTGGGCAATGGCGGCAATTCCGCCGCCAATGACCTGTCGGCTCACCGGGTCGACATCGACGGTTTGCCAGTAGCGCTCAACGTCGGCACCAATGGCGGTAGAGGCCGACAAGGCATGCAGCGCTTCTGGATTGAGCGCTTGCGGGTTGAGCACTTCAGAGTTGAGGGTACCGTCAAGCAACATGGGCAACCCTCTCCTGCAGTTCAATTTGCAAATGACCCAGGGGATGCACCACCACACTGTAGCCTGGGGGCACCACCGTCGTTGTGTCATCTTGCTCAATGACCACCGGTCCTGTCATGCGGGTGCCCGGGGCCAGCTGACCTCGCGCTACAAATTGAGTGGCAACACAGTCAAGCTGCCCTGCCACACGGAATCGAGCGGGCTGCTGCTGACTGTCTGAACATCCTCCTGAAGCAGACAGCGGCGCCGAGGCAGGGGCTCGTATACGCCCGGTGGCGGTTACCCCAAGATTCACGAGCATCACGGGGCTGTCGGGGAACGCCCGGTGGTGAGCCCGCTGGTGCGCCCCGTGAAAGGCGTCGGCAACACCCTGGCACCAGTCTGGGTCGCCAAAATTGGCCGATACCGGTACCTGCAGCTCATACCCTTGCCCCACATAACGGCAATCGGCGCTGTAACTGATCACGATGTCTTCGGACCCAAAGCCGTCCTTGTGAAGAGGAGCCACCGCCGTGGCGGCTAACTCGTCGGCCACTGCTTGAATTCGCGGTTGGTCGGCACTGGATAAGGGCTGCCACAGGGTGGCTTGGCGGGTGTACTTCATATCGGTAGCCAACAGCCCACCTGCAGCACCCACGCCCGCGGCAGGTGGCACAATCACCTTGGGCATCGATAACTCTTGTGCCACCGCCACCGCGAAAGCGGCACCGGCACCACCGTAGGCCACCAGTGCAAACTCCCTTGGATCTAAACCCCGGGCAACACTGTTCACCCGCACCGACTCGACCATGCTGTGAACCGCCAGCTGGTAGATACCCGCCGCCGCTTGATACACCGTTAACCCAAGGGGCGTGGCAATGTGCTGCTCAATGGCAGCAACCGCTAACTCCGGGTCAATATCTAAACCAGAATTACGCAGGGCGTCGGCCCGGTACCACCCTAGTACCACCAACGCATCGGTTACGGTGGGTTGGCTGCCACCGCGGTTGTAGCAGGCAGGACCCGGGTCGGCGCCGGCGCTCTGAGGGCCGACACGGAAAGCACCGCCCTCGTCGATCCAGGCAATAGAGCCACCGCCCGCACCAATGGTGTCAATGTCACACATGGGAACCATGGCGTCGTAGCCACCAATTTGGGTATCGAGCAGCGCGCGCATACGCACCTGCCCTGCGGGCGCCACACCGATATCCGCAGAGGTACCACCCACATCTAACGTAATGACATGGTCCGTCTTGGTCTCGATACCCGCCTGCACGCCGGCAATCAATGCACCTACAGGCCCCGACAACAGCAAACTCACCGGACGCCGACTGGCTTCATCGACCCCAACCACACCACCTGCGGAGGTCATCAGACAGAGCTCGGCGGCATAACCCTCGGTGCTCAGTGCCTTGCTAAAACGCTGTAAATAACGACTAGTGCCAGGGCCCACATAGGCGTTCAGCGCCGTGGTCGACATGCGCTCGTACTCCCGATACAGGGGTACGATGTCGTGACTCGCCGACACGAACACCTCGGGCCATAGACGGTTGATCTCCGCCACAATGTGTTGCTCATGCACTGGATTGAGATAGGCGTGCAGACAACACACCGCGATAGCCGTGATCTCACCCCTGTCACGCCACGCTTGCACCGTCTGCTCGACCGCTGCCACATCGAGGGCTTCAATTTCTTTACCCGAAGGCGCTTCAATGCGACCGGCAACCCCCACCCGATACTGCCGCGCCACCAGTGGATAGTGTTGACGCGTAACCACCTGATTGTGGGCAAAGTTACAGGGCCGGTTTTTACGGCCGATGTGCAGAATGTCCCGGAAGCCTGCATTGGTAATGAGGCCTACCTTGGCGCCATTACGCTCTAAAAGAATATTGGTTGCGACCGTGGTGCCATGAAGAATGAGGTCGATCTCGGCCAGTGATGCACCTGCTTTGGCGCACAGCTCGAGCACCCCTTCTATGCCAGCCCGAGCCGGATCATCGGGGGTGGATGCGCGCTTGTGAATCACGCGGCGCTGGGACGCGTCATCCCAGAACACCAGATCAGTGAACGTGCCACCAATATCGATGCCAATGCGCTTCAAGCAATACCCCCGACGTTGCAAACACATTTGGTATACCAAATGTTGTTGGGCAGCACAAGCTCAAAGGTATAAGAGAACATGCCAAGAGCAAGGACTTATGGGTTTAAATGGGAGATTCTGGGGGTTCTGGAAAGCCCAGTGCAAGACTGTAGTAACCGGCAGTAACCGCGACCACAACAGCTATACTCAACCGGGCTGGCGCTTATTTTGACGGCGCAGTACTGGCACTGATGGCGCGCCCCGAAAGAATATGTGCCCGCATCGCCGAAGCGGCCCAGTCTTCGTCACCGGCCTCTATGGCCTCCAATAGGGTCACATGCTGACGCAGTGAGCGCTGTAACTGCGCGACGTCGTAATGACTGAAGGCCTGGCTTAGCACCCTAAGATCGGTGGTGGACTTCAACAGCCCCAACACCCGCTGATTACCGGTCAGCTGGGCCACCGTCAGGTGAAATCGATGGTCCAACTCAATGTAAGCGGGCACATCAGGAGACTCTGAAGCCAGCGCTAGCGCCATTTCGTCGACCAACGTACGCAGGGCGGGGATAGCTTGCCCGCCCGCGTTGCGTGCAGCCAGGGAAGCACAGAATGACTCGAGTACTACCCCGACCTCGAACACCTCGCGCAGCTCTTGCGATGACAACTGCGCCACGACAACACCCCGCCGCGGCCGACTTTCCACCAAGCCCTCGGCGGTGAGCCGGCGCAATGCTTCGCGCACCGGGGTTCGACTTACCGCCAATTCGGCACAAAGATGGCGCTCCACCAACCGGGCGCCGGGGGCTAACTGGCCGGTACAAATGCGCCGGTAAATTTCGGTATACGCTTTTTCTGCCGAGTCACTCACGTATTTATCTCATTGATAGCGCCCCTGTACAGCGCCTTGCTAAGTGGGTCTCTGTACATTGAAGCACGACCAAGCCCTGAAGCAACATTTATGGCGTCTTGATCTTATGGTATACCATTTGACCTTAACGACATGCAGCTGGAGGCACCACAACCATGGGTCAGCTCACTGAATCGATCATCGACTTTATCACCGGCACAGGGCTGGACAGCCCCCCGGCCGAGGCAATCACCCTCGCCCAGCGAGGATTCATCGATACCCTCGGGGTGATGATTGCAGGGCGCAATAGCGAGGTCACTCGGGCCATTCAAACCTACGCCAATCGTGTGGGTCATAGCGCAGGGGCGGCCCGTGTGCTGCTCGCCAACGATACCAGCTCGGTACAAAACGCAGCTCTGGTGGGCACCACCGCGGCACACGCCCTCGACTACGACGACTACGCTTACAGCAACCATGTATCAGCACTGATGGTCCCGGCCATCATTGCGGACGGGGAGCGCTTGAATGCCAGCGGCTATGACATGTTGGCGGCCTATATTGCAGGTTTCGAGGTGTGGGGAACCGTATTCAAACGGGAGCCACAGCATTTGCACAGCAAGGGTTGGCACCCCACAGGGGTGTTCGGGCCGATAGGGGTCGCAGCTGCCTTGTGCCGACTGCGGCGACTGAGTAACGATGAGGCACGCAACGCCCTGGGTCTTGCCTGCGCCAGCGGCGGTGGCGTTATGGACAATTTCGGCAGTCATGCAAAACCCTGGCAAGGGGGTCGAGCTGCCGAGGCGGGGGTGGTTGCTACAACACTGGCAAGCTGCGGCATGACCGCTGGAGAACATGCCCTCGATGGTGACGGCGGTCTAATGGCGGCACTATCGCCACTGGGTAACGTTGATCGCACGACGCCCGCCGCCATGCAGGGTGGCTACTGGCTCAGTGCGGGTCCTGCCCTTAACTTGAAAATGCACCCCACCGTCGGCGCGTCACAACGCAGCATCGATGCAGCCCTGCAGCTGTATCAGGATCACAGACCCAGCCCCGCGCTCATTGCACGTATTGTTATTCGGGTCAGCGAAAAACATGCCGCCGTTATGCGCTTGCATCGACCCACTTCCGCGTCAGAGGCCCGGTTCAGTGCCGAGTTCGGGGTGGCCGCGGCGCTAGTTGCCGGACGGGTAGGCCTAACCGAACTTGACGATGCCTTCGTGCAACGGCCCGATGTACAGGCGCTAATTGGGCGCTGTGTGATTGAAACGGGCCCCGACGATGACCCTAGCTATCCGGTGGGCGCCAAGTTCGACACGGTAACACTCGAGCTAACAGACGGCACCGTTGTCACCAGCGACCCTGTGTACCGGTTCCGCGGCCACGGCGATAACCCCATGTCTGAAGCAGAGCTAAAAGAGAAATTTACTACCTGCGCGGGCACTGCCATTGCCAAAGAGCAGACCCTTGAACTGTGGGACTGTTTACAAACTCTCCCGGCTTTGTCATCGGCACGGGACTTGCCGACTTTACGTTACCTGTAAGCGAGGTTAGCTAGGGCTCTCACTGGCGCTATTGAGGGTGGGCATAACAGCGCAAGCCCTTAAGACCGCATCGTCCTCGCCCCGTGCCGCGACTAACTGCAGGCCCACCGGCATGCCCGAGGTCTTGTCAACGGCGGCAGGCCACGTCGCGCAGGGCACATGGAGCGCCGTGAACAGACGATTGAATACCGCAAGACCATTACCCTCACCCCGAATGGGCGCCACGTCAGGTACCGCTGGGCACAGGAGCACGTCGTAGTCAGCAGCAGTGGTATCGAAAACCACGCGGGCAGCGGCAAGACGGTCTCGGGCGCGGCAAATCTCACGCACGCTCAGATGAGCGGAGCGGGCTAAACCTGTGGCCACCCCTTCATCGGGGGTGCCATCAGCACTGACAGAGTCGGGGTAGACCGAAACACCGCCCTCACCCCACATGACCACGTCTTGCAAGGCGTTAAGGTCAAGGTCAGTGAAAGGGTCCTGTACCTCGCTAATTTGATGTCCGGCTTTTTGCAGTAACGCTGCGGTATCGTTAAACACCCGATGTATGAGCGGCGCGGCATCGGACCAATATCGGGTCGGGTAAATACCCATACGCAGGGGTTGCCCGGTAGAGATGGGGTTCGTCGTTGCCGCACCGCAGGCCACCGCCGCTTGCCGCAGCAGCGCGGCGCTATCGGCCATCAAACCCACGGTATCTAAAGAGGGGGCAAACGGCTTCATACCTTCGGTGGAAATAACACCCCAAGTGGGTTTGTAGCCGTAAATGCCACAGTAGGCTGCGGGCCGCAGTGTGGAGCCTCCGGTTTGAGAGCCTACGGTTAGGGGCACTAAACCCGCTGCTACCGCGGCGGCGGATCCCGTCGATGAACCCCCGGGGGAACGGGCTGGATTCTTGGGGTGCACGGTGGTGGGTTCACGACCCATTCCCGCGAACTCCACCGTGGTTACCTTGCCCAGCAGCACAGCACCCGCAGCACGCAATGCACGCACAACCGCCGCATCGACCTTCGGGTGATGACCCGCGTAAGCGAGTGCGTTGTATTGGGTGGGTAGCGCCTCGGTAAGGAAAATATCTTTTACTGCAAACGGTACTCCGTGCAAGGGACCCACAGGGCGCCCATGCTGCGAGAAATATCGATCGAGGGCGCGAGCCTCAGCCAGTGCATGCTCATGATTCACGGAAACAAAGCTAGCAATGCCCCCATCGAGGCGATCAATACGCTCGAGAAAGAGCTTAGCGGCCTGCTCGGCCGATACGGCGCCGCTGGCAAGCTGTTCGATCATGGCGCTATGAGTGGAACCGTCACGCATCCATGGAACTCTGCAGGTCTCATCACTCGACCAGCAACCGACTCACAGCCTCACGAATAGGCGCTGGAATATCCGCCGACTGGTCAACACGCCTATCAACAAAGGCATGTACAAACCGACCGGTGGCCCGGCTGCTGTCATCCCCAGATAAGTACACCGCCACTTCCCATGCAATAGAGCGAGCCCCCATGCGGGTGACCCGAAGCCCCAAGTCAAGCTCTGCGGGGTGACTGACTGGCGCAAAATAATCGCAGCCCGATGACACCACATAGCCCACGATGGTGGCCGATGCGGGGTCAAAGCCACCGTGTTCAATGTAATAGCGGTTCACCGCTGTATCGAACCAGCTGTAGTACACCACGTTATTACAGTGACCAAAAATATCGTTATCGGCCCAACGGGTGGCTAGGGAATAAAAAAATGGACAGGCACTTCGGGGCAGTGGCTGCGGGCGACTCATGCGGGTTTCTCCCAGGCTTGTTGATACAGGGCTAACGCGGTGGGCTCATCAATAGCCACGGGATTGTTCACCAAAAGACGCTGCTGCGCCATGGCATCGGCGGCTAGTGTGGGTAGTGCGCTTTCGGGTACACCCGTATCGGCTAAGTTGTTGGGCAGCCCCGAGTCGGCAATGAGCTGCTCACACCAATCAATAAGGCCTTGAGCACTTGGGGTAGCGCCAGGAAGTACACTCGCCAATTGGGCGTAATCGTCGGCGACCGCAACGGCGTTATATGCCAGCACACTGGGCAACATCAGTGAGTTGCTGAGTCCGTGGGGAATATGAAAGTGGCCGCCCAAGGGATAGGCCAAGGCATGCACGGCGGCAACCGGTGCATTGGCGAAGGCTTGCCCCGCAAAAAAAGCACCCAGCAACATGGACTCCCGCGCTGCCACGTCTTGGCCATCGTTTAGCACACGGCGGCAGTTACCACCGAGTAATTCAAGGGCGCGCAGTGCCAATGCGTTGGAAATGGGGTTTTTGCGCAACCGCGAGGTGAACGCCTCAATGGCGTGCACCATGGCATCGATACCGGTCATAGCGGTGATCGCAGGGGGTAGCCTCAGGGTGAGCGCCGCATCGAGCACCGCCACATCGGGCAGTAAGGTGGCCGAGCTCACACCGGCTTTTGTGGTAGCGCCGGTGGTAATGACCGCCACCGGGGTGGCCTCGGAACCGGTACCAGCGGTGGTGGGCACCAGTGCTAAGGGCAGCCGACCACCCTGCACCTGATCGACCCCATAAATGGCCGATAGGGGTTGCTGGTTTTTCGCCAGTACCGCGACCACTTTGGCGACGTCCATGGAGCTACCCCCACCGACCGCAATGACACCATCACAGCCGTGAACTCGCAGGGTATTGAGGGCCGATTCAACCACCGCCTCCGAGGGATCAGCCTCGATACCATCGAAAAGATGGCAGGCGTCGCAATGGCTTGCTAAGGCATCGACCACCGGCTGAATGAGCCCCAGCGCCACCAGCCCGGCATCGCTTACCAGTAGCGGCTTATGCATACCCAAGCGTTGGCAAACCGGGCCAAGATCGTGTGCGGCACCTGCCCCAACGATGACCTGGGGTACGGTGTTAAAACTGAATCCGGTCATGGCAAACCTCGCATCGTGTGCTGTCGTTACAGCCCTTAAAAGGTAAAGATAACTTTACCGCGAGCGCGGCGCTCCATCATGGCGGCGTAGCCTTCCTCGTACTGCTCGATGGGGAACACATCGGTCACAACTGGCTTGATTTTACCCTCCTCAAACCACTGCCACAGGGTCTGGGTGTTCTGCTTGTGGGCCTCGGGCTCTTCGGTCATGAACCGACCCCAGAACACGCCGACAATGCTGCAACCCTTGAGCAGGGTTAAGTTCAGTGGAATTTTCGGGATGGGGCCGTTGGCAAAACCCACCACCAAAAACCGGCCATTCCAGGCCATGCCGCGCAGGGCCTGCTCGGAGAAATCCCCCCCAACCGGGTCGTACACGACATCGACGCCCCGGCCATCGGTAATGGCTTTAATGCGATCTTTCAAGGACTCGGTGTTGTAGTTGATGACCTCGTCGGCTCCCAATTGCTTGCACAATTCCAGCTTTTCATCGCTGCTGGCAGCGGCAATCACCCGCGCCCCTAGGGCCTTGCCCAATTCCACCGCGGTGCTACCCACACCACCGGCGGCACCGAGCACTAGCAGGGTCTCGCCGGGTTGGATGTTCGCACGCTGTACCAGTGCATGGTACGAGGTGAAATAGGTCACCCCGATGCCCGCCGCTTCAACCATGGAGAGGGCCTTAGGTTTGGGCAACAGCGCCTGCTCGTTCACGACAGAGCTTTCACAAAAGCCACTGGCAATGCCCATTTGAATCACTTCATCACCCACCGACCATCGAGTAACAGCGCTGCCCACTGCCTCGACCACACCGGCGCACTCGCCGCCGGGCACAAAGGGTAAGTCGGGTTGGAATTGATACTTGCCCTGAATAATCAATACATCGGGGAAGTTAAGACCCGCCGCCGCCACTTTAATACGCACATCATTGGGCCCTAACTCGGGCAGCTGCCAATCGTTGGTTAGCTCAAGTTTGTCGGGCAAGCCCAACTCTTTACACACTAAGGCGCGGGTCATGAGAACACCTCGAACAGGCCCGCGGCGCCCATACCACCACCAACGCACATGGTGATGACCACGTATTTTACACCCCGGCGTCGGCCCTCGAGCAGAGCGTGACCGATCATGCGCGAACCGCTCATACCGTAGGGATGGCCCACGGCAATGGCACCGCCATTCACATTCAATTTATCGTTATCGATGCCTAATTGATCGCGGCAGTACAGCACTTGTACGGCAAAGGCCTCGTTGAGTTCCCACAGGCCAATGTCATCGACACTCAGGCCGTGCTGCTTTAATAGCTTAGGGACTGCAAAAACAGGACCGATACCCATTTCATCGGGTTCACAACCCGCCACCGCCATGCCGCGGTATGCGCCTAAAGGCTCAAGCCCCAGCTGACTGGCCAGTGAGGCCTCCATGACCACCTGAGCCGAGGCACCATCGGATAGCTGCGACGCGTTACCCGCGGTGATGGTACCCCCATCGACCACGGTCTTAAGGCTTTGTACGCCCTCTAAAGTTGAGGCCCGCACACCTTCATCTTGGCTAATGGTAGCTTCGACCGTGGACTGCTCACCGGTTTCTTTGTCCCAAACAATGCGCTGTGCGGTAACGGGCACCAGCTCATCCGCAAAGCGGCCCGCCGCGTAGGCGGCAGCGGTGCGCTCTTGAGACTGCAAGCCGTACTCGTCCATAACATCGCGGCTCATGCCATAACGCTGCGCAACCACTTCAGCGGTCTGCAGCATGGGCATGTAAATATCCTTATGCATGGCAACAAGTTGCTCATCCACAAGATGGTGCATGTTCATGTGCTGGTTCTGCACCAGCGAAATAGACTCAACACCACCGCCGACAACTACCGACATACCGTCGTACATGATTTGCTTTGCGGCTGTGGCCACCGCCATCAGACCCGACGAGCACTGCCGATCGATGGTCATACCCGCCACGGTCACGGGCAAGCCGCCTCGTAACGCAATGTTGCGGGCCACGTTAAGTGACTGGGTACCCTGGGGCATGGCACAGCCTATGATGCAGTCGTCGACTCGCTCGGGTTCGATACCAGCGCGCTCAACCGCAGCGCGTACCGCGTGGCCACCTAGGGTGGGTGCGGGTGTGTTGTTAAAGGTGCCTTTATAGGCTTTACCGATAGGGGTTCTTGCAGTGGAAACAATGACCGCTTCACGTTGTGACATAACAGCTCCTTGTGGGCCTTAGCCCTGAAGATCGATACCCAAGGCGGCCGAAGCCTGCCCCAGCATTTTGAATGTTTGCTCAAATCCCGCCTGCAACTGACGCTCACCGCCGTTGGCGATTTGCTCCCAGTGCGCCGCCAAACCTTCAGGGGTTTGCTGGTCTTCTGGAAGGTACATGCCCTCGGTCTCAACAATCTTAGCGACCGCGTAGGCGCCCGCGCCCGCCGCCAAGACAGTGCGATTGGGGGCGTTTTCAGACACTAGAAACAACACCGCAGGGGTGACCGTAGCGGGGGTTAGTAGCTCGAAGGCCTGCTCGGGTATGAGCCCTTCGGTCATACGCGTCCCCGCGGTGGGAGCTAGGGCATTGGTGTGAATATTGTTTTTGGCACCCTCAATGGCCAAGGTATTCATAAAGCCCACCAAACCCAGCTTGGCTGCGCCGTAGTTGGTTTGACCAAAGTTGCCGTATAACCCCGACGACGACGAGGTCATCACAATACGCCCATACTCTTGGTTACGCATGATGTCCCACACTGCCTTGGTACAGTAAACGCTGCCCATCAAGTGAACATCCACCACCGTTTGGAAATCCGAGAGGGCCATTTTGCTGAAGCTTTTATCCCGCAAAATGCCTGCGTTATTCACCAGAATATCTACTCGCCCCCAACGGGCCATGGTCTGCTCGACCATATCGGCCACCTGATCCGGGTCGGCTACATTGGCAGGATGGGCCATAGCTTCGCCACCGGCGGCCTCAATCTCTGCCACTACCGCAAGGGCTGCTTCCGTGTTGGCGCCCTCGCCCGCCACTGAGCCGCCCAAATCATTCACCACCACCTTGGCACCCCGTTGGGCTAATGCCAGAGCGTGACTTTTACCTAATCCACCCCCTGCACCAGTGACAATGGCCACTCTTCCGTCGTAACGAATATCCATGTTGCTACCTCCTGTTAAATGCCGCCCTGTGTGACTACCTGTATGACTGTCCTTGTAATCAGCCACCGGTAATGCTCATACCCAACCACTCGGCGACCAGTGCCGGTGTTTCCTCACCTTCAATTTCAACGGTGATGGTCTGGGTCATCAGAAAGCGGTTTGCATCTTTTTGCTCAACAGCGGTCAGTTGAACATGGGCGCGCACACGCTTGCCGGCGCGTACGGGGTTTAAAAATCGGACTTTGTTCAGACCGTAGTTCACGCCCATCACCAAACCCTTGGGATGAACACCGATGCCCTCGGTGAGCTTCACCAGCATCGATAAGGTCAAGAAACCGTGGGCAATGGTGCCCCCAAAGGGGGTTTTCGCCGCCGCCTCTTCATTAATGTGGATGAACTGGTGATCTTCCGTGCAATCGGCAAACTGGTTAATACGCTCTTGATCGAGGGTGACCCAATCGGACACACCTAAATCAGTGCCTGCCATGGCCAGAAGTTCTTCTGGCGGTACCGTTTTAATAGCCATAAGGGCTCCTTGTTATGGGATTGATCAACCGTCTCGGAATGTGGCGCTGGGACCCTGGGAATCGGCGGTGTAGCGCTTAAGCTCATGTCGCCCTACCACCATGCGATGTACCGCATCGGGGCCATCCGCCAGGCGTAAGGTGCGCTGACCCGACCACATGGCAGCCAATGGTGTGTCTTGGGAGACACCAATGCCACCGTGCATTTGGATGGCCTCATCGACGACCTTCAGTGTCATATTGGGCACCACGGTCTTGATCATGGAAATCCAGACTCGCGCCTCTTTGCGATCGACGTTGTCCATCATCCAAGCGGTCTTTAGGGTCAACAACCGAGCCTGCTCAATATTCATCCGCGCATCGGCAATGATGTCGATATTGCCCCCCAAACGCGCCAGGTGCTTGCCAAATGCCTCGCGTGTTAGTGAGCGCTCACACAGCAATTGTAGGGCACGCTCGGCCGCGCCAATGGAACGCATACAGTGGTGAATCCTGCCGGGGCCCAGGCGCCCCTGGGAGATTTCAAAACCGCGGCCCTCACCCAGAATCATGTTGTCCTTGGGCACTCGCACGTTGTTCAAGCGAATATGCATGTGTCCATGGGGCGCATCATCCATGTTAAACACGGTCAGGTGGCGCAAAATCTCTACCCCGGGGGTATCCATGGGTACCAGAATTTGCGACTGCTGCTGATGCTTGGGGGCATCGGGGTTCGTTTTCACCATGCAGATCATGATCTTGCAGCGCGGATCCCCAGCGCCTGAAATCCAGTGCTTCTCGCCGTTGATAACCCATTCATCGCCCTCGAGGACCGCTCGGGTCGAGATATTAGTGGCATCCGATGACGCCACCGGCGGCTCGGTCATACCGAAACAAGAGCGAATGTCGCCATTAAGCAGCGGCTCCAGCCACTGCTGTTTCTGCGCTTCACTGCCAAAGCGGTGTAGCACTTCCATGTTGCCGGTATCGGGAGCCGAGCAATTGAACACCTCAGCACCCAGGTGGCACTTACCCATCTCTTCAGCCAAATAGGCGTAATCGACCGTCGTTAAACCGGAACCCTCGGGGCCGGTTAAGAAGAAGTTCCAAAGACCACGCTCGCGGGCACCACGCTTTAAATCTTCCAGTATTTCGGTTTGACGATCGGTGTACTCCCAAGGGCTCCCTTTGCGCACCTCGTCAAAGAAGGCAGGCTCAATAGGCATGACCTGCTCGGTAATGTAACTGCGCACCTCTTCAAGCAGAGGGGCAACGCGGGTTGATATGCCAAGATCCATGGGGACACTCCCTTTTGAGTTATTTCACGTCGATGGGCTGAAACGCGTAAGGCGACCCAAAACTAGCCGCGTTTTATGACCGTTTTTACACGCTTTTGAACATACCGTATGTTCACATGACGCTCAAGTATGCAGCCTTGGGGACTCATCAAACGCGACTTTTAAGCCAACTTTTACAAGCAGGCCCCTGATAAGCCAACCCCCGAAAAACACGCGTCTTAGGCAGACTCAAGACGGCATCCGTTACCCACCCACTACCAATGGCGAATTGCACCCAAGCCTAAAAACCGGCAGCGTAGCCATATAGGCCTTGGGCCAGAGGAATTTCTTATGACACGGCATGTTGCGACGGCGCTTATTCGGCTATTGGGCTTGGTAGTACTACTGGGCGGTTCAGCGCTTGCCCGCTCAGGGCTTGAGCGCAATGGTGCCGACCCCCTCGATTCACCCATGTGGGAAAACATGCACGAGCGTTTCCTGGCGGGGGAAGACTACGTCTTTGACGCAGCCATTGAAGTGATTGCACCCAGCTATGCGGAAGACTCACTGAACGTACCGGTCGCTTTTTCCGTTTCCGGCATTGAAAACATTCAACAAATCGCCGTATTCGCCGATTTGAACCCGCTACCCATGGTGCTCAGGCTGCGTCCCGTCACGGTGGCGCCGGCCATGGCGTTCCGATTCAAGTTACAGCAAAGCTCCCCAGTGCGAGTGGCCGCCTTAACCGACGATGGCCTATGGCATGTGGGCTCCGCATGGATCGATGCCGCGGGTGGGGGCTGCACCGCACCCAGCGTCGGTATGGCATCGGGTAACTGGACCGAAACTTTTGGCACTGTAAATGCGGGCTTTTTTCCTCGGGAATCCGGTAACCGCCTTAAGCTACAAATCATGCACCCTATGGATACCGGACTCGCCGAAGGAATCCCCCGCTTTCACATTGAACAGTTGCAGCTTCGCAACCTCGACGACGACAGTCTCATGGCCGAGCTTGAGCTGTACGAGCCTATTAGCGAGAACCCGCTTCTAAGTTTCGATATCGGCGCCGTAAGCGGTGTGGCCCTAGAGGGCTACGACAATAATGCCAACACCTTCACCGCCGACTTGGTTAACCCTTAAATGGCTGGAAATATGCGAATACGCCTATGGGTGGCGCTAATGGCGAGTTTTGCAAGTTTGTTATGTGCCGCACTCACTCAAGCAGAGACCCTATTCGATTACCAACTACAGCCTGTTCAAGTTGCCGAGGGCACCTGGGTGGTACCCGGCGTACCCGAGGATTTCTCGCGCAGTAACGGCGGCAATATCGTCAATATTGGCTTTATCGAAACCAGTGCTGGGGTGGTGCTCATCGACACTGGCCCTAGCCTGCGCTACGCCCAGCAGTTGGAGGCAGCGGTTGCTCGGGTGACGTCACAACCCATTGTGGCGGCCATCATTACCCATCACCACCCAGACCATTGGTTTGGCAATCAGCACTTTAAAACGTTACCTATTTACGCCTTGCCCGAAACCTTGGGTGCCATGGTCAACGAAGGGGATAACTTCGCCGATAATTTGTACCGAATGAGCGGCGATTGGATGCGCTCAACCGAACCAACACCGGCGAATACCGCGCTCGCCGACAATACCCTGAGTATTGGGGATCACACATTTCAGCTAATTAAGCTCAAAGGCCATACGGTGGCTGACCTTGCTGTGCTCGATACCAACACCGGGGTTTTATTTGCCGGCGACTTAGCCTTTGATCAGCGGGCGCCCACGACGCCCCACGCCGACATTGATACATGGCTTGCATCTCTCGATAGCCTGGGCGACATCGACTATCGCTTGTTGGTTCCGGGTCACGGCCAACCAGCCCCCGACGATCGCGCGATTCAATTCACCCGCCACTACTTGCTATGGCTGCAGAATCTGTTGCGACAGAGCGCTCAGGTGGGTGATGTTCCCACTGATGTGATCAACAAACCCATTCCCGCCGCCTTCCAAGAGGCAAGCCTAGTACGAGAGGAACTGAGTCGGTCGGTGATTCATTTGTATCCGGGGCTCGAGGCCAACACACTGTCTACCCACAAACAGGGCGGCTACAACTGAACGTGACGCCGGTGATTTCCCCGTGGAAGGCGCTTGTGCCGACGGCGGTGTTCGCGGTGGTAACGGCACTGAATGGGTTGGCGGCTATCGAGCACTGCCCGCGCGATAGCGCCATGCCCGAGGGCTATCGCCTAGAGAATTACCGGCGCCCTACCCCTCGCTGCGTGCCCGGTGCAATCACCGTCGATACCGACGAGGTGGTAACGATGTTAGCGTCTGACTCGCCTCCACTATTGATCGATGTTTGGGCGCTACTACTGCGCAGTGAACCCGGCTTTGGCCACGAGTGGTTACCCACCGAAGTCCACATGAGTTTACCCGGCGCCATTTGGCTGCCGAACGTGGGCTACGGTGTTTTGAAAAAACCCATCGATCACTGGTTTCCCCAGCAGCTTGATGAACTTACCGAGGGTGACAAAGCGCGCGCCATGGTGCTGTTCTGTGTGGCCGACTGTTGGATGTCCTGGAACGCCGCCATTCGTGCCCGGGAATTAGGATACACGCACGTGTATTGGTATAAAGATGGCACCTCGGGTTGGCATGAATCAGGGAGGTCTTTGGTACCCACGACGCCGGTGCCTATAGAGTAGGCACACTCTCCCTGTGATCTTTGCGATATGCACTTTGCCGTGCACTCTTGGCGTTTTTCGTGGTTTTTAACCATGGCGGCGTATCGTCTTGGGTGATCCACAACCATCGGCGAATACTCCGAATGCCGTGGAACTCCAAACAGCCATTATAAAAGTATTTAGCTGGCATGCGATATCCCGCTGGCGGCCCCAGTCTGTCTACAACCGCATTCGCCAGTAGCAGGCTGGACAAATCCTCTGAGGCTGCATTTGGATCGGTGGAATCCATCACACCTTCGGAGCTTGGTTCATGGGAACGAAAATATTGGTTCCATGCCTTCCGGCAAACATCGAGCTGCAAGTCTACAGCCTTGTCACGATCAACCGGCTCACCGGAGTCAACATCCACATACGTGTAGGTCTCGCGGTTGGTGAGCATTATCACCAGGACAACACAAGAGAATGCAAACGTTAGTCGCCTGATACCTGAGTCTATTCGGCTCAGACGCTCCGCAATCTGGTTCAGTTTTGATGATGTGATGACGGCGCCCTCATTTAGCCAGTGTGACGATACACTTATGTTAAGGTAATCGTCCGACGCAGTGGCTTACTAGCGAAAAGGAAGAAATATGTTGAAAACCTTGGGTCGTCAACGTTCGTTGTTGCTTTGCTCACTCGTCATATTGGGATCCGCAGCTGCCGCGCAAAATCTCATCACATTTTCCGATGGTCAAGTTGCTCAGGCGGACCAAATTAACAATAACTTCCAACTGTTAGAAGGGAAAATCGAAGCACTCAATGCCAGCATTTTTTTTGACCCAAACACTGAGGCCAGCATAGCAGTTGATTGCACTCAAAACCCGAATGCGCTGCAACAAACTATTAATCGCTATGCTACCTTGAATGCCTTGCCTGGAATCGTTGCATCGGGTTCGTGCGGCCCGCTAGAGATAATCAATCAAAACATTAGAATTGGACCGACCCCTAACGCGCCGCCACTCACCATCACCAACGCTGGCACCAATAACCGCGCAGCGATTACCGTTAGCAACGGTGGCTCGCTAACGTTGATTGGTGTGCCCATAGAAGCGCCTAGTAGCGTAGGAATCAGTCTAACCGCCGGTTCAACACTGATAGGTGGATATGTCAACATCGGGGTAAATAGCTCGACGGGTATTGGCATAGAAGCATCTGCTGGAAGCCATCTATTTATCCTTGGACAGATGACTATTGCGTCAACCATTACCGCCATTGACCTCAAATCAAGCACGGGCACGTTGTTCTCACCGAATCAACTTGTAGAGAATACTGGTGTTAATTTTTATTGTGACGGGCCTAAACCTGCTCTGACTCCCGGAGAACCCGCTTGCTTGAACCTTAATCCGGCGGCTCAGTCGACAAGCGTAAGTCTGGTTGACTCAGCGTTTTACTTAAACGAACAGGAGACTGCTATAAATGTGGCAGGTGGCGAAGCCGAGCTAACCGCAGGATCGACCCTTGCGTTACGAGCTGGACATTTCAATTTCCCATTTAACTTTGTTGCGAATAACAACAGCAACCTTCTTGTGGCTAATACTGGTGAGGAAATACTGACACTTACTGGAAATCTAGAATTCAACAGTGGAAGCCATGGAGACTTCGATTTTGACGAGCCTCAAAGTGGCTCGTTGATACTGAATGGAGACATGGCAGCAAATCTAGGCGCATCCGCACAACTACAAGGAGACGCCTCTCGGAGAAGCACTGGTGCACCCAACATTATCGTGGATGGCAGTGTGACTTCACTGGGCGGTTCACTGACCGCTTATGGTGCATCAATATCACGAGCAAGCTCGGTGATAGGGGGAAAGCTTATTCTTGGGTATGATACGTTCAACGAATTTGCCAATGCGGGTGACGACAATAAATACGTGTCTGCAGCTCTAAACGGGAGTGTCTACGTCATAGATCGAGAGGGCGAAGCAGCTGATCTGCCCAGCGCTAGCGCCATAAGTAATGCTGTCTCCTGCGACAATACCTCCGGCGTTTATTGGCTTCCCTTGACGGTGGGTTCGTCTACAAGCATGACAGACCTAAACTGTGTGAGTGTGCCATGAGCGGCGTTTCCTGTTTGTGCGTGAGGCCCCAGTCCGAGCGTTTGCTCGCAGACAGTCGGCTGGTTATCCTACATTATGTTCTCTAGCCCTTTCATTATTCCTGTTGTTGCCATCGTCGGCGGCATATCACTGTCCGCTTTTATGGCTTGGATAAAGCATCGGGAGAAGATGGCTAGCCACGTCGGCACCGACGGAAACTG
This sequence comes from uncultured Halieaceae bacterium, assembly GCA_913057135.1. Taxonomy (GTDB): domain Bacteria; phylum Pseudomonadota; class Gammaproteobacteria; order Pseudomonadales; family Halieaceae; genus Luminiphilus. The sequence goes on from CAJXNM010000008.1 coordinate 56,576, forward strand.
GCGAGACGAAGTCAATGCTCTCAAAGCGCGCATCTAAGTGCTTGAGCGACTGGTCACCGATCACAAAGAGCAGTTAAAACGAGACATCGACGGTCTCTGACCATTAGAAAATGGGGTTCGCCAACTAAGTTCTCCCTTGAGGTTTCGCCGATCGCTCAATGCTTAATGCACTTTTGTCCTACATAAAAAAAGGGAGCCCGAAGGCTCCCTTTTTTGTTACCGCGTAGCTACTGCGATTAACGAGTAGCGACGTTACGTGCGGGCAGTTTGAATGTCCAAACCATACCGCCTTGGTTGAAGTTCTTGACTGTTTTGGCCACTTCGCCGCCCCACAGAGGTACAGCACCGCCCCAGCCAGACACAACCGATACGAACTGCTCGCCGTTCTGCTCCCAAGTAATGGGTGAACCAACGATGCCTGAACCGGTGTTGAACTTGTAAACCACTTCACCTGTGCGAGCATCGAAGCCCATCAGGTAGCCTTCAGGAGTGCCGGTGAATACCAGGTTACCCGCGGTGGTCAGTACACCGCCCCACAGTGGCGCAGGGTTCTTGTACTCCCAAACGATCTTGCCCGACTTGGGGTCAACCGCTTTCAATGAACCAATGTGGTCATCGAAGATAGGCTTAATGGTGAAGCCAGCACCCAAGTAGGCTGCGCCTGACTTGTAAGATACGGGCTCGTTCCAGATGTCCATACCCCACTCGTTAGAGGGCACGTAGAACAGACCGGTGTCTTGGCTATAGGCCATAGGCATCCAGTTCTTACCACCGAGGAATGAAGGAATAGCGAAAACTTGCGCGCCTTTCTTCTCACCTGCGGGGTTGCCAGGACGGTTGTCGTCAACGTACAGCGGACGACCTTCGTCATCGAGACCTTTCGCCCACGTGATGTTGTTCACGAAGGGGAAGCCACGAATGAAATCGCCATTTTCGCGGTTAAGGACGTAGAAGAAACCGTTACGGTCGGCAGTAGCACCGGCCTTAACCGTTTTGCCGTTTTCCTGGTAGTCGAATGAGATGAACTCGTTCACACCATCAAAATCCCAGCCATCGTGTGGCGTGGTCTGGAAGTGCCATGCAATCTTGCCGGTGTCGGGGTCGATCGCGACACGTGACGCCGAGTACAGGTTGTCACCAGGACGCAGCCATGAGTTCCAGGGTGCAGGGTTGCCGGTACCGAAGAACAGCAGGTCAACATCAGGGTCATAGGTGCCACCCAGCCATGTTGCCGCACCGCCGTGCTTCCACATATCCCCGGGCCACGTCACATTGGCCTTACCACCGGTAATGCCATTTTCTTTACCGTTCAGGTAGCCCATGTGACCTTCAACGGTAGGACGGCTCCATACCAACTCGCCGGTCTTAGCATCGCGCGCTTCAACTTTGCCCACAATACCGAACTCACCACCGGAAACGCCGGTAATAACCATGCCCTTGGCGATCAATGGTGCCGCGGTGTACGAGTAACCCGCTTTGTAATCACCCAGTGTCTTCTTCCAGACGGGCTTACCGGTAGCGGCGTCGAGCGCAACGAGCTTGGCATCGAGGGTGCCGAAGATGACTAGGTCGTCGTAAAGAGCAGCGCCGCGGTTTACCACGTCACAGCAAGGCATAATGCCGTCGGGCAGTCGCGCTTCGTATTCCCAGATTTCTTCGCCAGTGTTGACGTCGATGGCCCAAATACGTGAGTACGAACCGGTAACGTACATAACGCCATCACGTACAAGCGGCTGGCTTTCTTGACCGCGCTGCTTCTCACCACCCAGTGAGAATGCCCAGACGGGCTGCAGGTTCTGGACGTTGTCCGTATTCAGTTTATTCAGGGGGCTAAAACGCTGACCCTGGGGACCAATACCGTAGTGAACGATGTCACTGGTATTTGCTTGATCGTTGACGATGTCGGCGTCTGTGACACCGGCGCTTGCATTGCCTGAAGTCAGGCTAACGGCCATGGATAGGGCAGCTACGCCCAGACCGTTTTTAAGGTTGCTCTGGCTTATACGCATCGGAGATTTCCCTCGTTGCTTATGGCGAATGGACTTAGCGTCCTTCATTTGTGGTTATGCATTTGTGTTTATGGGTACTGCTTTTTGTCGGTACTGCATGGATCAGTATCATGAGAAAAATTCTCATGATCTGCCCCCCGAATCCACTACACGTGCGTCCAAGAATGACAGTACCAAAGTAGTAAGCCTGCTCGGGGTTACTACTCGGGTACGTCGTACGTAGACGGTACGGTAAACGTGGTTTGGTACTTGCTGAAAATGGCTGCCATACGGCCGTCCATCACAGCCGCACTCAACAGGTCACCGATGGCGTAAGACAGTTCCCGGTGATTTTGTTTCACCGCAGCACCAATGTCCCACTCCAGTACGGCTAATTGCTCGAGTCCGTCGGTATCAATATCGAAGGCATTCGGTACATCGCGCAAACCCCATTCGATTTGCGAGCGCATACCTACGACCGCAGCCGTTTCTCCGGCACGCAGACCCGTTAGTGCCTCTTCGATTTTCAAATAGTGGGTCACGTTGTCGCGCAGGCGACCCCCGTAGGCACCGCTCAGAATCATATCGGGCAGACTGGCCACTTCCACACCCACTTTCTCATAGGCGAAAATAGCCAAATTGCGGACCTCACCGGTTTTCTCTAAATCGCGAGCAATCGACCAGCTTTCCCGGTGGTAAGGGCCAAACATGACCACGTGCTCGTGCTTTGGCAGCCCGTAGCCGTCGATGGCGTAGGCGTACTCTCGATCGTAGGGTACTCGCAGCATAACGTCGGCAACGGTGCGATCGAAGACCGATCCACGCCAGATGGCATTGCGCAAATCGCTTTCTAGATCTTCATCCGCGGTCAGCCAAAACCATACGGGCTTAACCCCCAAGCCTTCGGCGATGAGGGTTCCCACTTCAATATCGATGCCCTGAGCTTCACCCGCATCATTGGTAAAGCTGTAAGGTGGAAAATCGCGATAGACCGCGATTTCAATAAATCCGCTGGCAACGATGTCATCGAGGTTACGATCCTCGATGCCACCTGTTTCAGGTTGACCCAAGGCCAGTGACGCGCTCAGCCAACCCAGCAATACGACAACAACGATACTACCAAGCCGCATTGTTTTGCCTCCGGGCGTTTACGACTCGGGAACACCGCGAGTATCGATGAAGGCACGGATGGCCCACATGGCTTCCTGAGACAGGGTCTCTTCGAAGGGAGGCATGTAAACACGACCCTGGATCACCGCACCGTGGCGTACACGCTGAATAAACCAGGCATCAGATTCAGCCACATCGGCCCACTCAAACTCATCGTTCAGGCCACGCAGATCGGGAGTCATACCACCAGAAATGACATCAAGGCCGTGGCAGCGTGCACAGTTTTGGTTGTAGGCAGACGAGCCGATTTCGATCGCGCGCTCGTTGCCGCGATAGGGATTCTCCTCTACCCAGCCATCGATGGGTTCAAGACCGTCGGTGTTCACTGGCTGTGGGGTTACGTCACCGTGGGCAAACACCTGTGCTGCGAATGCGGCAGTGGCAGCGATTGCAGCGGTTGCAGCGAATTGGCGTAATTTCATCATACTGATTCTGTCTCCCGGCTCTCACCTTGTTACAGGGTGCGCCTATTCATTGATCTTGGTGATAGATCGTTCATATTGAGTAGCCACGTTTACGACGCGGTTATTCATGTCGCGAATGGTAACCGTCGATAAACACCTGACAATGCTCCTTTGGTATGACTTTGACCGGTCCTTCGCTTAGCACACTGGGAATGATTGGAGGATCCCGCTGCGCCCTATAGAATCAGTCAAAAATGCAGAACTCTCGTTAAACCCTGCTGACGCGAGCGTTTATATATTTTAGCGAAATGATCACGGCCAATAACCTATAACGGAGCATCCCTTGATCCAGCGCTTTATTCGTTACACGAATGTTAGCGATCGCGGCAGCCTAGAGTCATCACGGCAGCGGCATCGCGTCTTAAGCCTCTGTGCTGCACTGATGTGCTTCTTCTTGACCCCTGCCTGGGGAGCCGAGCCGATGGCCATCGACATTCTGTACCTATGGCAGGCAAAGGACCGTCCGCCCACACTCGCCAACCGCGAGCCTCCGCCCGAGGATGCCGGTCGTGCAGGGGCAGAGCTGGGTGTTGCCGATAGCAACACCACGGGGCGCTTCACCGGGCAGACCTACCGGCTGATAACGCAGCAGGTGTCATCCCCCGAACAAGCCGCCGAGACAGTGGCTAAATGGTTCGCCGAAGGCTCCGGTTTGGTGGTGGCTGACCTGCCCGATGACAGCCTGCTGGCCGCCAGCCAACAACTACCCACCGATCAGTCAGGGGTCATCCTCAACGCCACCAACCGCAATGACCATTGGCGCCATCGGTCCTGCCGAGGGGGCTTACTGCATACCGCCGCCAGTCACGCCATGCTCGCCGATGGTCTGGGCCAGTTTTTTATTGCCCGACGATGGCGCGACTGGTTCATAGTGCAAGGACCGCGACCCGCAGACACCGCTTGGAGCCAAGCGTTCAAACGCACCGCAAAACGCTATGGCGCCAAAATTCGCGATGAGAAAACTTGGTCTTTCGAGACCGATTTACGCCGTACCGCACAGGCCGAGTTGCCTCTGTTCACCCAGGGCAATGACTACGATGTGGTGCTAGTGGCCGACGACTTAGGGGATGTCGGAGACTTTATTTCCTACAATACCTGGCTGCCACGACCCGTCGCCGGCACCCAAGGGCTTGTACCTACCGAGTGGTCGCCGGTTATCGAACAGTGGGGCGCGCTGCAATTGCAAAACCGGTTTAAAGCCCTCGCTGGGCGGGGGATGACCGCCGATGACTACGGCGCCTGGGCAGGTGTTCGCAGTATTGCCGAGGCGGTGACCCGGACCGGTGACGCCGACCCCGCTGCTTTATACGCCTACATGCTCTCCGATAACTTTGAGCTGGCGGGGTTCAAAGGCCGCGGCCTTACTTTCCGCCCCTGGAACGGTCAGATGCGACAACCTATTACCCTAGTACAACCCCGCGCTGTGGTGAGCCAAAGTCCACAAGAGGGCTTTTTGCACCCCAGCACCGATATGGACACCCTCGGGTACGATGCAGCCGAGGCCGAATGTTCCTTTAAGGAGACCCGCTAATGCAGCCACGTCAGACCGCCCGGAATGCTTTGCTGGCCCTAGTGGGCTGCTGCTTTGCCCACAGCGCCAGCGCTGACCTGGCATGGGTGTCGAATGAAAAAGACAACACCCTGTCGGTGATCGATACCGACAGCCTGACGGTGGTAAAAACCGTCGAGGTTGGGATGCGTCCCCGAGGTATCACCTTTAGCGGCGACTATCGTTACTTATACATCTGTGCCAGCGATTCCGACGCCGTTCAGGTTTACGACACAGAGACAGGAACCCTATTGCATAACCTCCCTTCCGGCGAGGACCCGGAACAGTTCGCCCTGCATCCCAATGACCGCACCCTGTACATTGCCAATGAAGACTCTGCAGTGGTTACCGTTGTCGATACCCAAGAACGCAGCGTTGTCGGACAAGTCGATGTGGGCGTTGAACCCGAGGGCATGGCGGTGAGCCCCGACGGTAAATGGGCGGTGAATACCTCTGAAACTACCAACATGGTGCACTGGATTGACACCAGCACGAATGAACTGGTGGACAACACCTTGATTGGCCAGCGACCCCGTCACGTGGAGTTCAGTCGCGATGGCAGCACCCTATGGGCATCCGCTGAAATCGGGGGAACGGTGCATGTGATCGATGTCGACAGCCGTAAAGAGCATAAACAGCTGTCCTTCAAGATTCCTGGCATTCACAGGGACCGGTTGCAACCTGTGGGTGTGAAACTCACAGGGGATGGTAAATATGCCTTCGTCGCCTTGGGCCCCGCGAATCATGTGGCTGTCATCGATGCCAATAGCTACGAGATTTTGGACTACCTGCTGGTAGGACGACGGGTGTGGCACTTGGCGTTTGCCAACGACGAGCAACTGCTTCTGACCTCAAACGGTGTCAGTGGCGATGTGTCGGTCATTGATGTGGACGAGCTTGAGGTCATAAAAACACTACGCGTAGGGCGTTACCCCTGGGGCATAGCAGTACAACCATGAGCCAGTCAAATACATCACCGGCGGTCAGTATTGAGCAACTGTGTCATCACTATGGCCAGCGTAAAGCACTTATTGATGTCAGTTTCGATATACCCACTGGCACGTTTCTAGCGCTTTTAGGCCCCAACGGCGCCGGCAAAACCACTCTCTTTTCGTTGCTGACTCGGCTGCTACGCCCCAGCAGCGGCAGCATTCGGGTATTCGGTGCCGATTTGGCGCGCTCACCGGGTGCAGCACTGGCCAGGATGGGTGTGGTTTTTCAGCAACCAACCCTCGATTTAGATTTAACCCTGCGCCAGAACCTGGCCTACCACGGCGCCATTCAGGGTTTGTCCCCGAAACAGGTCAAACGACGGAGTCAAGCTGAACTAGAGCGCTTTGGACTCTGGGCTCGCTGCGATGAGCGGGTGCGAGATTTAAATGGTGGTCATCGGCGCCGGGTAGAAATTGCTCGGGCGCTGCTGCACGAACCGGATTTACTGCTGCTCGACGAGGCTAGCGCCGGGCTCGATCTTGAGAGCCGCACCCATCTGTACCAACACGTGCGCAATTTATGCCGGGACGAAGGTAAAACCGTGCTCTGGACCACTCATTTGGTGGAAGAATTGGATGCCAACGAGTTGGCTGTACTGCTGCGACGGGGTCGGGTTAAAGGTCAAGGGGAGCTCTCTGCCCTGGCCGCTGCCCAAGGCCACGGGGATGCCAATGCCCTCGTCCTGAGCTTATCGGAGCCCGCCCCATGAGCCATGCCAAACTTGGATTAGCCAGCTACTGGTACTGTTTTCGCGGAGTGTTATTACGGGAGTTACAGCGATTTTTGCAGCAGCGTACGCGCTTCTTATCATCGCTGGTACGCCCACTGTTGTGGCTCGTGGTTTTCGCAGCGGGTTTTCGGGCGGCTCTTGGCATCGCCATTATTCCGCCCTATGAAACCTATATTACCTACGAGGTCTACATCGTCCCGGGGCTCATCGGCATCATCATTTTATTTAATGGTATGCAGAGCTCCCTTTCCATGGTGTACGACCGGGAAATGGGCAGTATGCGCGTGTTACTCACCAGCCCCTTACCCCGAGGCTGGCTGCTGTTGTGCAAATTACTGGCCGGTGCCATCGTGTCGCTGTTTCAGGTGTACGCCTTTTTATTGGTGGCGCGTCTACTCGATGTCACTCCGCCCGCTATCGGTTATTTAGCGGTCCTGCCCGCCACGGTGCTTGGGGCGTTAATGCTGGGGGCTCTTGGCCTGCTGTTATCGTCATTGATTAAACAGCTAGAAAATTTTGCTGGCGTCATGAACTTCGTGGTGTTTCCCCTGTTTTTTCTATCCTCAGCACTCTATCCCCTGTGGAAAATGCGCGAGGCAAGCGAGTGGATTTACTGGATTTGCGCAGTTAATCCCTTTACCCACGCGGTCGAACTCATCCGATTTGCCCTGTACGGCCAATGGAACAGTATGGCATTCTCGGTAACGGCAGGTACCGCCACCCTGTTAACCCTTGGCGCCATCGCAGGTTTTGATCCGGGTCGGGGTATTTTGCGCCGCAAAACCGGCGGCAAACCCGGATAAGCCATTCAGGCTTTATTTCTCGGCTTATTCTGGGGTATGTTCATCAACATAACGACAAACCAAAAGATGCGACTCCATGTATCAGATCCTCATTGCCGACGATCACCCGATGATTCGCGAAGCCATTGCTGGAGCGATCAAGCAAGCGTTCACCGGTAGTTCTATCGACGAGACCGACTCACTCGATGGCGCCATGGCTTACGCCGAAGAAAACCCGGATACCGACCTCATTTTGCTCGACTTAAACATGCCAGGTATGGATGGCCTTAATGGCATTGTGGCACTGCGCACCGCCCACCCTGACATTCCCGTTGTGGTGTTATCGGCCGAAGAAGACAAAAGCGTTGTACTAAAGTCGGTAACCTATGGAGCCGTGGGTTTCATTACCAAATCCATGGGTCGGGATAAAATCACATCTGCGCTAGAGCAAATTCTAGAAGGCCAAATTTATCTGCCCCCGGATATTATTCGCAGACCGGACGAGAGTGGTCATCGTCGCCGCCATGACGGCCCCAGCATCGATCAGGATCTTATCGCCACCTTTACCCGACGCCAGCTGTTAGTGTTTGAACACATGGCCAAGGGCAAGTCGAACAAAGAAATTGGTTACGATCTAAATATTGCTGAGACCACGGTGAAAGCCCATGTCTCGGCCATATTACGCAAGCTCAATGTTCACAGCCGATTGAAAGCCATTCTGTGCGCCAAGGATATTAACTTCGATCAGTACTTGGGGCGCTAATTGTCGTCACCACAAGCGCCCAGAATGGGGTAAGTCAGGCGCTGGGTAATAAACGCAATATAACACTGCGCAGCTTATGGGGGCGCACCGGTTTGTGCAGTAGCGCGAACCCCGATGACGCCGCCTGAACCCGAAGCTCTCGACTGTAATTGGCGGTAATCATCAGCACGCCGGGCATATCCTCGAGTCTATCTTGTAACACGGTGGCCACCGCAAACCCGGTTAAATCTCGGTCGAGCTGGTAGTCGAGAATAGCAATAAGTGGGGTAAAGCCCTCGCGCAAGCGCTCATCCATGCTGGAAAGATCTCGAGCGGTGCCTACATTGCAGCCCCAGCGCTGCAGCACGGTCTCCATTCCCTCGAGAATAGCGGGGTCATTATCGACCACCAATACCGGCACATCCTCGAGTGCCGCTAAATTGGCAAGTTCAGGTACCTCTGGCACCGGCGTTAGGTGCTTCTGAGACAGCTCGCCATAGGGCACATGTACCGTAAATACAGAGCCCCGGGAGGGCAATGAGCGCACCGATACAGAGCAACCCAAGACACCGCTTAACTTATCTACGATAGCAAGACCCAAGCCCAAGCCACGCTCATCCCGTATACGCCCGGTTTCCGCCCGCTGGAACTCCCCGAAAATCAGTTGCAGCTGGTCTTCTTCAATACCGATACCGGTGTCAGCCACTTCGATATCCAACCCCGATGGTCGGCGGCGGCAACCCAGCACCACGCGACCTTGATCGGTGTAGCGTAGGGCGTTGGTAAGAAGATTACGTAAAATGCGCGCTAACAACTGGCTATCGGTATGCACCACTACTGACGAGCGCACGTAACGAAATTCAAGACCGGCCTCGGCGGCCAATGCCGAGAACTCATCGCTTAAGGTCGACAATAGACTATCGACCAAGAAGGGCTCTGGCGCTGCTTCCACCACACCCGCTTCGAGCTTTGAAATATCGACCAGGGTGGTGATGATACTTTCAACATCATCAAGGGAGCGCGTAAGGGAGCTGGCGAGTCGCTCGACCCGGCCGTCGAGCTCCTCTTCCAACATGGCCGATGCGAACAAGCGAGCAGCGTTCAAAGGCTGCAGTAAATCGTGGCCCGCTGCGGCCATAAATTTCACCTTCGATTCGCTGGCTTTTCGCGCTTCTCGGGTGGCTTCCAATAAGTGGCGCTCAATTTGCGCGCGCTCTTCCACTTCTGCCTGTAACTGATCGTTGAGATCCGATAATTCCCGAGTTCGCTCGAACACCCGTTGCTCCATATGCCGATAGGCATATTTTAGAGCACTAGCGGTACGGCGCTGCTCGGTAACATCCTGCTCCAAGACGAAAAAGCCGATGACGGTGCCGGCTTCATCTCGATGAGGCACATAGCTTTTCGTAAAAATTTGCTTACGCCCATCGGGTAGTACCTGCTCGATTTCAAAATTGGCGGTTTGCCCAGACAAGACGCGATCAATATGGGGCTGATGTTTAGTGATCTCATCGGACCCCAACAACTCGGCGATGGTGGCACCCTCAATGTGGTGACGGGGCCGATCGTACCAATCTTCAAAACTTCGATTGGCGAATTCATAGACCCCATCCCGATTCACATAAGCAATCAGCGCCGGCAGCGAATCGGTCATGAACCGCAGACGCTGGGCACCTTCCCGGATAACACGGGCATCGCGGGTTCGGGCCGTGACGTCGGTAAAGCTCACCACATAGCCGCCATCAAGCAGGGGGTGGCTGCCCACATCGAGCACCGTGCCATCGGCAAGCTGAAGCTCTTGCTGGCAGCCATTTTTGGTGGGATCACACCCACACCACAGGGTACTCACATCGGCTAATGCCGCACCCACAGGAGATTGCTGTAATACGTCTTTCAGGAGGACCTCTCGACCCTGCAAAGAACCCTCGTAATGTAACAGCGTCCTAAAACGGGGATTACAGACCCTAATGCAGCCCTGCTCATCAACCAAAGCAACCCCCTGGGGAAGATTGGCCAAAAGCTCTTGCAACAAATTGTCGTGGGCCCGTACCGTGCGCTCGCGCGCGCTTAGCTCGCCCGCCTTTACCTCGGTGACGTCGGTGTAAGCCACCACCAAGCCACCATCTGCAGTGGCGCGTTCTGCCATTTGCAGCCAGCGGCCATCGGCCATGCGAAACAAACTGTCCCCCGCCTCCGAACGCGGTAAGGCGGTACGTCCAGCACTGCGGCTATCGCTGTCGAATAGGCCGTGACTGGCCGCCAATCGACCCAAATCCGTCAAGCGGGTCTTACCCACTTGTATCGAAGCGCCACTACCGCTCCAAAACTCAAAAAAGCTGGCGTTACCCAATACCAGTACACGCTCTTTGTCGAATAGCGCTACCGCATCGGGAATGGCTTCAATCAAATCCTCCAGACGTTGGCGAGATTGATCCCGCTCGGTTTGGGTTCTGTCGAGGTGCTGGCGGGCCTCGTCAAGACGACTGCGTGTCTCCTGCAGAGCCTTGGACTTAGAGGCCACTTGTTCCGTGAGCATAGCTGCCCGCTGAAAGGAGCTGTATGCGGTACTTAAGTTACCCCAGCCCAATTCCACTCGCTGGACTAGTACGTTATTAATAACTTTGAGTTTACTGTTCTCGTATTTGAGGGCCTCAAGCTCAGCCCGTAGCGCATCGTTTGACTTTTCAGCGGCACTGCCCACCAGCTTGAGATCGGGAGCGGACGAGCGCTTATCAGTCATCGGGGTACCCAATAGCAATGCCCGTGAATGAGTGGTTCACATGCAAACCGTCACGCTGCTCACCAAAGGTTTTAAAACCCATCACGTTGAAGCGCCTGTAAAGTTCGGTGAGAGCATCGAGCTGCTGTTTTTGCTCTGCTTCCTGAAAGCGGTGAATACAGTCGCAACTCAGGACTAACTGGGGCTCGCCGATGGCCTCGTTGACCCCGTGCATAAGCTTGCCAAAATGTTCCAACAACCCCGTATCGTCGAGCTTAGTGAGAATAATGCCGTTATCGATGGCACAGAAAAATGTGAGACTTAAATCGTCGTTCACCTGTCGCACCGAGCGGACAAATAAATGCTCACCCAATTGCACCCCCAGGGGATGACAGGCAAAGGTTGCATCACTCAAGTCATCAAGCGACAACCCCATGACCCGGCAATATTCGGGGGCTGCAGGTTCTGCGTTGAATTCGAGCACAACACGACGATCAGGGTCAGCTCGGGTAACAATTAGCTTTTCGTTTGTCGGCGCGAAGTGGTGGCTGGAAATAAGGGAGAACGGGCAGCGCGTGCTGATGAGTGCAATGGCGGCGGCGTTTTCCTGGAATCCACCGTTGCAATACACATAGGTACTGTTGAAATTCATAGCATCGCCCGCGGAGCCGCCGAAAAGGGGTATGCCATCGAGGGCATGATGCACCACCGGTAACATCATCTCCTCTCGGCTCGAAAGTCCATCGAGCAGCGATAAGGCAAAGGTATGACCACTACTACCCCAGGGGGTAAGCTGGCTCAGATTATCGATGGTCTCTCTGACCAATGACTCGATGTGAGACTCATCGGCGAAAGCCAGGTCATCAAGATGCAAGGTGGCAGCGGTAAAATCGCGAGCGTCGAAGGCGACGGCGCTAATGGGGTTTGCAATAACGCCCCCAGATGCAATTTCACCGGCGGTGGTACAACCAATGACCTGAGTACCCTCAAAGGACTTCGAAAACGCTTTGCCAAGGGCATGAAGGTCGTAGGTCGGCGTACAAAAAAACACAACGCAAGCAGCATTTTCGGGCTGCAAATGCTTGGCGAGCTCGGCCACCGCCACTTTTGGGTCGGCACTATCGGATACCGCCGTACGCACGGAGCGCGCACGCCCTGATCTGGCTTGCTCACTGACCAACGTTTGCATTGTTCCCCTTGCACCCGCCATTTTTCTTATCTCCGCAGGATATTGCGCTAGGATCGATTTGTATAGGCGCTAAACGACCTTATCGGTCTCATTAATGGCTGAAATTGGCACTACACTGCACCAGTCTCGACAATAGCTGCTGCGCTGGCTCAGTGTCCATTGCTCTCGGTCGATCGATATCAATCGCTGTATCATCAGCAATCTTGGCAGGCTCTCCCGTTAATACCAGTGCCCTATCGGCAAGCTGCAATGCCTCTTCCATGTCATGAGTGACAAACAGGATAGTGGTTTTATGCTGCTGCCAGCAATTCAACAAGATTTGTCGACACTGCTGGGCGGTCGATCGATCGAGAGAAGCGAACGGTTCATCCATAAGCAGCAGTTTTGGCTGTCCCAACATCGATCGCGCTAAGGCCACTCGGCGCTGCATCCCCCCCGACAGCTGATTTGGGTACTTGTTCGCCGCATCCCCTAAACCCACATCCACCAACATGTGGCGGGCTGCATCGGTGTCTTCACAGACAAGACGCAAATTCTCAAGCGCGGTGAGCCAGGGCATAAGTCGTGGTTCCTGAAACATGAAACCAATATTGGGGTCGGGCCCCAAGTCAATAGAGCCTGTCCAGTCCTGGTCGAGACCAGCCAGAATGCGCAGTAGCGTCGTTTTGCCCACCCCAGAAGGGCCAGTGAGCGCGACAAACTCGCCAGCTCTCAAGGTCAAGTCGAAGGGACCGAGCAGTGGTTTGCCTGCAAATGCTTTCCGTTGAAGGCTCAGCTTCATGGGGCTCGCCAACGCATGACGCGCGCCTCCCACGGCCGAATGAGCATCGCTTCAAGGACCACGATCACCACGACGAAACTGAGTGCGTAAGCCAATATAGCGTCGATTTCAAAGAACTGGAAAAACTCACCCAGCTTGAAGCCCATACCGCTGCTGGCCCCCAGTAACTCGACAACCAGTACGATTTTCCAAACTAACGCCAAACCTGAACGTGTGGCCGCAAGAAAATAGGGGTAAAGCTGAGGCAACCAAACAGACCAGAACCGGCGCCAGGGGCTTAGTCGATGCACGGTGGCCACCTCTAACAATCCTTTATCGATGGCCCTTACACCTTCACGGAAAATAACGGCCATCGTGGGCGTCTTATTCAACACCACCGCCACAACCACAGCGGCCTCGTTTAGGCCAACCCACAGGAAACTCAGAATAATCACCACCAGCGCCGGCATATTCAAACTTAGGGTCAACGGCGCATCGAACCATTCATCAACCCGGTGGAATCGCCCCATTAGCGTCCCTAATGTCAGGCCGGCTATGACGGCCAAACCAAAACTCATCGTGACCCTTAATAGGGTAGTGGCCAGGTTTTCCGGCAGCACGCCGCTGTGCCACTCTGACCAGAAGCGCGCTGCCACCTGCCGTGGTCCGGGCAGCAAATCTGGCTGCCAGATAATCACTACACCCTGCCACAGCAGTAATAGCAACAGTAAAGATGCACTGCGAATAGCTAAAGCGCGGGTTGCCAGGGTCATTGGCTTACTGCACTGGGGGCCAGAAAATAGCGGGGACCAAACGCTCAGCAAGTGCCTTGTCATTAAAATACAAGGCAGCTACAGCAGTCGTAGCCTGAACGGTTCGGTCGGTGACCGGTCCCGGGGTCCCCGCTACAAAGCCTGCTTTTAAGGCGTCAAAAGTGGCCGAAGAATTAACACGCATCAGCGGTTTTAGGGGCAGCCAAACACTAGCATCGTCAGCCATGAGGGCTCTCGCTGCATGGGTGGCGGCTATAAACTGCGCTATTGCAGGGTTTTCACCCTGAACAGCGTCTGCACTGAAGCACCAACCCAACATGGGCACAGGTTCGTCAACGCCCAGTGCAGCCAGTAAATCATCGACGGTTAACAGGGTGCGAAAGCCCTGAGCCTCAAGGCGCGCGGCGTAGTGCCAATAGGTAAGGAGTGCATCGATTTCGCCACGTAGCGCTAGCTGATTTAGCAACGGTGGCGCACCAAATCGAGGGGCAATAGGTTCTGATAAAGCCCATTGCTCGGGTTGCTTGAGCAACACATTCAGTAGACGCCAGCCCTTGTCGCTGTCACCGCCTGCCACACCAAGACGCTTTCCAGCCAACCCTTGCAAACTATCGATTGGCGAGCCCTTGGGCACCATCAACCGTCCAACAGCGGTAGAGTACGGCGCAAATAAGAACTGCCGCCCTTGCTCCTGCTGCCTGAGCACCCATAGCCAATCTTGTACCGCCACGTCAGCGGCGCCGCCCTGCAGGGCAATGGAGGCGGCGCTGGGGGAATTCACTTCTCGGATCTCCAGTTCAAAACCGTGCTCTACATCAAGACCCTGGGCCTTAATCACCTGTAATTCCCAGTTGGCCGTGCCGTATTTCAAGGTTGCCGCTCGGACCACTGGCAACGATTCTTGCGCCAATGCACCGGCCATGAATAGGATTTGGAAGAGTAGTAGGCAAGGTAGCCCGATCGCCTGAATGCGTACGGGCCCGAAAATCACCGCGCCTAGTCGCAAAACCCGCGGGCCCACTAATCGCCCCACCAATTGCAACAACAGTCCACCACCTGCGCTTTTAGCCCGGCGGCTTACTTCGATGGCTGGGCTATCGACATAGTTTGTCAGTGTGCAAAACACCTCACCACTCCCCCCCGGGTAGATGACCATGAACTGCCTAGCTAGGACCACTTAGCCCTTTGCAATAAGGGCCGACGACTCGGACATTGTTCTGTAAATTAATTGCCCTGTGGTTGAATTATGACAGTTTGCGGCGGTTAATGCCGCGTCAATGACATCGCGATGGGGCGATTTAGTGCAAATAGGATCCGCGTTTGCGGCGTCTCCGGTCAGGGCAAACGCCTGACAGCGACAGCCCCCAAAGTCTTTTTCTTTCTCAGGGCAGCTGCGGCAGGGTTCACGCATCCAATCGTTACCCCGAAAATGATTGAAGGCCTCAGATCGGTACCAAATATCCTCAATGGTATGGGTTCGCACATTGGGGAAATCGAGGGGCAGCTCGCCGGCACTGTGGCAGGGCAAGGCACGGCCATCGGGTGCCACCGCCAAGAACATCGATGCCCAGCCATTCATACAAGGCTTCGGCCGGTCCTCGAAGTAGTCGGGGATAACGAAAAATAGGCGCATGCCATCGGGGTTTTTGGCCCGGTAATCGTTGGTGACCTGCTCGGCTCGCTCTAACTGGGCGCGACTTGGCATCAACTGATCCCGATTGAGTAGCGCCCAACCGTGATACTGGGCGTTGGCCAGCTCGACGTAATCGGCACCCAGGGCCTCTGAAAGCTCAAGAATACGATCGACCTGATCAATATTGTGCCGGTGTAATACAAAATTGAGCACCATCGGATAGCCAGCTGCCTTCACCGCTCGGGCCATCGCCAACTTTTGATCAAAGGCTTTCGCACTACCCGACAACAGGGCACTGACATCGCTCTCGGTTGCCTGAAAACTAATTTGGATGTGGTCTAGCCCCGCTTCGCGCAGGCGATTCACACGCTCGGTGTTAAGGCCTACCCCCGAGGTAATCAGGTTGCTGTAAAAACCCAGTTGTCGGGCCTCTTGCACCAATGTCTCAAGGTCTTGCCTGACAAGGGGCTCGCCACCCGAAAAACCCAACTGGGCGGCTCCCAGGGCACGACTTTGACGAAGCACCTCAATCCACTCATCGGTCGACAACTCGGCGCCAGCACCCGCCATGGTCACAGGATTTGAGCAATAGGGGCACTGCAGCGGACAACGATACGTCAGTTCCGCCAATAGCCATAACGGAGGATTGGGTTTCTCAGTCAATCTCCACCCAACGCTGCGCGCGGGCAGTCTCCAAAAAGGTCATGACATCGTCGGCGATGGATTCAACCCCCGGAAATTGGGCCTCAAGGCTTGCAATAATATCGGTCACCGAACTGGCGCCATTGACTTCAGAGAGGATGGCGCCGGCGCTGCCATTCAGCTTCACCATACCCTCGGGGTATAGCAGTACATGGCAGTCTTGGGCTGGTTCCCACTGCAAGCGGAAATGGCTGTGTAGGCGAGGAACGGCGTTCTGGTTCATGACTTATCAAGGGATTGGGTGGGCCAAGGGCCACCTTCACAGGTATGAAAGGGTGGCGTGTTATGGATATAAGCCATAGTCATGGCGTCTAGCATCGTCCACAGAATATCCAGCTTAAACTGCAAAATCGAGAGCGCATGCTCCTGCTCGGCACGGGTTTTAAAGTGCTCAAGGGTAATGGCCAGGCCATGCTCCACATCGCGCCGGGCCTCGCTTAGACGCTTGCGGAAATACTTTAGTCCGCTAGCGTCGATCCATTCGTAGTGCTCGGGCCAGGTACTGAGTCGCGACTGATGAATTTCAGGGGCGAACATCTCAGTGAGGGAAGAGCAGGCAGCTTCTTGCCAAGTGGCTCTGCGTGCGAAGCTCACGTAAGCATCGACGGCAAAACGGACACCGGGCAGCACGTGGCGGCAATCGATGACCTCGTCGCGACTTAAACCAACCGCTTCACCCAACTCCAGCCAAGCCTCAATACCCCCCTCATCACCCTCGTAGCCATCATGATCGAGAATGCGCTGAATCCACTTCACCCGTGTCTCGCGGTTTGGGCAGTTGGCGAGAATGGCTGCATCCTTTTGGGGAATCATAATTTGGTAGTAGTAGCGATTCGCCACCCATCCTCTAATTTGAGCTGGAGTCAGCTGGCCACTGTACATCGCCTTATGAAACGGATGATGGATGTGATAGCGCTGCCCCTTGGCACGTAGCAACGCCTCAAATTCTGTGGTGGTCCAAGGCGTTTGCGTGTCGGGGAGCGAATCCGACCGATCAGGCATGGGCATATTCCCCATGCTTACGGCGCAAGACTTCGCTATCTCGGGACTGAGGAACCACCTCGAACGCCATGCCATCCCACGCCACTTCAATACCCTGAGACGTCAGTTGCTGCCGTTGTATCGAGTCTTCAATCAGAATGGGGTTGGTGTTGTTGATATGAATCAGTATTTTGCGCGGACCGGTGAGTTTATTCATCCACTGCATCATGCCGTTATCACCACTCTGGGGAAGATGACCCATTTCGGCAGCAAGCTTTGAGCCCACACCCGCTACGATCATTTCATCCTCTTGCCAGAAGGTGCCATCGACTAACACGCAGTCCGCCGCCATCATAATATCGAGCAAGCGCTGGGTCATAACACCCAAGCCCGGCGCATAAAAAATAGCCGTGTTGTTTTGGGTATCCTCGATATAAAAACCCACGTTATCGCCAATATGGGGATCGTGGCGATGAGGTGAATAAGGAGGCGCTTTACCGTCTAGGGGCACCGCGGTTATACGCAGGCCTTCCATACCCGTCACCTTGAAGCTACTGCCATCGACGGGTATTTGGTGATGATTGACGCCGCCATCCCAGCTTTCCAGCATTTTAAAGATCGGGAAGCCCGTGCTTAAGTCCTCTGCCACCATGTCGGTGCAATAAACGTCGAGGGGACAGCCCTCTCGCAGCAGCAATAAGCCGGTGGTGTGGTCTATCTGGCTGTCGGCAAGGACCACCGCATGGATGCCGGTACCACGCAGCCCGCGACGGGGTTGCAGGGCGGGCGTAGCTTCCAGTTGAGCCCGCAAGTCGGGGGAGGCGTTAAAAAGTAACCATCGCTCTTCGTCAAGACTGACAGCGATGGAGGATTGGGTGCGCGCAGTCGCTTCGATGCGCCCGGAGCGCACGCCGTAACAGTTAGTGCAATTACAGTTCCACTGGGGGAACCCTCCGCCCGCGGCGGAACCCAGTACGTGTATCTTCACGGTAATTTATCCGCAGGGTCGGCTAAAGATCCACCGCCCAGAGGCGGTGGCACTTCCATCAGCGTGCGCTGAAGTACATCGTGACTTCAAAACCTACACGAAGGTCAACGAATTCTGGCTTGCTCCACATGGTGCATCTCCTGAGTGAGTTATGAATTTTCTTGAGAGTGATCGCCACCTCACCCCTGACGTTACAGGGGGCACTGACCGCACAACACTATACTTTGGGTGTAGGCCGCTGCTTTTTTGGTAGGCATCCCATGACAGCAGATACAAAAAAGCCCGACGAACGCCGGGCTCTCTCGTCGCAATAGAACCTTGGGCTTAGAAGAAGCCGAGCGGGTTGTCGCTGTAGCTAACCAACAGGTTCTTGCTTTGCTGGTAGTGCTCGAGGGCCACTTTGTGGGTTTCACGGCCGATACCCGACTTCTTGTAACCACCGAAGGCGGCGTGAGCGGGGTAAGCGTGGTAGCAGTTCATCCAGACACGGCCGGCTTGAATGCCCCGAGCCATACGGTAGGCCCGGTTAGTATCGCGGGTCCACAAACCAGCACCTAAGCCGTACTCGGTGTCATTGGCGATAGCCAGAGCTTCTTCTTCGGTCTTGAAGGTCGTAATACCGACCACGGGGCCAAAGATTTCTTCCTGGAACACGCGCATATCGTTCGTGCCCTTTAAGAATGTGGGCTGGATGTAGAAACCACCATCGAAGCCATCAACCTGCTCTGCAGCACCACCAATCAATACCTCAGCACCTTCTTCGCGGCCGATGTTGATGTAGCTCATGATCTTATCGAACTGCTCACGAGACGCCTGAGCGCCCACCATGGTGTTGGGATCCAAAGGATTGCCTCGAACGATGGCTTTAGTGCGCTCGATCACTTTCTCCATGAACTGGTCATAGATGTCTTCATGGACCAGCGCACGGGAAGGACAAGTACACACTTCGCCCTGGTTGAAGAACGCAAGCACCATGCCCTCAACCGCTTTGCTGATGAAGTCATCGTTTTGATCCATAACATCGGCAAAATAGATATTAGGTGATTTTCCACCCAGCTCTACTGTTGATGGAATCAAGGTCTCTGCCGCACAGCGCAGAATGTGGTGACCCACAGCGGTTGAGCCTGTGAAGGCAATCTTCGCAATGCGTGTGCTAGTGGCCAGGGCTTGACCTGCTTCAGCGCCGTAACCCTGAACAATGTTAAGAACACCCGGAGGCAGTAGGTCGCCGATGATTTCGAGCAGCACACAGATGGATGCGGGGGTCTGCTCGGCCGGCTTCATAACAACACAGTTACCAGCAGCCAATGCAGGGCCAAGCTTCCAGCAGGCCATGAGCAGCGGGAAGTTCCAGGGAATGATTTGACCCACAACACCCAGGGGCTCGTGCACGTGATAAGACACGGTCGATGAATCGATCTCGGCCATGGTGCCTTCTTGGGCACGAATACAGCCAGCAAAATAGCGGAAGTGATCGGCGCACAAAGGTACGTCGGCGTTCAGGGTTTCGCGTACAGCTTTGCCGTTGTCCCAGGTTTCCGCCACAGCCAGCGCTTCGAGGTTGGCATCGATACGATCGGCAATTTTGAGCAGGATATTGGCACGTTCAGTGACTGAGGTGCTGCCCCATGCGGCGCGTGCGCTGTGGGCAGCATCTAGGGCGAGGTTGATGTCTTTGTCGTTGGAGCGAGCAACTTGGCAGAACACCTGGCCGTCAACCGGAGAGATGTTGTCAAAGTATTGGCCATCGACGGGGGCAACCCAATCGCCACCGATGTAGTTGTCGTACTTAGCTTTGAAGGCAACGGGCGAGCCTTCGGTACCCGGTTTTGCGTATGTCATTGGAAGTCCTCTATGTCGCAGAAGTCGTTATGGTTAATGTGTGCGGGCGGTTAAAGCCTGCAGGTCATACACTGCCAGCATAGGTAAGCAAGGCACCTCTTACCCACTGTACTTTGGTGGATCGATACCTAGTACTTTGGTACTGATCACGATCACAGAAACAAAAAAGGCCGGGAGACTAAACGTACAGCCCGGCCAACGCTCCTCACCGAACCCGGTGATTAGAAATTGATGATGAGACCAACGGCCAGGGTATCCGCTTCATCGGAGTAGGCGTTTGAACCACCGATGGTGAACTCGGTCATTGAATACTCAACAACACCGATGAGGTTGGGATAGAAACTGTGGAACAGGCCAACGGTGGTGTTCTCGTTTTCCCATTCGCCGGCAGCTTCACCGGTTACGTCGACCTCTGACACACCGTAAGAGAGTACCGCTCGGGTGTTACCCAAGGTGTAAGATGCTTGAGCAAGCGCACCGGTGCTGTCGACATCGCCATTGGCGCCGGAAACTAGGAAGCCCAGCCCCAAGCCAGATGCATCAGCTGGACCCACCAGGAACCCTACACCTTCGCCATCGTAGCCGGACAAGTGCAGCGATAAACCACCCAATTTCAACTTGGCGCCGTAGGACACGCCCTGGGAATCCACGTCATTACCCGTAGCGTTGTCGGCAGCTTCAGAGGTCTGCGACATAAAGCCACCCCACACGTTGAGGTTACCGCTATCACCCAGCGCAGCATTGTAGGTCAGCTCGCCCTCGATGCGTGGTGCACTCTCTTGAGTACAAGGCACCCCTGCCGGACCCAAAGAGTCACAATCACCCTCCGCTGACGCTGTCCGCGAGGGATCAATCAAGCCCACGGCCAACTTAAAGCCACCCATGTCAGGCGATCGATAAGTGATCTGGTTAGTTGGTAGAGGGTAAATATAACCTGAACCGATGTTACCGAAAGATACATAATCACCATTCACTAAGCCCAGCGTATCGTTGGTCATGCCATAACCCAGCAGGATTTCATCACCAAAAATATTGCTGCGATTGTAGAGCGAGAAGTCTTTGCCGATGAGCAGCTGGCCCCAAGACGCATCTACAGTGCCATAGAATTGACGCGTATCGATCAAGCCATTTGTAGGTCGGCCAGGCTCGTTGCTGTCATTGGTAGAAACCCAGAACGATGCGCGACCACCCAGGGTGACGTCGCCCATCTTCTTGCTGAAAGTGGTGCCGAACCAGTTGGGCAGGAACCCTGTGCGAATACGCGCTTGATCGCGAGAGCTGCTAAAGTCAGGCGATGTCGTGTCAGTGCTGGTGTTGGCGTAAAACGCATTGAATGACGCATCCAGGGATACGGTGGTGTCGTCGTTGT
>CAJXNM010000009.1 GCA_913057135.1 uncultured Halieaceae bacterium
ATCGACTGTGCGTAGTTCGTTCTCTTCCGCGACGACGGCAGCGAGAGACATTGGAAGGAATTGCTCTTCACGAAGGACCTGCGCGAGATCATTGTAGAACCGTTCGTGCCGTTTAGGTCTTGGTCGCGCAATGAGCGCCCAGGCCTCTGTAATGGTCGGCGCAGATGTAGTGTCGGGGAGCGCAGCCGTTTCCCTAAATTGTGCGTCAACCCCCATGGGGTGAGTCAATTTTTGAAGGAATTCAGAGAACGTCTCAGGGTGCCACGGGTCAGGTGCGAATCCCTGGGCTACTTGCGTCTGCCAAGTCGTGAGATCGGGTAGGAAATCGAGACCAAGACCCTCGAGGGCATCTAGTTCTACCAGGGTTTCGCTTTCAGGTGTGACAGTGAGTTCACCCGTGTCATCGTCCAACTGGATTTGCATAGGCGTAACGAGAAGAGGCGCGAGAACACCTCCTCCCTTCCGAAGCCCGATCATTGCGTTGCCCCACACAAGCTCATGACTCGCCTGCTGGCGCTGCAAAGACAGACGCAATTGAAGGAGTCTCTGGTAGAGGTCACGAGTTTGGCGAATTGGTTGCGTTCTCACGGCCCATGGAAGCCACTGTGATTCCGTCCACTCCTCCAGCTCCATAAGCCTGTCTTCGTCAAAGGCGAGATTAGATTCCTGCTTGAGCTCGGGAAGGCCAGCTAAGTTGTCAAGGCTTTCGGGCTCCACCAGGCCCTCTAGAGAATCGGGTAATTGAGGAGGTTCATCCTCCGAAAGTCGAGGAACCCTGAGCCAGGCCGGGTTACTTGCGCTTGGACCAAGGCGGATCTGCGTGTTTCACAAGAGTTTCCTGGCTTCTCACCTGAGCACCGGGGTAGCGCATTTATCATCGTCGACAACTTCACGAACCTGCTCAATGATGACTGGGGTGTACTGCGTCGACCGATCTTCCCCTACGGTGTTACCGAAGCGCAGCAGGCTAACGGTCAAGCTGAAACCCGGGTTGGCGAAGCCTCTCTCTGGGAAATTCGAGTGGGTCTGAACTACCGCTTCTGAGGATCGTCATCGATCGACAAAAGGGCGCCACGTGGCGCCCTTTTTTTGTTGGGGCTTCTTTTGTGACGCGTCGGTACTGGGTGTGATCCGGCGGGCACTCAGTTCATGCAGACTTACGGCGCTAGGCTCAAATACAGAAAATTTCAAGTCGCGAATATTCCGTGACAACACCGTACAATTGCCACGTCGTGAATCGTCTGCACCCTAGGTGCCACTTGGTTGGAATTCCTGCTGTTATGTCCCCATTGCTGAATCAGCTCGCTCAAGAGCTAGCCGTCCCCGTTCGTCATATCGAAGCGACTGTTGCCCTATTAGATGAAGGCGCCACTGTTCCTTTTGTGGCGAGGTATCGAAAGGAAGTCACTGGGGGGCTTGATGACACCCAGTTGCGTACCCTTGAGCAGCGCCTTGGGTACCTGCGCGAGTTAGAGGATCGTCGAGACGTCATCCTCAATAGTATCCGAGAGCAGGGCAAGCTGACCGATGAGCTTGAGGGCAAATTATTGGCGGCCGATAGTAAGAGCCGGCTTGAAGACTTGTATCTGCCTTATAAACCAAAGCGACGCACTAAAGGCCAGATAGCCATTGAAGCGGGACTTGAGCCCTTAGCTAATGCTTTGTTTGAAAACCCCAATCAGGTTCCCGAGACCCTAGCAGAGGCCTTCTTGAATGTTGATGCGGGTGTTGCAACGGTCAAGGAAGCGCTCGATGGGGCACGTTACATTCTCATGGAGCGCTTTGCTGAAGATGCCGATCTGATTGCGCGTCTGCGCGCCATGTTGTGGCAAGAGGGCGAGCTTGTTTCTTCTGTCGTCCCTGGCAAGGAGGTCGAGGGCCAGAAATTCAGCGATTATTTTGAGCACCGAGAGCGCTTATCGACCACACCTTCCCACCGTGCTCTGGCCATGTTTCGTGGCCGCAGCGAGGGCGTGCTCAATCTCCGAATCGAGTTGCCCGGGGAAGCTGAGGTCGATACGCATCCTGCAGAGGGCGTGGTGGCCCGTCACATTGGACTGGAGTATGCGGGGCGCGCCGCTGAACGCTGGCTGATGGAAGTGGTGCGCTGGACCTGGAAGATAAAGCTGTACTTACACTTAGAACTCGACCTTTTTGGACAGCTCCGTGAGCAGGCCGAGTCCGACGCCATCGGGGTCTTTGCCGCCAACCTGAAGGACTTGTTGTTGGCGGCCCCTGCGGGCCCCAGAGCCACTATTGGTCTAGACCCTGGGCTACGTACCGGTGTCAAAGTAGCGGTAGTCGACGCCACCGGAAAGGTTGTTGATTACAACACCATTTACCCAACGGCGCCCCAGCGCAAGATCGCCGAAGCCGAGGCCGTCTTGTTGGCACTTATCGACAAGCATGAGGTTGAACTCATTGCCATTGGTAACGGCACGGCGAGTCGGGAGACCGAGAAATTTGTCGTCGATATGTTGAAGCAGCATGGGCGGCACAAGGTGTCCAGCGTGATGGTTAACGAGTCGGGCGCGTCTATCTACTCGGCCTCCGCCTATGCCGCGCAAGAGCTGCCCGATCTGGATGTGACAATTCGTGGTGCTGTATCCATTGCCCGACGACTGCAGGATCCCCTCGCCGAGTTGGTAAAAATAGAGCCCAAGTCGATTGGCGTCGGTCAATACCAGCACGATGTGTCTCAGGTTGCTTTATCTCGCTCCCTCGATACGGTGATTGAAGATTGTGTGAATGCGGTCGGCGTCGACGTGAATACGGCATCAAGCGCGCTGTTAAGTCGCGTCTCGGGTCTCACTACAGCCACCGCGGCCAATATGGTCAGTTATCGTGACCAGAATGGGATGTTCACCAGTCGTGACGATTTGCGCGCAGTGCCGCGTATCGGCGACAAAACCTTCGAGCAGGCGGCGGGTTTTTTACGGGTTATGAACGGTAGCAATCCCCTCGATCGTTCGGCGGTGCATCCGGAATCCTACCCAGTGGTCGATCAGATGGCGGCACAACTTGGGTGCGAGCCTAGTAACCTGTTGGGCAACTCCGCTTCGTTGGGCAGAGTGAAACCCGAGCAGCTGGTGACGGACGCCATAGGTTTACCTACCATCACGGATATTTTGCGAGAGCTGGAAAAGCCCGGCAGGGATCCGCGGCCTGAATTCAAAACAGCTCGCTTCAAAGAGGGCATTGAAAAACTCTCGGATCTACAACCTGATATGGTGCTAGAAGGTGTGGTTACCAATGTCACTAATTTCGGTGCGTTCGTGGATATTGGCGTGCATCAAGATGGATTAGTGCATATTTCGGCACTGGCAAATCGCTTTGTGAAAGACCCAAGGGAAGTGGTGAAGGCCGGCGATATTGTGCGCGTTAAGGTGATGGAAGTGGACGTGCAGCGAAAACGTGTCGGGCTGAGTATGCGTCTAGATGACAGCCCTGAATCGGTGGCAGAGGGTAGTGCAAAGGCTGCCAATGCAAAGCCCAATGGCCCGAGCACGCGCCGCCAACACAAGGGAGGTGGTCGTGATAACGGTCGAGAGGGCCGCACCCCAAGTCAAAAAGGCAGTGGTCAAGTTTCAACACCCAGCACGGGTTTTGCAGCAGCATTTGCTAATGCGAAGAAGACTCGTCGCTAGCTCCATGGTGTTTCGTGCTGTCGTCCATGAGTGCATTGAGCAATTTAGCCAAACGCAGACCTGCTAATGTTAAGCGCTGTAATATGAGCTCTTGATGAGCCGCAAGGTAATCCTCGGAAAGCGTCTCAAGTCGCGTTCCCGGCCAATAATGCAGGCCCGGTTCGCGCAACAGCACCAGCCCTTCATCGGCCCAGGTGATAGCGTCACCGATAGGTTCAACATCCGTCCCCGCTATTAGCTGCGCGATAGACTTACCCGACTTGGCCATCGCATAACGCAATATGAGTCCATCCCAGACAGCGTGCATGTTTACCACTGGTCGGTCTTCATCGAGGCGTTGTCGCAGCTGGGGGCTTAAGGCCAGTTGATAACGATTGCCACCCCGATCGTTCTCAAATGCCACGTGCATCGGTTGGTGCAAGTCCCCAACGAGATGGCCGAGCCAGCGTAATGCTTCCGCGCGCTGGTTGGGATCTTTACTGTGCTGCAGCAATTCGCTCTGCCGATGGATGGCGGTCAAAATATCACCCTGTTCAGGTCTTGAGTGCTCTCGAAAAGACAGGAGTTCTGGGGTGGAATTAATGTAATGCCACGGGCTGGTGTCGGGTCTCTCTGGGCGTATGTCATCAGCCCAGCTACAGGCTTCCGAGAAGGGCTCGGTTAGCAACTGCTCCATTTGTTCCCGCACCGAGGGTGTCACTGAGCGCAAGGCCAGATCACAGATGGCACTGTGCCCGTCTTGCCACCACGCGTTGGCACTTGGGGTCACCAAGAGTGCATGTAGACAGGTAAAGAGACAAAAAAACCGACTGATAGACATGGACTTCCTACGTACCGTGGGTAAGGAGTGCATCCGCACATTGAATGGTAAGCCTACTCTGTGACACTCTTTAACGGATTTCCCCGAGACAAAGGTGCGTTTATACCCACTTGGTTTTACTATGGATTGACGCCAGATTTTTTAGAGCTTCGTCGGCATGATAAAAACAACGATAAGTCGAGTATATGCTGATGGCAGTAGCGCTCTAGCGTCACGCAAAGTCGTAATACTGGCGGTTGTAGCAGCCTATATATGCCTTATCGACCGGGTTGCCATGTCGATTGCTGTCATCCCTATGGTGGCGGAGTTCGGTTGGTCGCCGGCTCATCAGGGCAACATTATGGCGGCGTTCTTTGTTGGCTACGTGGTTTTGCAACTGCCCGCAGGATGGCTATCCGATCGACTGGGCGGTAAATGGGTATTGGGCGTCGGCGTGGTGGCTTGGTCTCTGTTTACGTTGCTGACCCCCAGTGCCGCAGGAATCGGTGTGACCGTTTTGCTGATTTGCCGCTTTTTAATGGGTGTCGCGGAATCGGTCACCTGGCCGTCGGTTTACAATTTATTTACGCTGTGGGTGCCCGATCAGCAGCGGGGTTTTGCGGTGGGTCTGCTTAACTCGGCTATTTCGGGGGGCACCATCATTGCGTTAATCATGACCCCGTGGCTGATCGACTTCGGTGGCTGGCGTTTTGCGTTTTGGGCCTATGGCACCCTGGGGCTCATTTGGTTTGTTGTCTGGGCGCCACTTATTCCCAACCGACGCTCAGAGCCACCGGGCGACTTCGATGATAGTGCTAGCTATCGACCGCTGACCGTGGCCAATGCCCTGTCTTCAAGGCCGGTAATCGCCATGATGGTGGCGCACTTCTGCACCAACTGGCTGATTTACCTATCGCTGGCCTGGCTGCCTACTTTTCTCAATCAGGCACATGCGGTGCCCCTCAGCGAGGTGGGTTACTGGGTGGTACTGCCTTTTGTGGTATCGACGGTTGCGACGCCGTTAACAGGGCGTTTGGCTGATCGCTTAATAGCGCGTGGTGTTGATCGTTTAACCGTGCGCCGTGCCATGCAGGGTACCGCCCTGCTGGGCGTGGCGGCTGCCTTTTTATTAGTGGGCTATATAGAGCAGGTGATCTGGGTGGTGGCGCTGTTCTGTCTGGGTAATTTAGCTGCGTCGGGTGCCGTGGCCGGTATCGGCGCCAACCCCATGGAACTGGCCCCCAAGCATGCCGCTACCCTGTATGGTGCCTCTAATGCGCTGGCCTCATTGGGTTCGGCGGGCGCGGTGTTTGTGGCCGGACAAATTCTGGAGCACACCGGGTCATGGACACTGGTCTTCCAAAGTGCCGCGCTCGTTGGCATTGTAGGAGCCCTTATTTATCACCTGTGGATTGGCGTCGATCGCCAGTTTTGAACCCACGCCCATCTAGCTTGTAAAGGAGTTGACGTCTCGATGAAACCGGAAACCATTGCCCTGCACGAGGGTTATCACGGCGATCCAGCCACCAATGCCGCTACCACGCCCATTTACCAGACCACTTCATTTACCTTTAACGACACGCAACACGGTGCCGACCTGTTCAATCTGGCTGTGCCGGGCAATATCTACTCGCGCATCATGAACCCTACCAATGCGGTGCTGGAGGCCCGAGTGGCGGCGCTCGAGGGCGGCGTAGGTGCTTTGGCGGTGGCGTCAGGTATGGCCGCTATTCGATACGCAATCGAGACTATCGCGGAAAGTGGTGACAACATTATCTCTACCAGCCAGTTGTATGGGGGTACTTACAACCTATTTGCCCACACGTTTCCACGCCAGGGCATCGAGGTACGTATGGCGAAAGCCGAAGATCTCGATCGTGTGCGCTCGTTGATTGATGACAACACCCGCGCACTGTACTGCGAGTCCATTGGTAACCCTGCCGGTAATGTCGTCGACATAGCGGCTTGGGCCGAAATCGCCCATGAAGCGGGCATTCCGCTCATGGTCGACAACACGGTAGCTACCCCGTTTCTGTGCCGGGTTTTTGATCACGGTGCAGATATCGCTATTCACTCGTTGACCAAATATATGGGGGGGCACGGCACCACCGTCGGTGGCATTGTGGTGGATTCGGGCAAGTTCGATTGGGCGGCTAATGCCAAGCGTTTCCCTATGCTGAATACCCCCGACCCCAGTTATCACGGGGTTGTTTACACCGAAGCGCTGGGTGCCGCGGCGTTTATTGGTCGCTGTCGTGTGGTGCCACTGCGAAATACCGGCGCGGCCCTTTCGGCTCAAAGTGCCTTTCAAATCATGCAGGGCATTGAGACCCTGGGTATTCGGATGGAGCGCCACTGTGAAAACACCGAGCAAGTGGCCGCTTACTTGGCCAGCCATGAGGCGGTTAGCTGGGTGAACTATGCGGCGCTGCCCGACAGCCCGTATCACGAGGTATGCCAGCGCCTTTGTGGCGGTCGCGCCTCGGGTATCTTGAGTTTTGGTATTAAAGGGGGTGCTGAAGCGGGTGCCAAATTTATTGATGCGCTCCAGTTAATCCTGCGCTTGGTGAATATTGGCGATGCCAAATCCCTCGCCTGTCACCCCGCCACCACCACCCATCGGCAACTGAACCCCGAGGAACTCGCCAGTGCCGGTGTCTCTGAGGATCTTGTCCGTTTGTCGATTGGTATTGAGCACATCGATGACATTCTTGCGGACATCGAGCAGGCTCTGGTGGCTAGTCAGCGCTAAGCTGCGCTTCTCTTGATTTGGCTAGGAGGGTAGAGTGCCGACTCTTTCTTGAGTCGGCGCTAACGCGATGATCAGTATCGTAGGTATGGCCCTGTTGTTATTGCTCGCTTGGCTACTGTCGAGTCATCGCAGTGCCATTAATTGGCGGACAATTGCACTGGCGTTCGGTTTGCAGGTGGGCTTGGGTGGCTTGGCCTTGTTTGTGCCTTGGGGCATTGCAGCGCTCAAAGCCACCTCTGCTTATGTGGCGGTGCTGCTTGACTATGCCCGTGCCGGTATTCAATTCATGTTCGGTGGGCTCATTGGTAGCGAGAGCATAGGCTTTGTATTCGCGCTTAATGTGTTACCGGTCGTGGTGTTTTTCTCCTCATTAATTGCGGTGCTCTACTACCTCAATGTGATGCAGTGGGTCATCCGTATTTTAGGCGGCGCACTGCGTAAACTATTGGGAACCAGTCACACAGAGTCCTTATCGGCGGCCGCCAACGTTTTTGTGGGGCAGGCAGAGGCGCCCTTGGTCGCGCGTCCGTTTATCCCGGGCATGACCATGTCGGAGCTCTTTGCGGTCATGGTCTGCGGTATGTCGTCTATCGCAGGCTCGGTCATGGCCGGTTATGTGGCGCTGGGTATCCCACTGGAGTTTTTGTTGGCAGCTAGTTTCATGGCAGCACCCGGTGGGCTACTCATGGCCAAGTTACTCGAGCCTGAGACCCACCGACCCGTTGAGCCCGCTGAATCTAATGCGATCTCATCTGAATCTTACGTCAACCTTGTTGATGCGGCCGCGACAGGTGCCATGAATGGCATGCGCATGGCGGCAGCTATCGCCGCCATGTTAATGGCATTCATCGCCTTGATTGCTATGGCGAACGGTATCTTGGGCTGGTTTGGTGATCTGGTGGGTTTGGCAGATCTCACCCTCGAAGGCATCCTCGGCACCCTATTCAAACCGTTGGCGTGGCTGCTCGGTGTGCCATGGGAGCAGGCGGCTGCAGCGGGCAGCCTGATTGGACAGAAGATTGTTCTCAATGAGTTTGTGGCTTACGTAGCCTATACCTCCATCAGTGAGCAATTTTCCACCGTATCCCAGGCTATCGTTATCTTTGCCCTGTGTGGATTTGCCAACTTGTCATCGATTGCTATTTTGGTGGGAGGACTTGGCGCGGTGGCCCCTATGCGTCGAGATGAGATTTCACGGTACGGTTTTCGGGCCTTGTTGGCCGCTACCCTATCGAATTTAATGAGTGCCGCTATTGCGGGATTTTTCTTGTCGCTGCAAACCCAGTTGGCCTAACGCAATGTCTGAAGCTACTCTTCCGCTCATCTCCTGTCATGCCGAGGATTTTGGCCAGCGTTTCGTCGCGTCACTGCAAACCTTTGGTTTTGCGGCACTTGCCGATCATCCCCTATCAAGCACGACCATATCGCGTATCTACCGTGATTGGCGTCGGTTCTTCGCCAGCGGCGAGGCGGATCAATTCCGCATGAACCCCCAGCGCCAAGACGGGTACTTCTCCTTAACAGAGGCGGAGCACGCCAAAGGTTTTGCGCAGCGCGACCACAAGGAATATTTTCAGTACTACCCTTGGGGTCAATGTCCGACTGGTTTGCGTGACGACCTTGCCCACTACTACAAAAAGGCGGTTGCATTCGCTGGCAGGCTACTGAGCTTCGTGGATGCCTTCGCACCCGAGTCGGTGCGGGCGCAATTTTCTGCTCCCTTGGCGTCCATGATTGAAGGCAGTGAACAGTCCATGCTGCGGGTGCTGCATTACCCGCCCGTGTCGCCAGACACGCAGGTATTACGGGCCGCGCCCCATGAAGATATTAACTTTCTCACCATTTTGCCCGCTGCCGATGGTCCGGGTCTCGAAATTCAGCGCAAAGACGGAAGCTGGCTACCGGTGCCCAACCGACCTGAGCAAGTATTGATTAATATTGGCGATATGCTGCAAGAGGTGTCTGGCGGTTGGCTGCCCTCTACTACCCATCAGGTCGCTATCCCATCGGGTGCTGATTTAATGCAGGGCCGCATGTCACTGCCGCTGTTTTTGCACCCGCGCCCCGAGGTGGTGCTATCAAGTCGTCACACGGCGCGCAGCTATTTGAGTGAACGCCTTGAAGAACTAGGTGTTGTTTGATCCCCTGTTAAAGGAGCCTATTGATGCACGATTTCTCTCAGCGCGATCCCATCTCTGGTGTCAGTGAATCCCTGTGGCAGCGGTGGTCACCCCGTGCCTTCGACGGCTCAGCTATCGACGATGATGTCGTGGCCCGCCTGATTGACGCGGCGCGTTGGGCCCCTTCCTGCCGCAATGAGCAGCCCTGGCGTTTTCACACCAGTACGGCCAATACCTTTAATGACTTTCTAGCGCTACTGGTCGAGGGCAATCAGGGATGGGCGCAATCTGCCTCGCTCCTGGGATTCATCGTCTGTGAGCGGCATTTTCAGCGTAACGGTGATCCCAATCACCACGCTCGCTTTGACGCGGGTGCTGCTTGGATGGCACTTACCCTGCAAGCGCGCGCCGAAGGTCTGTACACCCATGGCTTGGGTGGCATCAAATACGACGAAGTGGCGGCGTATTTGGCTATCGATACCCAGCGTTACGATGTGGTGATGGGCTTTGCGGTAGGCCGCGCTGTCGAGGTGTCAGCGTTGACCGACGAGCAGCGCGCCCGGGAAATCCCGAATGGTCGCATGGCGCTTGGGGATATTTGGCAGTCCTACCGTTAGTGCGCGGTCCCACCACCGGGTGGTTGTTGCAGTAATCCTTGTCATTAGGCGGCGTTATTCGATGTTTTGCTGGGCCAGTGTTGCAGTAACAGACCCAGCAAAATGAAGCCCAGCCCGATGAGTGTGTAGGCGCGAACGGGCTCCTTGAGCAGAACCGCGATAAACACCAGCGATAATGGCGGCGACAAGAAAATAAGTGTGGAAATACGCGCGCTGCTGCTCGTCAGTCGCATAGCGTTGAGCCACAAAATAAAGCTGAGGCCCATTTCGAATAGACCCACGTAGACGCCGCCAAGCAGCCCCACACCCATTGAGAAGGTGGCCTGATCTGTCATCAGCAGTGCGATAACCAGCAGAGGCGTGGAGCCAGAGAAGTTCAGAAACAAGCCGGTGATGGGTGACAGTGAGTGTCGAGTATTGGCTATCCAGCACAACCCCCATAGGACCGTACTCGCCACCGCCAGAGTGACTCCGAGTGGATCGGCAAACGTCAGTCCAAGGACATCGCCTCGGGTAGCAATGATGAAGACCCCGCAGTAACTGATTAAAGCGGCTTTGATGTCCGTTCGGCTGAGCCGCTGCCCCAGAAGCGGTGCAGCCAAAAGGGGTAGGGTGAGTGCCCAGGTGTAGTTCAAGGCCATGGCCTCTTGGGCGGGCAATCGATCGTAGGCGGCGAATAACAAAAAGTAATACAAGCCCGGGTTCATAGCACCAATCGCGCAACCCAAGATCACGTCGCGTCGCGGGATGCGCGTG
The DNA here is from genome assembly GCA_913057135.1 of uncultured Halieaceae bacterium. Lineage (GTDB taxonomy): Bacteria > Pseudomonadota > Gammaproteobacteria > Pseudomonadales > Halieaceae > Luminiphilus. The sequence goes on from CAJXNM010000009.1 coordinate 10,692, forward strand.
AGGCCAGCGAGCTCGCCGCGCAGCGCCACGAGCGCCGCAAAAAACAGCCAGGAGACTACGGATGCTACACTGACGAGTTGTAGCGGCGATAGCTGTTCTAGACTGAGTTTGAAAGCGGTGGCGACGGTGCTCCAGAGAGCAACGGCACCGAGGCCATAGCTGATGGCCAGCCGGTCGTTGTGATGGCCTGTCAGGGTCCGGTACTCCCCAGCTGCGCCTGTAGCGGCAGCAAGTCTTGATAAGCACCGGCGTTAATCACCTGGCTGAATCCCGCCTCAGTGAGTGCCTTTGCCGCAATGCCAGAACGGTTGCCACTTCGGCAGTACAGCACTACGGTTGAATCCTTCGATATCCCACGCTTTGTGAGCCCTGCCACGATTTCCGGGTGCGGAATATGGATGGCGCCATCCAGACGTCCGCCAGCCACCTCTTCCGCGGATCGAACATCCACCAGTAGGGCGCCGCCGTCGGCGACTAATGCCAATGCCCGCTGTTGGGCTTCCTGGTCAGGTTTCGTGTTGCCACAAGCGACGAGGGTGATTGCGGATACTAAAAGGCTGATAATGGTGCGCATAATGATTGTCCGGGTTGGGCGATTGGGGTGTCATCATAGCGTCTCTTGTGGTGTCTCTAATAGGCTTCAGGGGCCGGGGCGAGGGCGCCGGATGTTATCTGATCGTATAGCGGTTAAGTGACGCGCGTTCCGAGTAGAGCGAGCAGAGAGGGATTGTCGATGCGTTTTTTCATGGTGATGGTGGGCCTGTTGGTAGTGGCCAAAGCGGGGGCTTGGTCAAATCACGCCACCCTGGCCTGGCCCCAATTGCGGGACACCCCGGAGTTGGTTGAATTGCAGGTCGCTGCAGAGCCGCTCTCGTCCTTTGTCGAGGCACAGGCGGCGGAGATTGTGGTGGCCCTTGAGCAATCAGAGCAATGGGCACAATCCTATTTGCCCGCTTACGCACCGACCCCGTCCGCTTTGCGCCCGACAGTCTCTGAGTTGGAGGAGGATCCCCTTGGCACCTTTCTTGGGGCTATTCGTGTCAATCCGCAACTGGACTACCCCCTGTTTGTGCAATTGCTCCCGCCCGATGATCAGTCATCCATGGCAACGCTAGGATGGAATGACCTGAGTTTTCTGGAAGCGGGCACCTCCCACATCCATGTCCGCTATCGTCCTCTGGATGCCGGTCAAGCTGTTAGCGCTGCAGACGTTTTTGCCACGGCCAGTGATGAGCCCGACCACGGTATGGATATTGGTTTGTTTACGGATAACCACACCCCCTTCGGTGATCGTTATGCCTTTGGTGAGCAACCCTTTGGCAACCCGAATCTGCCCTATGGCTCTCAAGCACCGTTTCACATGGGGTTTTTTCATCTCGACTGGTTGACTCGTAAGGCGCAGCCCGGGCTATTGGCTACTTATCCCCTCTGGCGCATCGATCTTTACCAACGACTCGCCGAAGTGGCATTTAAGACCCAGCATCCCTACTGGGGCTGGCGATTTATGGGGTGGGCCATGCACTACATAGGCGATTTAACCCAGCCTTATCACGCGGTGCCATTGCCGGGTGTGAGTACCTTCGATGCGCTGTTACTGGTGGCCCGCGGGAAAACCGGCGAGGCGGTGCAGTTGGTGTCGAATCGACATGGGGTGCTCGAATCTTATCAGTGGGCCCGTGTCGATCAATTGATGAAAGCGCAAGCATGGCGGGCGCCGTTATTGCAGGCGGCGTCAGTCGCGGACACATCGGCATCTTTGACGGTTGATGATGTGGCAGGGAGCGTTACAGCCGCTAGTGTCGCTGCGGCATCGGATCTTGACGCAGCCCTTGAGCGTTACTTGCCACAGCAATGGATTAGCGATCCGGCCTTTGAATGGACTGGCTCTGGTCTTGAGGAGCGGGTGGTTGCCGATGTCATTGCACAGGGAGGGGCTGAGTCTGCCGCAGCCTTAGACGCTGTCATCGCACAGCAGCTTCGGCGCTTTGCCGACGCACTCAAGCGCTGGGTCAATACAGGATTAGCCCTGCAGGTGAAGCCCTCTTGATCTGTCTTTCGTGCGCATGATTGGAGTATGACATTAGTGAGTACTCGCATCATAGCTAAGCCTGTGGGCCCGATTCGGCGCGGCATTGCGGATTCATTGCCCCTGTTCATACCTGCCATCCCCTTTACCTTGGTATTCGGCATTGTGGTGCGCGATGTGGGTGTGGCCGCTTGGTTGGGTTGGTCGTCGTCACCGATTATCTTTGGTGGTGCCGCGCAGATCACCCTACTGACGTTACTGGGGGAGGGGGCATCGGTGGTGGCGGCCTCGACCGCTGCCCTCATTGTGGGCGCCCGGCACCTGCTGTACTCGGTGACCCTGGCGCCACGTTTTCAGGATCAACCCGCTTGGTTTCGCTGGGTAGGCTCCTACATGCTAATCGATCAGGTGTTTGCACTGACCGCAGTCGATCGGCAGGAGGATCCTAAAGTTTTCCGGCATTACTATTTGGCTGCGGGCACGACCTTTTGGTGCTTGTGGATGACGTTTACCGCATTGGGTATTGTGCTGGGCCCCAAGATTCCCTCGCACTGGCAGTTATCGTTCGCAGCACCGGCTCTGTTTATGGGACTCTTGGCGGTGACCATCGACCGTTGGCAGAAGGCGGCAGTGGCCATTTCAGCAATGGCTTTTACTGGGTTGCTGGCCGATCTACCCAACCGCAGCGGATTGTTGATTGGCGCTTTACTGGCTATTGGCTTGGGCATCATTTTGGAACGCGTACGCCGGTGATGGTGCTATTGGCTATTGTCCTTACGGGTATTGGTACCTACGCCCTGCGTGCGGTATTCGTGGTGACCTTGTCGCGTCAGCGCTTTCCAGTCTTGGCATTGCGCGCCCTAGAATACGTGGCACCAGCAGTGATGGGTGCACTGGTTATCTCGATGTTGACCTCATCCGAAGGCCAGGTGGCTCTCGGCATACCAGAACTCGCCGGGTTGGCGGTGGCGGCGTTGGTGGCCGCACGCACACGTAACCATATTTATGCATTGGCCGGTGCGCTGGGCGCTTATTGGCTCTTGGGCTACGCGGGTCTGTAATAGCTCAAGGGATGTCGCTGACATAATTGGGCATAATTGAACAGCGTTTGCCATAAACCCATCGCGGTTATACCGCTTTTGAGGGGTTAACTCTCCTACACCGCAGTAGGGGTGGATATGTCGTCCATCCAGCTGCCAAGCCAAGGAGACTAGACCCATGCGTAACACCATTGCAGTAACCACATTGACCATCAGCACTCTGTTCGGCAGCGGCTCTGTCGCAGCTCTTGAAACAGGAATGAAGCAAGATCTCACCGCCATCGGGACCATTGCTGTGGCCACCGCCGCCGCAGGCCCTGTCGGATTCTTGGCCGGTGCATTGGGCGGGAGCTGGCTCGCTGCCCAAGTTGCTGAGGCCGATAAGCAGGCTGATACTGAAGCGACGCTGGCTGAAACACAGCAACAACTGGATGATCGACAGCGGACATTGGCTGCTTTGCAGCGTGAATTGAGAGCATTGCGTGTCGAGCAAACCCAGTTGGCCAATAGTGCCCTCGAACAGTTGCAGCTCGAAATGTTATTCACGTCAGGAGACGCCAATCTGACCGAATCGGGTCTACAACGTGTTCACCTGCTGGCGGCGTTTCTAGTTCGCAACCCAGATCTGTCGATTACCATCGAAGGCTTTGCCGATCCACGGGGCGATGAGCAGAGCAACTTGCGTTTGTCCCGGGCTCGGGCCGGGGCGGTGGCTGACGCACTCAACTCGGCGGGTATTCCCCAGTCGCGTATGACCTTGGTGGCCCACGGTGACACCCAAAGTCGGGCGCGAGTGGGGGACGTAGACGCCTATGCACTGGAGCGTCGCGTGCGTATTGAGCTGTCTCGATCTGACGTTGACCGCCAAGTTGCTGAAGTCTCGTTAAATGAATGACTTTGAGCGTTAGATTTCATTGATCGGGTACACGGTTGGCTTGCGTATCGTCCGCGTACCCTATTTACTGCGCTTTTAATTGACTGATGGAATCTACAATGACAGCACAACGAGATTTTGACCTAGTGGTCGTTGGTGCCTCGGGCTACACCGGGCGTTTGGTTGCAGAGTACTTGGCGAACACCTACGGTAACAGTGACATCAAGTGGGCCATGGCAGGTCGCTCCCTTGAAAAGCTTGCGTCAGTGCGCGATGAAATGGGGATAAGCCCCGAGACGCCATTAATCCAGGTCGATAGCCACGACGATGCTTCAGTCTCGGCGCTTGTGCAGCGCACCCGTGTTGTCATCACGACCGTCGGCCCCTATCAGCTTTACGGCAACGCGCTTATTGCTGCATGTGCGCAACATGGTACTGATTATGTTGACTTGTCCGGCGAGCCCGGTTGGATGCACGACACTATTGCGGCGCACAGTGCAGCGGCGAAGGCCTCCGGTGCACGCTTGGTGCATTCCTGTGGTTTCGATTCTATTCCCTTTGATCTCGGCGTATTCCATCTACAGCAACACATTAAAGCGGCGACCGGTGCCCCCGCGTCGGTCGTGAAGGGGCGTGTGCGTGCCATGAACGGCAGCTTCTCTGGGGGTACGTTGGCGTCTCTGAAGGCTACTATGGCGGCGGCGGCTGAGCGCCCTGAGTTAATTGGCATCTTGATGAACCCCTTTTCACTGGCAGAGGGCTTTAACGGTCCTGAACAGCCAGCGGGCAACCAGCCACAGTACGAGCAGGAGCTTTCAAGTTGGAGTGCCCCGTTCATTATGGCGCCGATTAACACCAAAAATATCCATCGATCGAATTTCCTTCTCGGGCATCCCTGGGGGGAAGACTTCCGCTACGACGAGATGATCCTTACCGGAGACGGTGACGATGGTAAGGCCGCTGCGGAGTTTGTGGCCAAGGACGATTCATTTGCGAAAAGTGACTTGAAGCCAGGGGACGGTCCCAGCAAAGAAGAGCGCGAAGCAGGTAATTATGACGTATTGTTTGTGGCGAAAGGGGCAGATGGTGGTCTATATATGAATAGTGTCAAAGGCGACCGCGACCCTGGATACGGCTCCACGTCGAAAATGTTAGCCGAGGCTGCTATTTGTTTGTTAAAGAACCCCGGTTTGGCATCGGGCGGTATTTGGACCCCGGCAGCGGCGATGGGAGAAGTATTAATTGCTCGGCTGCAAGAACAAGCGGGACTCACTTTCACCATGCTTTCACCACAATCACAGGCTTAGTTTTCCTATGAAATTGACTTACGCTGCTACTATCGTCATGGCGCTGTTGCTTGCATCTGGATGCGCGCAATACCAGAACACCCGAGGTGTTGAGGTGACGTGGCAAGCAAATGCCCTCGATAGTCTGGAGCGAGGTGAGACCACCCGAGCCGATGTGTTGGCGCTGTTCGGACCGCCGTCTCAGGTGATTACCAGTGGCGATGAAACCGCGCTGTACTATCTGAATGAACGCTCCGACGGCACCGGTTTGGTATTGGTGGTTTATAACCGGCTCGATATGGCGACCCGCTACGATCGCGCGATATTTTTCTTCGATCGACGCGATCGGCTCACTGATTACTCAGCAGTGATTCAGCCCAATGATGATGTAGTTAGCGACTGATGCTGGCGAGGCTCACCTTATGGGGTTGTCTCGTCGCCATGTTGGGGTGCTCGCAGTCCTATCACTTCTTGGGTGAAGCACTGCCGAAAGACCTTGATCAGCGTCTTTCTGGGGGCACGTTGTCAGAGCTCTTAGAGACACTAGGACCCCCGCACAGACTGTCATCCACCTTTGATGGCTACGTGATGGCCTGGGAGTACTGGCAGATTGAAGAGGTCGGTATTGGTGTGGGGTTGAGTGCGCTGGGCATTGATGCACTTCAACTCGATTGGGGAGATGCCAGTGTCGACAGTGATTTCATTCTGGTGTTCGTGGATGGCCGACACCGAATCACCGATATTACTCGATCGTCCTGGGCCGGTGATATCAGCGATGCGGCATCGCTCATGCCGTTTGTGGGTGCGGGGCAGTTTATGGATGTTGACGACCTGACCGAGCCCCTACCTCAGCATAACTGGGGTGCCAGTATGCTGTTGCCCTTGCGTGAATCCCAAAACAATGGATTGCGCCCGGGTATGGGCGATACGGGCATCGAGCAACGAGGAACCCCAGCCGGTGTGGGTCAGCGGAGTTTAGAGCTCGACTAGTATTCCCCATGGCCAACGTCATTGTATGGCACATGTCTATCAAAAATTCCCTCCACGCCCGTCTGGCCTGCATTACCTCGATCGTTACAGCGGTCGAGACATCCAGATGGAATCATCGGCAATGAAACCTGAGCGGGTATAAAAACGACGTGCGCGAGTGTTGTGGGTCTCTGTCTCCAAGAAGATTTTGACGATCCCCTGTGCCCGCAGGGCGTCAAACAGCAGAGCCATCACCTGCGTGCCGATACCGATATTGCGTTGCCGCAGAAAGATCTCGTCGATCAGCGCTTCTCGGCCACCGGATTCTAAACTGTAGCCCCATGTCAGTATTGCGTAGCCCAAGGGGACATTGGGGTGCGGGTTTGAATGGGCATCCCTGTCAGCCTCAATCAGATAAACCACACCAAATGCGTCACTCGCTAGCAGCGGCGGCAGGGCTCGTTCAATGCGCTCTGGCTCAAAAAGATGCTGATCGATTTGATAAAACGCTTCGATCAGCTTGATCAAGCTTGGGTAGTCCGCTGCTTGGGCACGCCTTAGGGTTGGCTTCATCGATCGCCACCGGTCTCATCGCTTTTTTGTTTGGATTCGTTGGCAGCAGCGCCAAAAATACCTTTGGCCATTAATGAGGTTTCATGGGAGCGGCGCTGCTGGTAGATGGCGGCGCGCAGCCTGTGGATGTCAGCATCATTGGGCTCAGCGAGGGCCGCCAGTTCAGCCAAGTGACAAGCGAGGCGTGGATTGACTTCCGACAGCGCGAGGCCGCGCTCTGCAAGCACCCGTGCCCCCCCTGCAAGTTGCGCCAATTCCTGTGCAAGACTGCCCTCGGGGGCGGGTTTTAAGTTGGCTGGATTGCCGTCGTACCAGCCGCCATACAGCCGCCAAATATTTCGCACCACAAATTCCGGTTCGTCATAAACCGGCGCCAGCCACGGTTTCGCCAATATGTCTGAATCGAGCTGTACGGAGTGAATCACGTCGTCTAATCGCGCCCCCTCGTTCATCAGCGCCAGTGTTTGCTGAACCAGTGACTCGAGTGCGTTGGCCACGTCATTGAGCACCGATTGAATTCGCTCTTTACCGGCAATGGGGAGACCGTGTGCGGGTAAGAAGAGTTCGGCGTCCATGGCGGCCATCGTTCGCAGTGCAGCGGCCCACTCCCTTGGGTAGCGTTGGGCTTTTTGAGGATTGCCCGCATTGGGGAACGCCCAAATGAAAAAATCACCGGCACAGATGGCACGCTCTGAGGGTATCCAAGCCCACGTGTGATCGTCGGTTTCTCCTTTGGCGTGATGTAGCTCAAAGTGGGTATCGCCCACCTTTAAGCTGTGGCGGTGGCTGTAGGTGATGTCCGGTTCTGGAGTGCTCGTCGGTAGAAACTGTGCCTGGCCAGCGAGATCATAGCCTCGCCGGCGAAATTGACCGAACTGACGTTCGTTAATGACGTGGTTGTAGCCATTGGTAAGTCGGTAGCGCTCAAATCTGCGAGCTACATTTTCGTGGGCTACAACCTGGGTTGCGTGGTTGTCATCGATAAAGGCGCCGCAGCCCCCCACATGATCGATATGCCCATGGGTGAAGATAATGCTGTGAAAAGGAGCCTTGTCCCACTGCCTTATGGCATTCACACAGCGCTCACCACCGTGTTCGTTGGATGTGTCGAAGGCAACTAACCCCGCATCGGTGCGGAACACGATGGAGTGGGAAAAGGCCTCGACCATGCCCACCCGCGCGTTCAATTCAGAAAATTCATGGGTGATGCGGTTTAAAGGTCCCGCCTGTGCCAACTCAATACGCCCATCGATCACGTCTGTCGATAAAGTCAGAAGGTCTGCCATCGCTACTGCCTGTGTTGTGGTTTTGTTATTTGATACGAAGAATCCTGGCACAACAGACCTAGAGCCTGAAGAGCACTTCCGCTGATAGTTGTCGTGGACATGCTTCGCTCTTACTATCGGTGTGTGTAACACAATAATCATAAAGAACGCCGTGTTTTTAATTGCCCAAATGACCGCTCTGTTTATGCATGTCATGTGTTGGGGAGAGGGGTGACACGGTGCGGGGAGAAATCATGAATCGATGGATGCAATGCTCTGGATTACTGACAATACTGTCGCTGATGGCATGTGGCGGTGATCGTCAGGGCCCGGTGTCAGCGGATGCTCACTCGGATTATCAAACGATCCTTATGACCCAGTTGATCGATGCTCAGCCGGGGGATGTGATTGAGATTCCTGCCGGGAAGTTTGCCTTTGAACGGTCCCTGTCACTCACTGTCGATAATGTGACGGTGCGCGGCCAAGGCATGGATAAAACCGTGTTGTCCTTCGCAGGCCAGACATCCGGTGCGGAAGGACTTTTGGTGACCGCTAATGACTTCACCATCGAAGACCTAGCGATTGAAGACACCCGAGGCGATGCTCTGAAAATTAACGAAGGCGAGAATATTATTATCCGTCGCGTGCGCACCGAGTGGACCAAGGGTCCTGACACAGATAATGGGGCTTACGGCATCTATCCGGTGCAAACCACGAATACCCTCATCGATGGCGTGGTTGCCATCGGGGCTTCTGATGCGGGTATTTATGTGGGACAGTCACGCAACGTCATTGTGCGCAACAGCCGTGCAGAATTTAACGTCGCTGGCATTGAAATCGAAAATACGATTGATGCCGACGTATACGGCAATGTGGCTACCTACAATACGGGCGGTATTCTCGTCTTTAATATGCCCAACCTACCGCAGCCCGGCTATGGCACAAGGGTGTTTGACAACAAAGTATTGGCTAACAACACCGATAACTTTGGACACGCAGGTACCCCTGTCGCCAGCGTGCCGGCCGGCTCTGGCGTTGTGATTAATTCAAACGACAAGGTTGAGATTTTTAACAACGTGATTCGTGATCACGATACCGCCAATGTCATTATTTCCTCGGTGTTCTCGACGGGTTTTTCCGATATCGGCACCCAAGACAATTTTGACCCTTACCCCGAGACCATTTGGATCGCCGACAATAGCTTCGGTGAGGGGGGCGGTGATCCGGATAATCTGGAATTACAGGCGCTGCGTGTCATGATGTTTGGCCTCTCGGGTGAACTACCCGAGGTGCTTTGGGATGGTTTCGTTAATCAAGACTTGGTTGAGCAGGGTACGCTGCCCGCCCGTTACCGCATCTGTTTAGATAACGGTGAGGCCCAGCTACTCAATGTCGACGGCCCTAATGGCTACAGTGCGCCCCATATTGTCGAGGACACCGCTTGTCAGCATGAACGTTTGTCTGCCGTGAGTTTGCCGTTCTAATGCCTGTAGCTCTCTTCATTTTGCTCGTTTTTCTGGGTGGGTGTGGTAATCAAACAGCGCCGGTTTATCACTCGGAAGGACGCCCGAGTGCGTTGTCTGACTGGGGCTTGCTATACCGCGATGGGGATCAATTGCATCTCGGCACGGGGGTGCAGTCTTACACGTTGAATTCGGCACTATTCAGTGACCACGCGGGAAAGTTACGCACCCTGTGGATGCCAAGTGGCCAGTCAGCCACTTACTCGCCAACCGATACCTTCGATTTTCCTGTTGGTACGGTGATCAGCAAAACCTTCTACTACCCCCTTGATGCAGAGGGACATGTTCTGCGGGGTGACAACCCCGGGGCAAGCACCGCCGCCATGACAAGTCTTGATCTTGATCAAGTACGCCTTGTTGAAACCCGGCTATTGGTGCTTCGGGAAGGGGGATGGGTGGCGCTACCCTATGTCTGGAATGAGGACCAGCAGGATGCGCGGCTTGTTCGAACAGGTTACTCAGAGGCGTTTACCCTCGCCGAGCCTGACGGCCGACGGCGAAAGGTGGATTATTTAGTCCCTAACGTTAATCAATGCGCGGGTTGTCACGCGGTTAACAACACGACTCGGAAATTGCAGCCCATAGGGCCGACCGCACGTCAGCTTAACCGAGACCTTGTCTATCAAGGGGGCTCTCGCGAGGGCAACCCCCATGAAGGCAACGTGACAAAATCAACGCGTAATCAACTGAAGCACTTAGCTGAGGCGGGATACCTGAAGGGGCTGCCTGCCGTTGATGACATACCTCGAGCCGCGGCTTGGCATGACACACGTGAACCACTCGAGGCTCGCGCTCGCGCTTACCTCGACATCAACTGTGCCCACTGTCATAACCCCGTGGGCCCTGCGGATACTTCGGGCTTACATTTACACGCATCGGCCACCTCGGGGCCTAACTTGGGCATTTGCAAACCACCTATTGCCGCGGGCCCGGGCTCGGGTGGTCACCGTTTCGGTATTTTGCCCGGTATGCCGGATGCATCGATCCTGACCTATCGCATGGCATCGCGGCAGGCAGACGTGATGATGCCCGAACTCGGGCGCTCGCTGGTGCACGAGGAGGGTGTGGCGCTGATTGGCGATTGGATTGCTGGCTTACCCGGCGATTGCGGCGTCATTGAATCGAGTACCCTCAATCCTCGTCGGGTCGGTGCCGTGACCACGGGGCAGTAAAGCCCGATATCTAGGCCTGCTGTGCGCTAGGCTGTTGTCGGATCGTCACCTGTATATCGTAGCTTGTTTCTCGCCGAACCACGTCTATCTCGCCACCCGCTTGTGCGAGTACCTGTCGATTCAGCTCACTCTCGATATCCGTGCCATCGAGTGGGTTGTCAAAGCTCGCGGGCAAGTTGACGCTGAGTACCAGTGAGCGATCAGTTTCAGAATACTCTGCCCGAAGCTCGAATTGTTTCAAGCTTTCAAGCCCCGGTAATAGCAGAGCAATCAACTCTTCGGTTGCCAAATCGAGCCGGAGTGCCACATCCCGTGTGATGAGGTGTTTCTCGCAGAATCCCTCGAGACCACCATGTATGGCAAAGATATCGACGTCGGGGCTATCGATGCTTACTACATGGGAGCGCACCCTTTGAATAAAGGCGCGGGTCAGGGGACTCTGCGGATGATCAAATACTTGATCGGGTGGACCCTGCTCGTGAATGCGGCCCTCGTGCATAAAAAAGATTCGGCTCGAGGCGTCGCGCGCAAACTCCATCTCATGGGTCACCATGAGCATGGTCAGGCCTTGCCGCGCCAAGTTGCGGATGACTGCGAGGACCTCACTCACCATGGTTGGGTCGAGGGCTGAGGTAGGCTCGTCGAGCAGGATGACGTCCGGGTCCATCGCCACGCAGCGGGCAATAGCGACCCGCTGCTTTTGACCCCCCGATAATTCACTGGGCAAATGATTAGCTCGTTCGGCAAGACCCACGGTATGCAGCAGTTCTAGGGCTTTTTTGCGGGCTTCGGATTCACTTTTGCCCAAGAGTTGCAACGGGCCAATGGTTAGATTTTCCAAGACCGTCAGGTGATCAAATAAATTAAACGACTGGAACACCATGTTCATCCGTTGGCGGATGCGTGGTGCGTCGGCCCCGGGTGCTGTGATTTCCTCACCCTCAATGACAATGCGCCCACTGGTCGGTTGCTCAAGCAGGTTCAAGCAGCGCAGCATCGTGCTTTTGCCACAGCCCGAGGGCCCGATAATCGAAATCACCTCGCCTTTTCTGATGTCTGCATCGACACCGTTGAGTACCCGAAGGTCGCCAAATTGTTTGTGCAAATCTTCAATGCGAATCATGGCGTCGGTCATGGGGTTAACCTCGCGCGTCGTCGCTCAGGATCGGTTCGGCGTTCGATGTAGGTCAACCCTTGCCCCAGTAACCAAATGAGCAACAGGTAGATGAGGGTGACCATGATTAACGGGAAGAATGCATCAAAGGTGCGGGAGCGAATAATGTCGCCAACCTTGGTGAGATCTTGAACAGCGACGTAACCGACGATCGAGGTGTTTTTTACCATCGAGATAAACTCACCCCGATAGACCGGCAGAATCCGTTGAATGAGCTGTGGCAGAATGATGTGCCGGAAGCTCCCTAACTGGGTAAATCCTAGTGAAACGGCAGCCTCGGTTTGACCGCGATCGATGCTCAGCAAACCTGCGCGAAAAATTTCTGCGCTGTACGCAGCGAACATCAGGCCGAAGGAAAAGATAGCCACCGCCACGGGGTTGACGTTAACTGAGCCGAAGACAACATAGAAAATCAGCATGAGGAGCACAACTGCCGGCACCCCACGGAGTATCTCAATAAAGATGCGTGCAGGTACGTGAAGAATGGCCAGTGACGACATGCGCATGGCGGCCATTGCGACGCCAAATGCGGTGCCCAATATGCACGATCCTAAAGCGATGATGACGGTAACCCAAAGCCCGTTGAAAATAAGTTTGTAACGGTCTTCGCGGATAATGTTGCGATAGAAGCTGTCTTTAAGAGAAGCAAAGATACCGATGGGTTCTTGCGCCGTCTTGCTATTGTTCGCGCCAGACAAACGGGATTTTAGGACGAAAAAATAATTGCCTTCCTGTCGATAAGGGTTGGAAAACCCAATACTTTCCTCCCGCTCGGGGGTGATGAACATATCGGAGATGATGACATCAATCTTGCCACTGATCAGCGACGGGATAAGGGCGCCCCAGTCGACGGTGACAAACTCGGGGCGGTGACCGATCGATTGGGCGAAGCGCATAGCGATCTCGATCTCGCTGCCCACCAGCAAATTGTCGACATAGGTGACATTGGGTAAACCCATGATCGAGTTACCGACCTTCAAAACCGGTGCGTCGGTGTCAAAGGCGATAGTGGGAAGGGTGGTGCGCCCTTCTTTTCGCCAGCGCCGCTCTATGTCTTCCAGTGTTCCGTCAGCCTTGGCTTGCGCCAGAAATTTGTTGAATTGACCCCTAAGTGAAGTACTGTCTTTTCGAAATCCCGCACCTGATGGGGAGTCGAATAAGGACTCACCAAACGCCGTGACCCTGGGCTGTTCCGCCATTAGTGCGCGAAGACTGGCGCCATCGGCCATGCCGGCATCGAGTTTATTGGCGACGAGCGCAGTAATCAGATCGGCTTGAGAATTGAAGCGTAAAACCGTTGCATCGGGGAAATTTTTATCAGCGTAAACATCGTAGGCTGATCCCTGTGTCACACCAATGCGCATTTGCTTGAGCTGCTCGACGGAGCTGATGACGTCCTGTGCTGTAGCGGACAGGCTAATGCAGCACATAAACAACAAGGCCATCGAAGCACTAATAGGCCAACACCTATTGCTGCCAGGCGCTGGCGGATCGATTGTGGGATGCAGAGGAAGACGCTGATCGTGAACTCGGCGCAGTGCCAATCGTCGACGCTTCATTAGGCATCCTTAACCGTGATCAGCGCACTCTCCAAATCACTGCAGATGGGCATGATGTTGCCAAAGCCACTAATGTCAAAGACGTCTTTTACCAGTGGTGAAAGGTTGCAGACGGTGAAGCCCATGGCGTTCTTGTTGGCAAGCTTGGCGCCCACAAGAAACACTCTTAGACCGGCTGATGAGATGTATTCAAGCTGGCTGCAATTCACCACGATAGCGCGGGTATGACCCTCGGTCTGCTCGAATAAAGGCTCTATGGCACTCTGAAAGCTTTTGGCGTTACCAAAATCGAGTCGGCCCTCGGCATGGACAATGGTGATTTCATCGCGATGTTCGGTTGTTATATTCACGCGGGTAGTTCCTCCCGTTCCATTGGTGTCACGGACGATGATTAAAAAACCCCCGACCACAGAGAGGATATAGCCTACTAAGGGGAATGATTCAATGCGGCGAACGTTCAATGATTTGGCGAATCAATGAACGTAGATGCTTTCCTACCAGCGGTGCCAGCGCTCACAATGGCAATGTGTGACAACTACTGGCACAGTGTTGTGGCCAAGCAGTCTGTTTAACCAAAGAGCGGAGTTTTCATGGGTCTTGATGCTAGGTGTTGGCGATGGTTAACCCTGTTGTTGCTGTGCCTTCAGGTGGTACCTACCCACAGTCAAGAAGGGCAGCACAGTGAGCGTATTCTTGTTGTTGACGGCCAGTGGCGTGACACGGGCGCATTGAGTCTCAGTTGGCAGTCTAAAAATGCCCTAAGGTCCGGTACCGTTGATGTTCATCGGCGTTTGTTAGGTGAGCGCGGCGGTGCAAGCTGGTGGCCATTGGCTGAGGGTATCCGGCATCGGCGCGTCTATGTAGACGAGACGGTGAAGCCCGGTAAAGCCTATGAATATCGCATCACCCGCACCGACGGAGATGATGTTCAGGTTGGTTACTGGTTGGCGGGCAGAGAGGTCGACGCACCCGAGGGGCGCGGTGTTGTGTTTCTAGTGGTCGATAGCACCCTTGAGTCAGCACTGACTCCCGAATTGCAGCGGTTCGTGGATGATCTTGTGGGTGATGGCTGGCATGTCCTGCGACGGAGCGTGCCTAGGCACAACGGAACCGATTTGGTGTCCAACATGACCCATGCCAGTCAGCTCCGTGATTGGCTCGCCCTTGAAGCTGACAAAGCCGGTACCGCGACCCGTGCACTCATTTTAGTGGGCCATGTGCCCATTGTGATGACGGGGCAGGTGAGACCCGACGGTCACAACCCCCAACCCCATGAAAGTGACCTTTATTATGCGGATTTGGGGCAGCGCTGGGCTCAAAATGCAAAGGGTGAACTGCTGCAAAATCGCTTGCCCGATTTGCGCATTGATATGCATGTCGGTCGTATTGATTTCGCGCCCCTTGCTGCGGGCGATCCCGAAGTTGAGCTTGCGCACTTGAAGCATTACTTCGAGAAAAACCACCGATGGCGCCATGGTGAGTTGGGGGATTTACGCAACGCCTACGGTCAAAGTGGTCATTTATCGGTGGAGATCACCATGCTCAATAACATCGTGGGGCCTGATCAGGTGAGCGATGGCGGTCACCACGATACTGGTGTCACACAGCCGTATCTGTGGGGTGTTGATTTTGGGCATTGGAAGGGTAGTGAATACCCCGGCGCCGGTATTAAGCCTGTGTTCGCGATTAACTTTGGCAGTGGCAAGCAGCATTTCGCGAAGCCAGGCAACCCCATGACTCAATTATTGGCGCAGGAAGGCTATACCCTTGCGGTGGGGTGGGGAGCTAGGCCCGCTTGGTGGCTACAACGCATGGCATTGGGGGGCTCCATCGGTGATGTTCACTTTGCGACGGTGAACAATGGCCCCTGGTACTTTGGCGACTACCAAGACGCCGTAGACTATTACCCGATGGGTAACTACTTGTGGCGGGCGCCGGTATGGGTGAATTTACTCGGTGATCCAACATTGCGTGCTTTTCCACTCACTCCCCCCGCAGGTCTCAGCGGCGAGATAGACAGTGGAACTGCCATACTGCGTTGGCGAACTGCCGACGCGGCTGACGTGCTCGGGTATCAAGTATTGCGGTTAAACACAGAAACAGACAGGTTTGAACCGATCAGTGGGCTACTCGAGGACAGCCATTTTGAGGATACCGCCTGGCGCCCGGGGTATCGCTATATGGTTCGTAGCTACGGCCTGAAACAGGTGTATGCCGGGTCATTTTATACGTGGTCGCAGGGGGGCTTTATCGTGCCCAGTAGTTTGTGAGACAACACAGGACAATGACTACAGATAGATAATAAGAGAGCACTGCGGCGCTTCCGGGTTGATCAGATCAACCCGTTTTTGTCGGATCTTGAATTCATCTTCAGAGGAATCGGGTACCAGTATATGAGTTCCCCGGTAGGCGTATACCCGTTGCTCGTCACGATACCAAACGACGACATGTTGATTGGAAGTAACGCAGATATCCCCGTTTGCGCTTTGATGTCCGACACGGATATTGCCTATCAGGTGGGAGCAACGAATTGACCAATCCTTCGACGATGCGCGTGGATGTACAAAATTCCGCCGACGGATTTCCATCATGACCCGGTCGTCATACACGTGTGAGATATGATTCAAAGGATCGCTCTGGTTTTCTGCTGCGGGCATCCAGTAGTGGCCATCCTCTGTAAACAGTGTCACCCACTGATCGAGATTGGGTTGATCGAGCAGGCCGGCTTCTTGGTAGAGAAAATTTTCAATTCGATGCTCGTTTTTCATTGGGCAACTCCCGAGACCTTTGCCTCGAAAATAGACCCCTCCATGTAGGCTTTCCATGCGCCGTATTGCGTGCGCATATCAAGATCTGAAGTTCCCCCGCCCACGATGCGGTCTTCAAGTACTTTGTCTCTTCCATACTGTCGGTGGAACTCCACCCATTCGTTAGATGGAGAGGCAAGACCCTCTTGGGTTCGCCGGTAGACCTCAAGGTCATCAGGTCCGACCATACCCATTGCCGAGTTAATGAGTCGCGAATACAGAAGAGTCCGCTGTAGCATGGACTCTGGGGCGCCTTTCAAGCGAAAGGACCACGTTTCAACGATGAATTTATTAACGCTAATAGGTCTTATAACACGAATATTTTGTACGGCGCACTTAATGGTGAGTGACGGGTAGAACAATACGTTGTGGGTGTTGAAGGCATAAATCTCTCTTGTCCGTGCCTCCCCATAAGCTGCGACCATTGCCGCGTGGTACTCGGGATCCACCGAGTAATCCGCGTGAATACTGGTCTTTCCGCCGTCATAGTGGTGGCCGAAGGGAAAGCCCGTGATACCGCTGTCCTCAAATTTTTCATAGCTAGCGCCAAAGGGGGGAATGATCTCCGCTTCTCGACGCTGTTCAACGGCCTCTGGCGGCAACGTGGCTATGTAATCCTGGGCTGCTTTAACAACTGATTCATGGGTAACCATGGGATGCATGGTGTCATTGAGGTTCTCGAGAATGAATTTCCAGTTGCAGGCGTGCTCATACCTGAGTACCCCACCCGCGACCTCTACTTCACCCTCGGGTGCTCGGTCGCACAAGTTATCGAAGCAGTCCTTTGCGCCACCCATCCAGGTGACGAGATTGGGTGCGGAGGCAGAGAGTGTGGCAAATACAAAGCCACGGTAGCTGTCAACCTGTGCCAGAGGTTGCATACTGTAACAGGGAGCCTTGGAGTCGAAGCCGGTATTGTCGTAGCCGGTCTCGTTAGGGACTTTCAGCAAACTGCCGTCAAAGCGGTAACTCCAGCCATGATAGGCACAGCGCAGTGCACCGCGGACATTGCCAGAGCGTTGCTCAACCACCTTGGCGCCCTTGTGGCCACAGCGATTGTGTAAAACGTGCACACTACCCTCTTTGTCACGGATCATGACCACAGGGATATTATGATTGATATGGGTGGTGAAGAAGTCACCGGGATTTGGGATTTGTGATTCGTGGCCAATGAAGATCCAAGCTTGCCCCCAGATACGCGTCATCTCTAGTTCAAAAATTGCAGGATCGGTATAGATACTGCGATGGGCCTTGGTTGCCGTTACTAAGGCATCGAGATTACGGTCAGGTATCGGTGTCATACCGGCTCCTCGCTTGAAGGCACAATCGAAAACGGTGTTGCCACCGGCGTACTGGATTGTCTGCGGGTTCCCATCACAGAGACAGGGAGCCGAGACTGGCACCACCGCAAACCATTAGGGTTTGCCCCGTGATAAATCCAGCACCCTCACCTGCGAGGAACGCTACCGCATCGGCGACGTCGGTGGATTGCCCCAATCGCTTGACAGGAATGCTGGCGGCGATGGCATTGAGTTTTTGTTGGTCATCACCGGTTACTGCCGAGAACATTTCGGTGTCTGCAATGGGACCGGGCGCCACCGTATTCACGGTAATACCATAGGAGCCGAGCTCTAATGCCCACGTTCTTGCCATACCGATCATGCCCGCTTTGGTGGCTGT
Source organism: uncultured Halieaceae bacterium (assembly GCA_913057135.1). Taxonomy (GTDB): domain Bacteria; phylum Pseudomonadota; class Gammaproteobacteria; order Pseudomonadales; family Halieaceae; genus Luminiphilus. The sequence continues at coordinate 28,640 of CAJXNM010000009.1, forward strand.
ATAACTGGTCCTCGTTCGAAGCCCCAAGGCTGCACGGGACGTGATAAGAATAATTCGCCCAAACCCTCGGGCCTTCATGGTGGGTAAGATCGATTGCGTAAGGCAAATGGCTGCCCCGATGTGAACCTGGCTCAGATAATCATAGTCATGGAGATCGACATCTTCGATGACATCGGCTCGGATGAGCCCCGCATTGTGTACCAATCCAGTCACGACAAAGTCCTTTGCCGTTTCTTTGGCTGCCTCCTCGGTAGCTAGTCGATCACTCAGGTCAACGGTGATGTTATGGAGTTTTGGATTGGACCAGCCCAGTGGGCGTCGTGACAGGTTTACCACGGATAACCCAGCCTCTAAAAAATGCTGGCAAATAGCAGCACCAATACCGGTACTACCCCCTGTCACTACCACGGTGTCATGTTGTTTCATAGGTTCGCTTCCTTAACTGGTTTGGTGCTTTGGGCCACTTTATGCACTAACCGCGCTGTGTCAGATGCCTCCCTCCTTCAACGCAGGTTGATCCAAACCCAGACTACCCACGATCTCATGTCGTGTACTTGATTCTGTGATGTCGCAGTCTTCAGGCACAGCGATCAAGACCACGGATTGAGAGTTATCACTGTGACTGAAGACGATGACCCTGTCCCGGGGCTTCAAGCGGATGTCACCAATGTGTAGTAGTACCACGGGCCCAGCATCCAGTTTTACTGAACCCATGACCCAAGTACCCTGTTGTAAACGACGCTTGAAAAACTCCCATAGGCTGTGGTGCAACTCGGTTCGCGCTAGTAACACACCTGTGCCGATTGTGTCCCGATACACCAGAGCATCCTCCAGGCAGCGACCACAAAGTTCGGTGGGGGGGTATTGCACATACCCGCAATGGGTGCAGTGCTGCATCGCGAGACTCGACGATAGATTGGCGGCAGAGAACTGTGCTCCCAGTGAGGTGCGCTGCTTAGGGGCACGAGCGCGTGCACGCAGAGAGGGCCTGTGAAATTTCAGGCGACGTTTGATCTTCTCGCTGGCTATCAAGTTTTTGTCCTCGTTAGCATGGCGACCGCTGAACAGAGGCCTCTATCGTAGTTAACCATGCCATAGCCACTTACTAGCCCCAAGCGAGCTCCGGGCACTTGATGGTTTCCTGCTTGGCCCGTGAGTTGGCGAATCGATTCAGTAACACCCAGAAATCCGGCGGCTGAACCCGCTTGGCCACAGGAGAGCTGACCGCCGCAAGTATTGTGGGGTAATTTGTATTTGGGTGATCCCGAGTGGTCGAAGCGCATATCGGTTTCATTGACAAACTGCCTCCCATTACCCTTGGCACAAAACCCTAGATCCTCCATCTGCATCATGCTGATGACGGGGTAGTCGTCATAGGTTTGGAGAAAATCCATGTCTTCAGGGCCGTAACCGGCACGCTGGTAGAAAGCCTCGATGTATTCCGTCCAGCCGCCCCGATATTGCACGGGGTCTTCGGCGTGGGCATTGTGTAACTCATCGGTGGCGAGGATGCCCGCGAACGGCAGATTCAGTGCCCGTGCCCGTGCTTCACTCATGACCATAAAACCTTCACCACCTGCGCAAGGCATGACGCAGTCAAAGAGATGTAGTGGCCCTGCGATGGGGCGTGCTTGCAGGTATTGGGCTTCGCTAAGGGTCTTGTGGCCAAGTAAAGCACCGGGATAGAAGTTAGCGTTGTAGCGTTGATCCACTGCAATGCGCGCAAAATCTTCACGTCGAGCGCCGAACTTTGCCATGTAGTGACTGGTTATTAGGCTAAAAGCAGCATTCGGGCCCGCGGCGCCGTAAGGGAAGGAAGCATCAATACTCCAGCTGGAAAAATTGGCTGCGGTAGCTTCGAAGGCGCGGTGAGCAGCACCATCGCCTCCGATACAAGCTACTATGTCTGCTTCACCACACTGCACCGCACGGGCTGCACGTCGCAGTGCGACGATTCCTGAAACGCCGCCCACATTAGCCTGTTCAATCCAGCGCGGGCGTATACCCAGGTGTTGGGTGAGTGCCACCGCTGAATCAACACCCAGTGAAAAACTCGATACAGCGAAGCCATCTACCTGTGTTTTGTCGATGCCTGCGCGTTTACACATCTCACGGAGAACCGAGCCGATAAACCAGGCTGCACCGTGGGGACTCTGCTTAGCGTAACCCCAAGTCACTGGTGTTACTAAAGCTACCCCCTGATATCCCATCATCCGCTCTTGATCCTTTTTTTGAGCTGCCTAAGATCGAAGGCGTCGCCAGCTTCTAAGAGATTGCGAGCGAGTATTTTGATGTCGGCGCGTTTAGGTTTGTTGGATGCTGTAACTGGAATCGTCTCACAGAAGATCAACCACCCAGGCGCCTTAAAATACACGAGCTGCTCAAGTGCGCTATGTTGGATGTCGAGGGCCAGATCCCTAGATGCGACGAATCCTGTATTCAGCATCACGCATAGAGCCACCTCATCACCACGTATTTCATCTGGGACCGCCGTTGCAACCGCAGTTTGAATGGCAGGATGTGTCGATACTGCTGCTTCGACTTCAAGGGCGGAAATGTTCTCACCGGATCGGCGGATGATATTTTTGCGTCGATCGACAAAAGCCAAACTCCCGTTGTCCAGTTCGACCACAACATCGCCGGTGTTGAGCCAGCCATCCTGCCAAATCTCAGCGGTTGCCTCTGGATTTTTGAGATAGCCTGAAAAAAATCCCCGTCGCGGATCCGAGCCGGCTGCTCTGACCCGTAGCTCACCCGGCACACCGGTTGCGACAGGCTGCTTATGCTCGTCAACCAGCTGCCACTCGACCTCAGGCGAGGGTTTGCCGAAGCAACACGTACCCACACGACGAGGCTCAAGATTGGCAATGATCGCCCCTCCAGCCCCACACTCTGTCATTGCCCAAGCTTCGATCAATGGAAAGCCGAAGCGACGCTCAAAATTTTCATGATGGGTTGGATTCACACCCGCGCCAAAGCCGAAGCGCACTTGCCCAGAAAAGTCATCATTCTTAGTCGGTGGTAAGGCTAACAAAATGGCCGGTAAAACCCCTAAGTAGTGCAGTGCCGTCGCGCCAGAATCACGGACACTTTGCCACCAGGTGGAAGGATGGAAGCGATCAAGTTGAATTAGGCAGCCACCGGACATAAACATAGCCATGGTCGATACCGACATGGCGTTCATATGGCTTAGGGGTAAGGGTGTGAGTAAGCGTTCCTGGCCCTCCTGTAGGCTTATATGACCGTCAAGCTTTTGGTACCACAACCCCTGCTGGATAAAGTAATCATTACTCAACATACAGCCTTTGGGTTTGCCGGTGCTACCCGATGTGTAAAGCAGGGCACACTCGGTATCTGCGTGGGGTTCGACCACGGAGCAGGGTGGACCAAAGTTCAGCGTATGGATATCTTGCGGAGTGACTACCGGAATAGGCGTTCCCAGTCCCGCACTGATTCTCTGCATACGGTCCCGGTATTCCGTCAGTGTGATGACGGCCTGCGCTTCACCATGTTCGAAGTAATAGGGGATCTCGCTATCGAGCATTTCGTGGTTGATCGGGATAACGCTTACCCCAAGCGCATTGAGTGCCAGCCAGTGGACAAAGAACTCGATACGATTCTCTAGCACCAATGCAATGCGGCCATTGACGCCACTGTCTTGCCATGTGGCTGTTGCGCTATCTATCGCATCATTGAGCGTTTGATAGGTCACGGAGATGGATTTGGCGCTATAACCGGAGCAGGCGGTGAGCGGTATGTGAATCGCTTCGCGTGTGCCGTGTTTATCGAGCGCATTGCGAACGGCTACACGCGGTGATTGAACGGGAACGCTCACGATATTAGGCTCCACCCTGCATTGCAATCCTGTGACATGAATTATATTTTAGGTTTGAAATGTTTGCCACTTCCCGCGCGTCCCAGTTTTATCGGCAAGATGTTTGAAGTAGTCCATGAAGAATCTTTTGGCTCTATGCTGTGAAGGCTAATGCAGTACTGCAAATAAGGAAAATCGTACGATGACCATGCATGCTTTATCGGAACTAGCAGTGGCTTTACTTGATGGCAGTGTCCGGATTGTTGATCTCAGCGTCACACTTGATGGCCACACCCCTATATTGCAGTTGCCTGAAGAGTTCGGCTGGAAACAATCTTGGCCATTTGCCTTGGAGGAAATATCCCGTTACGACGAGCGCGGCCCCGCTTGGTATTGGAACAACATTAAATGCGGTGAACACACCGGAACCCATTTCGATGCGCCGATTCATTGGATAACGGGTAAAGATCACGAAAACCATGCCACCGATACACTACCCACGGATCGTTTCGTTGCGCCCGCTGTCGTTGTCGATGCCACATCCGCCGTACAGGCCGACGAAGATTTTTTACTCACGGTCGATTTTTTAAAGGATTGGGAGGCTCGCCACGGCGAAATACCGCGGCGTTCTTGGGTGCTGTATCGAACGGATTGGTCTAAGCGTGAGACTCCGTCTGAATTCCTCAATAAACGAACCGATGGGCACCACAATCCAGGATGGGACCCTGCCGCGATCACGTTTTTGGCCGAAGAGCGGGACATCATCGGCGTCGGAACTGAAACCGTGGGTACGGATGCGGGGCAAGCCTCTGGTCAGGAACCCATGTTCCCCTGCCACAATCTGATGCATGGAGCCAATAAGTGCGGTTTGGCGAGTCTTACCAATCTGGATCAGCTTCCTCCTACGGGTGCCGTTTTGATTGCGGCACCGCTTAAGATTCGGGATGGTTCGGGTAGCCCTTGTCGCGTGCTTGCATTGGTACCTCGCAGTTGATTTTGTTACTGCGCTGCTAATCGGCTTTTGATGCGTGCATCGGCCGCGGAGCGCATAGCATTACCGATCAGTAATGTATCGACCGCAACGCCAATGAAGTCGGTGTCAGCAGCGATGCAGCGCTCAATCATGGGTTCGCTCATCGTGAGAATGCCGGCGATTTTGCCCGCCGTTTTGATCTTTAGTATGGCCGTAATACAGGCTTCAATCAGTTGGGGATCATCGCCTTGACCAATGATACCCATTGACGCCGCCAAATCCGAGGGGCCGATAAAAACTCCATCGACGCCGTCGACAGCCAAGATGTCATCGAGATTAGCGAGTGCCGTTAGTGTCTCCGCTTGAACGATGAGGCAAATTTCGTCATTGGCTCTGTGTAAGTAGTTGTCTACTTGGTTCCAACGTGCCGCTCTGGCCAAAGACGTGCCAACTCCGCGCAGACCTTTTGGGGGGTAGTAGACCGCGTTGACGCAGGCGCTAGCCTGTTCAGCAGTGTCGATCATGGGGATGATGAAGGTTTGTGCCCCCATCTCTAAAAATTTCTTCAATAGCGCGGGGTCCCCATTAACTGGGCGCACTAATGGTGCGACGTCATAGGGTTCAATCGCGCGCAAATGCGCCATCACATCGCTCAACTCAAAAGGGGCATGCTCATGGTCGATAAGTAGCCAATCAAAACCAGCACCTGCTGCTATTTCGGCTACGTTCGCATCCGGCAAGCCGAGCCAACAACCCCACAGTGTGCGCTGAAGCCTGAGACGAGTAAGAAATCGATTTTTGGGCAACTCCATTGCGGGCCTCTAAACGAAGTTGACTGTGATGTGTCCCAGCGAGCCGTAGTCGCAAACCATATGGTCACCCGGGCGAGCAACTACCGGTCGGGTAAAAGAGCCACTCAGCACAAACTGACCGGGTTCTAGGCCTATGCCGTGTTTCGCAAATCGTTTGCAAACCCAGCAGATCCCGTGGGCTGGGTGATCCATGACCCCCGCTGCAAGTCCTGTCTCCTCAACCTCACCGTTGAGGTAGAGAATGGCTCCCGCCCAGCGCAAGTCGATTCCAGTTGGGTTAATGCGCTGATCACCCACGATATAACCCGCGTTAGCTGCATTGTCCGATATGGTGTCAAATACTTTTCGGGTATAGCCAGTGTCGGGATCAACACGATAACTCCTTGCTGCAATAAGCTCGAGCGAGGGAACGATGTAGTCGGTGGCATCAAGCACCTCAGCGACGGTTACGTGCTCGCCACGCAGCGGTTTTTTCATGACAAAGCCGAATTCGACTTCAATTCGTGGGTCGCAGAAATCGCCGGTATTGATCACCGCGTTATTTGGGAAAGCCATACTCTCTAGCAAAATACCGAAGTCGGGGGTGTCAATGTGCATGGCTTGCTGCATAGCCCTTGAAGTCAATCCAATCTTGTAGCCACTGATTCGGTCCCCATCCGCAATCTTTTGGTCAACCCAGGCGCGCTGAATCGCATAGGCGTCATCCATGTCCATATTAGGGTGCTGCAGTGTGACCGCACGTGTTTGCTGGCGTGTCTTTTCAGCTTCATAAAGTGCGTGGGCTGCGGCCTGAATGGCATCGGTGTCCAACATGGCGACCTCAGATGTTTTTGAAATTGAACTTAACGCTATCGATTTCCCGCATCTCAAAGGACAAGAGAATTTTTCGCTCCGCCATCAATGGTTTCATGTGGGTTTTCAGCGCATCAAAAATGGCTTCGCCGGCTGATTGGCGTGCCTGAAGCTCGCGACCCTGCCCAACGCTCATTGAGACATGCACAAAGCCGGTATTTGGATCGCCACCGGCTACCCGTTGACAATCGGCTCGGTAGGCGCGGGCACGCAGGCCTGTTTCGGGAAAAAGACCTGTTGCCACCGCGGTCTGGCAGAGCGTGTTCAGTAAGGCATCGACCGCCAGCACTTCATCCGGAAGATTATTAGCGTATTCAACGATAAAGTGCGGCATGCTTTACTCTCAGACAAGGGGGAAGATGGCGTTTATTTGGCCGGTACCTGAGCTACCAAAATAAGGTGTCAGTACTTCCACTTTGCCCCGATACTGGTCCCATCCCATGACGCCGAGGAGCATGGCAGTATCATGCATGAAACCCTCGCCGTGGCATTTTTCAGCGTATTCCGGCAGCATCGCCACAAACTCAGCCCAATCGCCTCGCTCCCACATGCGCACAACCTCGTGGTCCATGTGTTCAAGCATGGGTGACCATACCTTGTGCAAGAACTGTTCAGAGACGCCATTTTGTGCGAAGCGATGGGACAGTGATCCGGAGGCTAAAACAGCCACTTTGCCATCGTAGTGGTTTTCCACTGCGTCGCGCACTGCGGCGCCAAGGCGACCACTGTCCGTGAGGTCATGGACGGTACATAGCGCCGATATAGAAACTACCTTGAAGCGGCGATCGGCATTCATGTAGCGCAGGGGCACCAATGTACCGTATTCCAGTGCGAGCGTGGTGTCGCTGTGGGCGCGCGCGTTAACACCTGTGGCAACTGCAGAATCGGCGATGGCTTGGCCAAGAGCCGTGTTGCCATCGTATTCGTAGGGCATATTTTTGATGAAATGGGGTAGCTCATTACTGGTGTACACCCCTTTGAAGTGAGGAGCGTTGTTGATGTGATAACCCGAATTCACCAACCAATGGGTGTCGAATACGACGATGGTATCAACACCGAGCTCCCTACATCGACGAGAAATTTCCCGATGACCTTCTATGGCCGCTTCTCTGCAGCCTTTGTGTGGACCGTCCATCTCTGAAAGATACATGGATGGCACATGGGTAATTTTAGCGGCGAGTGCAATATCTCCCATGTCTGGACTCCTCTCTCAACGGCCCATTACGGGCACGGTATGGGTGTCATGGGCGATGCAGACATTTTTCGTCTCCATATAAAAATCGAAGCTGTAGTCGCCACCGTCACGCCCGATACCGCTCATTTTCATGCCACCAAAGGGCGATGGTAGGTTCCGATTATTCTCCGAATTAACCCACAACATACCCGCTTGGACTTTTTGTGCCATGCGCAGCGCGCGTCCGGTATCTTTGGTCCAAATATATCCAGCTAAGCCGTAATCGGTGTCATTAGCTATGCTAATTGCCTGTTGTTCGTCGTCGAAACCGATCGCGGTGAGCACCGGTCCAAAGATCTCCTCGCGAGCAATACGCATACTGTTACTTGCATCTGTAAAGAGTGTGGGCGCGACATAATTACCATCACCTAAATCATCACGCCGGTGACCGCCTATCGCGACGCATGCGCCATCTTCGACGGCGATTTTGAAGTATCCCAATACCTTTTCGAAATGGCCACGATGCACCAACGGACCCACTTCTGTTGCGGGATCCAGAGGATGGCCGACACGCAGATTCGAGACCCGCGCCTTCAATGCATTCAGAAACCGGTCTTTTAAGCCATTTTGAATGAGCAGCCGCGAACTCGACGTGCAGCGTTGCCCGTTTAAGCTGTAGATCATGAACACCACCGCATCGAGTGCACGTTCAAAGTCTGCATCATCGAATACGATCACAGGGTTTTTCCCTCCGAGCTCGAAATGAACTCGTTTTAAGGTATCAGCCGCTTGTCGCATGATGTGGCTGCCGGTCGTTGTCTCACCTACAAGGGCGACTGCCTTGATCGCGGGGTGTTCGGTCAATCGCTTGCCCACCGTTTCACCGAAGCCGTGTACCATATTCCAAACACCTGGTGGAATTCCCGCTTCTTGACTGATGTCGGCAAGTAAAGTGGCGGACAGTGGGCTCAGCTCTGCAGGCTTGTGTACCACTGTGCAGCCAGCGGCCAATGCGGGTGCTATTTTCCATGTCGCCAGCATAAAGGGCGTGTTCCAGGGTGTAATGATCCCCACTGGGCCTATGGGGCTCCTGATAGTCAGGTTTGTATGGTCGCTCTGGAACAGTGATTGACCATTGCGCGCCTCGGGAGCCTTATCGGCAAAGAAGCGAAAATTGGCGGCACCGCGAATGGCCGCTTGCTTCATGAACCGTATAGGTTGGCCACAATCTGACGATTCGACTAGCGCTATTTCATCGGCTCGCTGCTCAATTAAGTCGGCAAAGTGATGCAGTAGCTTTTTACGGGCTGCACCGGGCATATCTGCCCAGTCTTCAAAGGCGTCAGCTGCAGCTTCACAGGCACTATTCATATCGGACGGTGTGCCAGCAACCACTTTGCCTAGACTCGTATTATTGGCCGGCTCGATGTTGTCATAGGTGTCAGCGTCATCCGTGTCTTGCCATTTGCCGTTAATGTAGTGTCCGGTGACGCTGCTGGAGAACCGAGCCAAAAAGCCCTTTGCCCGCTCAAGATTTTCATAAAGGGGGGAGTTGCTGGTCATCGTGGTGTCCTCGGACTTTATTTTAGACGGCAAGTATTACTGCGAATCGAGGAGAAAGGTAACACGTTAACTAATTGCTCGCCACGGCAATGCGTTACGCGCCGTTAGCCTGATCGATAGACTTTCGACGGTGGATGGCCAAATTCGGCGGTAAACACACGAGTAAAATGGGAAACATTGTTAAACCCACACTCGTAGGCTATTCGCGAAACTCGGCCGCGGGAGTCAGGCGTCCCTAGTAATTGGTTCTTGGCGCGAACTAGACGCTGTTCCAGCAAGTAGCGGGAAAACGTGGTGTCGTGTTGTGCAAATAAATAACGTAGGTAGCGTGTTGATATGTTAAGCGACGCGGCGACTTTCGATTGGTCTAGGTCCGGATCCGCTAGATGGCGCGCAATGAATCGTTGCGCCCTAGCAAAAACGAATTCATAGCGATTGCCGTCGCATTTCTCTGTTTTGAACCGGCTAATCGCTTCCGCCGCTATCGTTGAGAGAATGGCTTCACCCAGCGCTTGTCGCGATTGTGCGCTGGCATAGTTATTGCGCGTTCGCCAAGCGCTCAGGGTCATCTGGGCTGCCAAACTTGCCTGGCCGCTGATCATGGCATGGTGATTACACGTTACGCTGAAGGGATCCAGGCCTGTTTTTTGCCGAAACTCCGGCGTCGGAATCTTGGCGACCAGCATTGTCATAGGTTGTTCAAATTCTACCGAATAGCGTTCAGTGGTGTTGCAGAACGCATAGTTACCCGCACGTAGAAATTGCACTCTGTCCCGCTGGGTGTTGATGCTCTCACCGCTCACCTGCAGGTGCATCAACATGGCGTCTTCCTCAGTGTTGGCCACGAGAGTGTTTGAGTGAAACACGCCCGCGGGGTCAACATTGACCTTCGATAACTGAACGCTACCTAAATCGATGGTGGCAAGGCTGCCTCGGTAGCCTGAAACGGGTTTCGCCTCGCACTGAAGTAATGTGAAACGTCGACATATAAGTTCATTCCAATATTCGAGCTGTTGAGCTGCGGGCACTGATTGCGTGCTGTACTGGGCTGCTTCAATCACCACGAGTTTCTCCCGTTTATATTTGTTATTGATGCCTTCAGCGTCATGGCGCCAAGGTCAGCGTTACAAAAGTGACACATTCCTATACGGAATAGAAGTTTTGCCGTATCAGTAAAGCGTCAAATTTTTCGCATTATTTATACTTTACGCTGCAAGAGTCTTAACCGACCACTTTAGGCGTCAGGCGCGTTTAACAAGCTCATAACAAGCACACAAGAGGGTACATACCGTGGCTACAAACATACGAAAACAGGGGTTTCAGCCCAAGATTATCGCCGCAGCAGTGATTGCTGCTGTGGTGGCATTTGATGCCAATGCCCAAGCTGGTGTACTCGAAGAGGTAACGGTTACCGCACGTAAGCGATCGGAAAGCCTGCAAGACGTCCCCATTGCTGTGACTGCCTTTACTGGCGACACCTTGGAAGACAAGGGACTGATTAATATCGCGCAGGTCGCCGATTGGACGCCCGGCCTTGAGATGGACCCAACCGCAGCGATTAGCGGTAGCTCGGCAACCTTGACAACCTTTATTCGTGGTATCGGTATGAGCGACTTCTTGCTCACGATTGACCCAGGTGTAGGTCTCTATGTGGATGATGTATATGTATCGCGCTCAGTGGGTGGCCTTATTGACTTGCTTGACGTGGAGCGCGTAGAGGTCCTGAAAGGCCCACAAGGTACTCTGTTTGGCCGCAATACCATCGGCGGCGCAGTTTCTTTGCACTCCCGTGACCCTGCATTTGAAACCGCAGGGACCATGAATGTTACCGTCGGTACTGACAATAGATTGGATGTTCGGGGGCGGGTTGAATTGCCGATCAGCAACAGCTTGACCAGTTCATTCGCATTCTCGTCCAAAACTCAAGATGGCTACGGTGAGCGGCTCCCATTCCCGGATGACTATGTGCCAAAAACCGTTCCTGCGGGTTCAGCGCCCGATGCGTACTACGGCGGCAACGTGTATGGCGATGGTAGTGCCTTGGGTGAAGTCAACAGTCAGTCGTTCCGAGCAAAGTTCCTGTATGACCAAGAGAATTGGCAAGCGCGTTTAGCGGTTGATGTATCTCGTGCGCGTGAGACGGCGCCAGCGTCGACACTGCTGGGCTTTACACCCACTTACGGTACGGGAGCGGCGCTTGCCGATGCCCACAACGCGGCGGTGGCGGGCTTACTGGTGCCCGGTCTCAACATAAACAGCCTTGTATACGACTCTCGATGGATCACGGGCGACGAACATACCACCTACGGCAATGCGTTTTCCCAGTCGGATTACGACCTGTACGGTGTGGCACTAACCCTGAACAGCAGCCACGGTTGGGGCGATTTCAAATCTATTACCGCCTATCGTGACCTCGAGTCCGAGTTCGGACGCGATGGTGACAGCTCACCTATTATTTTGGACCACACTCACAACCGTTATGAACATCAGCAATTCTCCCAAGAGTTTCAGTTTACGGGCTTAGCAATGGACGACCGCTTAAGTTGGCTGGCCGGTTTTTATTACTTCCGAGAGGAGGGCTATGACCGGGTTCAAGTGCCGCTTGGGTTGGAGGTCGACCTCGCAGCCACTGGGCTTCCGGGAACTGTTATTAATTTGTGGTTGGACGAGGCTAATGATGTTGAGAACACATCGGTCGCGACATTTGCTCAATTGACCTATGACTTTACTGATAAGCTCAGTGCTACCGCTGGGGTTCGTTATACCCGGGACGAGAAAGACTACAACCCGGTCCATGTAACCCAGGGGGTCAATCCCATTGAGCTACTCATTGACAGTGATACAGTGAAATTTACGGATACTTCGCCTCGCGTGAGTCTGGACTACCGATGGTCCGACCAGGTCTTTACTTATGTTTCTTATTCTGCGGGCTTCAAGTCAGGGGGGTATACCGGTCGTACTGTTGATCCTCAGGCGGGTGTTCGTCCCTTTGAGCCAGAGGAAGCGGATACTTGGGAGGCAGGTATAAAGCTTGACTTCACCAGTGTGCGTGTCAACGCCGCTGCATTTACAACCGACTACACCAACCTTCAAATCATCAACCAAGAGGGCATTACACCGATTACCGTTAACGCCGGTGAGTCGACTATCGAGGGTATGGAGATTGAGATAATGGCAATGCCAACACCAAACCTCCAGCTGTTATTGGGTTATTCCTATTTATCGGCAGAGTACACCGAGATTACCGATCCGAACGCGACCATTGATGAGAGCTTTGCATTTGCCAATACCCCTGAGCACTCATTCAACGCATCTATTGATTACACCGTGCCGACTTCGATGGGTGATTGGTTATTGCGTGCAGACTATACGTGGAAAGACGACCACTTCAATGATGCTGAAAACACGCCGCTGCTGGCTCAGGATGCATTTGGTCTACTCAACCTCAGTGCGGCATGGGATCCCAACGAAACCTGGCGGGTGCGGGTTGGCGTTAAAAATGTCAATGACGAACTATACTTGTTCTCGGGCTTTAGCCAGCCGGGTGTTGGTTTTATCGAGGGTAGTTACAACCGTGGGCGAGAGTGGTACGCCACAGCCGAATATACATTCTGAGCGGTCCTTAAAGACGTTGAACTTGGCCGGCATAAGTCGGCCTTTTTTTGCTCTAACAATGAAATAAAAAAGGGTAAAGGATGTTGTCGATATGCCATGATACTTGGGGCCATAGTCCTTACCGGGAGTCTATTGTCTTTTGAGGGGTATTATCGAGTGCAACCAGCAGGTCCGTCCTGAGGTTTCACTCGAGCGATACGGCCCCTGACAGTGCCGATGGCTGATCGTTACGGATCTCGAGCTACTCCTCCCCCATGGTGGCTCGTCGTTCATGCTGGGCTCGTAGCCTGTAAATCGTTCGCATTATCCGCCTGCTGGGTTCTCTTGCTAGACCCTTCCGCTTACATTTGGTAGAACGGTAACGCGTTAACTATTGGGGTCTTCAAGTCATTGCCGCCAGACCCCGTCGCCCGTTAATCACCGCAGGGAAAGCACCATGCCTTCACGCTTAGTTAGTTTCGAATCTGCCGGCTCAGAATCCTGGGGTGTGGTAGCCGCTGGCGGTATTGTCGATCTTGGTGCCCGTGATGGAGGTTCGATCCTGACGCTGTTACGTGAGGGGATCGACTATGAGGCGCTTGAATCGAGGGTGGCTGGCATGGCCCCTGATATCGCCCTCGAGGACGTTCGATTACTACCTCCGGTTGTTCGCGGAGAAAAAATCATATGCATCGGGGTGAACTACGCTAACCGTAATGCAGAGTACAAAGACAACTCGGCAGACCCAGAGTGGCCTAGCTTGTTTATGCGAGGCTTTGAGTCATTTACCGGTAGCGGTGCAAATTTGTGGCGACCACCCGAGAGCCCCCAGCTTGATTATGAGGGGGAGATTGTCATTGTGATTGGTAGAGAAGGCCATCGCATCCCTCAGGATCGGGCCATGGATTACGTAGCTGGTTACACCCTGATGAATGAGGGCACGATTAGAGATTGGGTTCGCCACGCTAAGTTCAATGTGACTCAGGGTAAGAATTTTCCATGTACGGGTAGTATTGGCCCTTACATGGTCACCGCCGATGCGGTCGATGACCCTGCTCGGTTGACCTTGGAAACACGGGTCAATGGCGAATTGCGGCAGCAGGATACAACTGCCAATCTCATGTTCCCGTTCGACTATCTGATCAGTTACCTGTCGATTTTTTACACGCTGAAGCCCGGCGATGTCATTTCGACCGGCACACCTAATGGCGCAGGCGCACGTTTCGATCCCCCCAAGTACCTAAAGCCCGGCGATGTTGTCGAGGTGACGTGCTCTGCAATCGGCACGTTGCGTAATGGGGTTGAAGATGATCCAACGGCTGGGTCAAACATGACCTTGCAGTTACGAGACAATTGCCGACGCTAACCGTCCTACCGGATATTGACTTACTCGCTAGTAAGCGTAACGTGTTACCTAGATCGTTTGTTCGGGTTTTGTCCTCCCGACACATGTTGACGTTCGCAAAAAAAATATATTCCCAACGGAGCCACATCATGACTCAGATTAAAAAGAGCCCCCTCAGTATTGCCACCGTAGCAGCCCTGACCGCATTAAGTATCCACACTACTGAAGCCAATGTACTCGAAGAGGTTGTGGTAACCGCCCAGAAGCGTGAACAAAACCTGCAGGATGTGGGCGTTTCAGTCACTGCTTACGATGGAGCGCAACTCGATGCGTTGGGTTTTGATAACAATGTTGACATTACTCAGCAAATTCCTGGGATGCAGCTGAACACGTTCTCGCCGAGTCTCACTACCTTTAACATACGTGGTGTATCGCAGAATAACTTCACAGATAATCTAGAAGCCCCTATTGCGGTCTACATCGACGATGCCTATGTTTCGAGCATGCAGGCTATTAATGGTCAGATGTTCGATATGGCGCGGGTAGAGGTACTACGTGGCCCGCAAGGCACGCTGTTTGGCCGGAACGCTACAGGTGGCCTCGTTCACTACATCACCAATAAAGCGGTCGATGACGAGACCAACGGTTACCTACAGGCTGAAGCAGGTGATTACGGCCGCAAGGCAATCGAGGGTGCTATTGGTGGTGCCATCAGCGATAGCGTGCGCGTGCGCTTGGCCGGCCGCTGGAACGAGATGGATGGTTACATCGAGTCTAAGGTTTATCCCTTTGGTGATGCGGATGCGCCCCTGACTGCAGACGACTTCCCGCCACCCTCGGGTGTTGATATCGGTGGTATGGATGGCTATGCCGGGCGGCTGTCCGTGCAATGGGATGTCAGTGAAAATACTTTGGTCGACCTAGGCATTAAGTACAGTAAAGACGATAAGGTCCCTACCGGTGGGTACAACTTTTTACCCTACGGACCAAACGATAACGCCTATATTCCGCCCGAATTCCAAGCGTTTGTCACTGATGTTATCGGCGCGCCCGCTGAAATCACACCCGATATCTTCTTTTGCGAGAGTCAGATCAATTGTTTTGCGCCGGTGAACGAGGCCGGCTTGGCGATCTTTGAAGGGGATGCCGATGAGCCCTTCGAACACTACTCAGATTACCCGGGCTACCTTGATCGCACGATCGAAAATTACACCCTCAATATTCAGCATGAATTCGCCAATGGTATGAACTTGCAATCCATTACCAACTACATGGCGGTGGAGAAGTTTTACACCGAGGACGGTGACGGTATTCCTGTGCCCATTATTGAATTCACCACTGTGGCTGATCAGGAGCAGTTCAGTCAGGAATTCCGTCTCAGTGGCGAGACCGATAACATCCGATGGCAGACGGGATTTTACTACCTTGACATAGCCATGGATAACCAGGCTCGCACGGCTGGCTCGCCCGCTTTTGGTGCTGCTGAGGAACTCGGTTATGCCCAGGACGCCATTGCACCGGCGGTGGATCAGGACTATCAGATCGATGCCCGAAACTGGTCGGTGTTTGGCCAGACTGAATTCGATATCAGTGATGCATTGACCTTAATCACTGGCCTGCGTTGGTCTCAGGACGACAAAGACATGACTTTTGTGTCTTCCTTTGTCGATGAGGCGGCAGGTATAGGTCCTGATTTGTTGTTTGATTTTGCTGCACAGGTAGCGGCGGTTAATGGTGATCAAGACGAGGTGGATTACGGCGATTGGGCCGGCCGTATCCAGTTGGATTACCGCATGACCGATGACACATTGCTGTTTGCGTCGTGGAATCGTGGCATCAAGGGCGGCAACTGGACTGTGTCATCGGGTGTTGACTTAGATACCATCCGACACGATGAAGAAGTGTTAATCAGCTATGAAGCCGGTTTCAAGTCAACCCTGGCTGACGGTAAGGCGCGTATCAACGGTACCGTTTTCTACTACGATTATCAGGACTATCAAGGCTTCTCGTTCAATGGCGGTACCCCGCAAATTCGTAATTCTGACGCGGAGTCCATGGGTGGTGAGTTAGAGCTTTTTTGGACGCCTAGTGAGAGCTGGGATTTTGTATTGGGCGCCTCTTTCCTCGATACCGAAGTGGATACGGTTTTCGGGCCTGACGTGCAAGCAACACCGGTGCCTGGGGTTGTGGTTGACTGGCCAGTTAAGGAAATCAGTGGCTACGAGTTACCGAATGCCCCTCAGTTTAGCTTGAACTACCTCGCCCGCTACAATATGGATGCGCTGGGTGGCAATCTTGCGTTCCAGATCGATGGTAACTACAACGACGATCAATGGTTCGAGGTGACGAATGCCGGTGGTTCGTTACAAGAGGCCTACAACGTAACCAACGCGCGCGTGACGTGGTTGAGTGCGAGTGAGTCGCTAGAGCTGGTGGCATGGGTTAAAAATATGTTCGATGAAGAATACAAAATCTATAACCTAAACCTTGGTATTTTGGGTAACACTGCTCAATATGCACCCCCGATGATGGTTGGTGGCCAGGTGCGCTATAGCTTCTAGTGATTGGGCTAGTTAAGGGCCCTTCAACCGGACCGCTATATTATGGTGCTTCAATTTCAAGCCGGGCCACGTGCCCGGTTTTTTATGATGACGGTTGTACACAACGTAGTCATTGGAGCGCGGCTCCTTGCATTGGTGGTCACTACGCTAATGGTTGGTTGCGGCGGTTATGAGGGCGATACAGAAAATGACGGTGGCGCGATGCATGCTCGGGCGCAGTCATCTATCGGTACCCAGCGACCGAATATTTTGCTTATCGTGGTCGACGATATGGGGTACACGGATCTTGGAAGCTTTGGCGGTGAAATTCCGACGCCAAACTTAGACGAGTTGGCGAAGGCGGGTACACGTTTTACCGATTTTCAGGTTTTGCCAGCATGTTCACCGACCCGGGCCACCCTATTGACGGGTTTGGAACCCCATGCTGTCGGTTTTGGTTCGCTCGCAGAGGAGTTGGCACCCAATCAACAGGGAGCCCCTGCCTACACGGGTGTTTTACCAGTCAGCGCAACCACGTTACCGCGACTACTGCAGTTTGCTGGCTATCGTACTTATATGGCTGGTAAGTGGCATTTGGGTTACGAGGCTGGTCGTGGCCCAGCATTCTTTGGATTTGACCGCTCTGTAGCCCTAATGGACGGCGGCGCTAGCCATTTTCCCGATATGAAACCCGCCTACGCAAAAGATCCGAGTGCTATAGCCGCTTATACCATCGACGACCAAATCATCGACACCGCGCCTGAAAATTTCTCTTACTCGAGCCAATATTATGCGGATGAACTGCTTCGCTTCATTCGCGAAGGGCTTGATTCAGCGGGTAGTGATCCAGTTCCGCCTTTTTTTGGTTACTTATCCTTTACTGCGCCCCACTGGCCACTACAAGCCCCCCGAGAGAGTATCGCGCGCTTCGAAGGACGCTACGTCGATGGCTACGAAAAGCTACGTGAGCAGCGTTTAGAGGGGCTCAAGCAGCTAGGGGTGATTTCAGACACCGATGTACTCTCGCCGTTGCCCCCCAAGGTCCGCCCGTGGTCGTCACTAACCCCGACGGAAAAAAAACGAGAAGCGAGAGCAATGGCGGTATATGCCGCTATGGTGAGTGAGGTTGACCATCATGTAGGTAGGATCATTAACTATCTCAAGCAGACAGGTCAGTTTGACAATACCGCCATTGTCTTTTTCTCAGACAATGGCCCAGAGGGGCATGACCTAGACGAAACATGGCCTGCGGACTTGTTCCCTCAAATTCGTGCCGTCATCGATGAGCGCTTTGATCATTCGACGGGTCGTATGGGGTTGCCGGGCTCTTACACGCTATATGGTGCTGGTTGGGCACACGCAGGATCGCCACATTTACGCTTGTACAAGGGATTCCCCACAGAAGGAGGAACCAGGGTTGCAGCGTTCGTTACCTTGCCTGGTAACACCCCACAAGTGCAATGGCTCGATCAGCAGGTAAGTGTTCGCGATATTATGCCCACGCTGTTGTCGCTGGCGCAGGCACCAGTGCCAGCTTCACTGCAAGCGACTTTGGCCGGTGAGTCGTTAATTTCACGGATTTTGGGTGGATCACCAGATACACCTCCACCCGCTTTGGTCATCGAGTTTCTAGGTAAGCAGGCAGTTAAACAGGGCCACTGGAAATTGGTTAAGCTGCCGCCGCCCTATGGCAACGATAAGTTCTCACTTTATGATTTGCGCAAGGATCTGGGGGAGCGTGACGATGTATCTGCACAGTTTCCCAAAAAAACCGCCGAGCTCATCGCTGCTTATTCACACTATGCTGCGTCCTATGGGGTCATTGAGCCCAGCTGGGTGAGCGGTTATTGAACCACATCGAACCCACCGAATCGCTCGAAGAACGCGGCGCTCGGCCCCGGCAAGCGACCTTGTTGTGCTTGTAGCGACTCTTCTATGTAGGCAAGTGAGGGTGGCGCCAAGGACTTGTACAGGGATGCGACCATTTGGTGTGCCAGCGTTCCCTGCCAGCGATTAGGTAGTAAATCGTCCGGTAGTGGTGTATCCCGTAATAGGATGCGGCGGTAGTCATGAATAAGAAGTAACCGAGCATGAAGTGCTTCGATGGGCGTGGCTTGTTTACCCCGATCGATAGCTGTTTGTAACGGTTTGAAGCGCTTTATAAGAGATGCATATTCGTCTGCTAGTAGGCTGAGGTCCCAGCGGTCACTCACCGTCTGGCGTAACTGGCGCTTTAGTGTCATCGGCGACGTGCTTGCTTGCATGACAATGACACTATCGTGCAAATCAAACTCGTCCAATAGATCTTGAATCGCCACATCATCACTGCCGGGTCTGGCAAAGGCACCTGGAGTAAGTGCTCGAAATCCCAACCAATTTAAGCTGCGTCTCAGGTCTTCCCTTACGGACTCTTCAACGTCAACCAGTAGCAATATCTGCCAGTGGCCACGCCAGACATCGTTGCTGTGACTGTATATTCGTTCAGCGGCACGTTGGTATTGCAAGCTGCCGTGGGATGTAAACCGGTAAAAGCTTTTGCGACCCTCTCGCTCGACATCGAGCCAGTCCTCTTTTACCAAGCGGAATACCGAGGTACGCACCAGTCGGTCATTGACCCCAAGTCCCTCAAGCGCATTTGCGATACTGCCGAGCCATATCTGCTTGCCGTGCTGTGACACGACATCACCAAAAAAAGTCACGATGAGCGACTTGGCGCGCATAGGCTTGCGCTCTCGAAACGCGTCAATGATGTCATTTAACTGTCGCGAAATCGTCATGGGCGGTGGCTCGGCATAAGTGGATAACTACCTTATTTAATTGATACAAAAATCTTGAAATTTGGCCTTAAGCTGTATTACGTTAAGAGCATTCTTATAATCACATCCTAGACGGAAGTCATCGTGACAAGCGAATTATTTTCATCACTGGCAGGTGTCCGCAAGGTCTCCCGCGATCAGCTAGACGATTTACAGCTATGCCGGTTACGCGAAACCCTAGAGCACGTGTACGCCAATTCAATCGTTTATCGGCAAAAATTCGATGCCGCCGGGGTGCATCCAAGTGACTTGGTTGCCTTGTCAGACATTGCCAAATTCCCGTTTACGACCAAAGAAGATCTCCGACAACACTATCCATTTGGACTGTTTTCGGTCCCGATGGAGCAGGTGGTACGCGTCCATGCGTCAAGTGGCACCACGGGTAAACCGACAGTGGTCGGTTACACACGTGAAGATATCGATCACTGGGCTACCTGCGTGGCTAGATCCATTGAAGCCGCTGGCGGTCGCCCTGGAGATCGGGTTCAGGTGGCCTACGGTTACGGGTTGTTCACGGGGGGGTTGGGCGCCCACTACGGCGCTGAAAAATTAGGATGTACAGTGATTCCGATGTCCGGTGGCCAAACCGAAAAACAGGTGCAGTTACTTCGGGACTTTGAGACTGACATCATTATGGTGACGCCGTCGTATATGCTCAACATCGCGGACGAGATGGATCGACAGGGTTTGACACCCAGTGATCTCAAGTTGCGCACCGGGATCTTTGGGGCGGAACCATGGACTGATGCGATGCGAAGTGCCATCGAGGCGCGCTGCCAGATTGACGCCACCGATATTTATGGCTTGTCTGAGGTTATGGGTCCCGGGGTGGCACAAGAATTTGTTGAATCCAAGGATGGCCCCACTATTTGGGAGGACCATTTCTATCCCGAGGTGATTGACCCAGAGACGGGCAAGGTGTTGCCTGAGGATGCCGAAGGTGAATTGGTTTTCACGAGCCTCACCAAGCGTGCTTTTCCGGTGATTCGATATCGCACCCGAGATCTCACTCGACTATTGCCCGGATCCCAGTGCGTCATGCGCCGTATCGCAAAGATCACCGGGCGGTCTGATGACATGTTGATTGTTCGAGGCGTGAACGTATTCCCCTCGCAGATCGAAGAGCAGCTTCTCAAGTTCAGTGCGCTGTCTCCCCACTATCGAATTGAGCTCTATAAGCAGGGCAACATGGACTCAGTCACGATTCATCTCGAACCAGCCGAGGGTATCGGTGCCGATAAGGCTGCCGCTGCCGGTAAGGAATTAAGCGCTCTGATCAAGTCTTTTATCGGAATCAGCGCGGCCATTAAGTTACACCCGGTGGGAGGAATACCACGCTCGGAAGGCAAGGCTAAGCGAGTGATTGACAAACGTTAAACACCGAAGCCAACCGGTGAGCGGTTCTTTGTTGGCAATACGTAATAAAAAGTCGGCCCTTCGTCGATGGATAAAACTATTTCACATCCACTCAGGAGAAAACAATGCAACGAGGTCAAAAAACACTGATCAGCGGCTGTAAGAGTGCGCTGGCGGTCCTCACAGGAACTGCAACCATAGGTTTACTGCCTGCCACATCTGCAGTGGCACAAGGCGGACAGTTGGAGGAAGTGATCGTCACATCCAACTACCGAGAGGAGAACCTGCAAGATGTTGCCGTTGCCGTGAGCGCGATTAGCGGCGATGAATTGAATGATGCCCAGATTTTCGGTCCCACCGAAATAGCACTCCGAGTGCCGGGAATGGCGTATGCAGAATTTGCCCCCGGACAAGCGATTATTTCTATGCGCGGTGTCAGTTCCGCTGATGACGGCGCGGGGATGGATAATTCGGTTGTTATGTTTTTGGACGGGGTCTATGTCGGCTCCCTCGCATCCATCAGTCAAGAAATGTTTGATGTGGAGCGCATCGAAGTATTGCGGGGGCCGCAGGGTACCCTGTTTGGGCGTAATGCGATCGGTGGAGCTATCAGCGTTAGTACCTTGAAGCCCTCTCAGGAAACCAACATCCGCGCCGAAGCATCGATCGGTAACGAGGGCAACTTGCGTTACCAAGGTCTTATCTCCGGTGGGCTCACTGATACCTTGTCAGGTAAGCTGGTTTACAACCATCGAGAGCACGATGGCTATGTCGAGAATATTATCCTAGGCATCGATCAGCAGGACGAGGACATTACCTCCTACCGTGGCCAATTACGTCTTGAACTCGACAACATGGATTGGTTGCTCTCAGCCGATTACATGGAAGATGAGCGTCAAGACATGGGGCGGGTGCCTATTTTCGGCAATGGCCGCGACACAGTGGAACGCTATGAAGCCTGGGGTGGGGATTTCCGCAAGGTGGCTGCTCCCGCCGGTACCACTGCAGAAGGTGGCGGTTCCTATCGTGAAACCTCAGGCGTAAGTCTGCAGGGCGATATCATGCTCGATGGCGGCACGTTCACAACGATTACTGCAATGCGCAATGCTAAAACTGATTGGGGCATGGCCTCTATTGGTGTCGGTATTCCGGTCGAAATCCTTGATGATATTGTGCAAGACATCGATACGCTTACCCAGGAATTTCGCTGGACGTCAGACCTTAGCGGCAATTTTAACTACGTCGCAGGTCTCTACTTCTTGCAGGAAGATACTGAACGCACCGAGCAATTCCGGTTGTTGATGCCCTTTGATACAACCGGTGCGATTTTCACAGATCCTGGGACGCAACAATGGGCACGAGCCAATGACATTGGTAATGAAGTCTCTTCTCAGGATAACTCTACGACCAGTTACGCCGCTTATTTCCAAGGTGATTACGATCTCAGTGATGCCCTGACCTTGACTGTGGGTTTGCGCTACACCTACGACGAGAAAGAGACAACCTCGACGTCGGTTAACTGTGGTAACGCCGCTGGGCAGGACGGATATCCAGAGTACTGCACGGGTGTTGAGGGTTCACTGTCGATCATCCCAGAAACGTTTACGGTTACCGCGGAAGACAGCTGGAGTGACGTCTCACCTAAGGCGGTACTGACTTACAACGCCAGTGACGATGTCATGTGGTACGGCAGTGTTAGTTGGGGCTTCAAAAGCGGTGGTTTTGGCGGCGCTCCCGGTACACCCGAGCAGGCGTCTACACCTGTCGATCCAGAGAATGTGGTCAACTACGAAGTTGGTATGAAGGGCGACTTCTTAAATCGCACCCTGCGTTTTAATGCGGCTGCGTTCTACATGGATTATACCGATCTGCAGGTCGTACGATTCGGCCCCACCCTCGACAATCCCAACTTCGGTCAATTTGTTACGGAAAACGCGGGTGAGGCGGAAATTACAGGTATTGAGACCGAGTTTACATGGGCGCCGAGTGACGTATTCCGTTTGAGTGGAACCTACGCTTGGCTCGATACATCCGTTAGTGATTTACTGATTAACGGTGTTGATCCCACACAGGTACCCGGCAACTCTGATGATTTGCGTCAAGCGCCAGAGAACAAATATTCATTAACGGCGGTTTACGATATTCCTCTTAGTGGCGGCAGCATGATTTCACTGCGTGCTGACTATATGCATACGGATGAGCAGATTAACGATTATCTGAATCAAAATACCATCATCGATGAATTTGATTTGGTGGATGCGCGTATGTCGTGGACATCGGCGGACAGCACCTGGACCGTGGCGCTCTGGGGTAAAAACCTGACTGACGAAGAGTACATCTCACATAGCTACACGATTGGTCCCGGCGTGATCGGGACCTGGGGTGCTCCTCGGCTGTATGGTGCCTCGGTCACTTACGAAATGTAATAAGGGTTGTTTCTGGGGCGCACTAGCGCCCCTTTTTTTAAATTGCTTCGTGGATTTGCCGAATACCGTTTTTTACCTTGATACGAGGGAATTGCAATGATGTGTGACGTGATAGCGCGCTGTGGCCGCCAGATCGCACTGAGCTTGTTTGGGTGCCTGTCGGTACTGCTCGCGAGTTGTAGTGGCGACCCTGAGTCCGTCACCGGTGATACCGCCGTTTCACAAACCCCTCGTTCCGCTAACAAGGTGTTAACGGTCGAGCAATTGGATGCAACACCTCACGTCGATCGGCCGGTGGCGGTAACGATTTATCGCGATAAATACGGCACACCCCATGTGTTTGCGGATGATAATTACGCGGTTTATTTTGGCTACGGCTATGCGGTGGCAACTGATCGTTTGTTCCAAATGGAAATGCTGAAGCGAACCGCTCAGGGTCGCGTCGCGGAGGCACTGGGCGATGACTATTTAGATCTTGATATCAAGATTCGGACTCAGTACGACCATCCGCTGGTGCGTGAGCAGGTTGATGCATTGTCACCCCGGGATCATGACATTCTTGCGGGTTATGCGGCGGGTATGAATACCCGCATTGCAGAGTTGCTGGCGGATGAGCAACCCGTCTTACCGAAGCCATTTTACGATTATGGTTTTGAGCCCAGCTATTGGTCAGCATCGGATGTGGCGGCGATTTTTGTTGGCTCCATTGCGCATCGCTATGCCGACTTCAATTCGGAGCGAGATAATTTGGTGTTTTTGCAGAGCATGCAGCGACGTCATGGGCCCGATATCGCGTGGGCGATATTTAATCAAAGCAAGTGGCTGCTCGACAATACCTCACCTACGACCGTTCCCCGGTCGGCGCCCGTCAACACGGCAACCCCTGAACGCCCCGACTACTTACCCCAATTGCCCACGAGCACCGGCGTTGCGCATCTGTTATTTGATGATAACGGTCGATTTGCAGGCTTAAGCGACGATACGGCGGGGCGTGGGTTATTTGCTCAGTTTGTCGCCAGTCGTGGCTTTGATAGCCACCCAGAATTTATGCCCGCCAGTAATTTTTGGGCCATGACCGCCTTAAGTGACGCCAATGCTGCACTGCTTAATGGCCCACAATTCGGCTTTGGCACGCCGAGTTATGTCTATGGCATTGGATTGCACGGTGGTGATTTCAATGTCGTCGGTAATACGCTGTTGGCGCTGCCTAGCTTGTTGTTTGCCCATAACAATGAATTGGCTTGGGGCAGTACCGCCGGTATCTCGGATCAAACGGATGAATTCTGGTTGCAACTCAATCCGGATAACCCTGAACAATACCGTTACCTAGGTGAGTGGCGGGATTTTGAGCGGTGGTCAGAAAATATAGCCCGGAGAGATGCAGATCCCATCACAGTGACTGCGCGACGCGCTGCTCAGGGGATGGTACAAGCGGTTGATGTGGATCGAGGGGTCGCCTGGGTGCGAGCTCGAGCGTGGGAAGGGAAGGCTGTCGATGACTTAATGGCTTGGATTTGGTTATCTACGGATCAGTCACTCGCTGCCGCTGAAGCTCGAATCGCGGGTAAAGCCACCAATATCAACATGTACACCATGGATAAAACGGGAAACCTGGGATATGTGCACAGTGGCAAGTATCCGCATCGGGCTCCCAGTCATGATCCGCGATTGCCGGCCCCGGGAGATGGCAGCCAGGATTGGTTAGGGCTGCGCGATTACAGCGACAATCCAAAGATGCGTGACCACCAGCAGGGCTATGTGGTTAATTGGAATAACCGCCCAGCGGCTGATTGGGTTAGTTCAGACCTGTGGAGTTACACCTGGTCACGTGCAGATCGAATGCACATTCTTTTGGACGAGCTGCGATCCATGAAGGGTGGATCGGTCGATGACCTTGTAGCGATTAATACACGTAGTACTTTTGAAGATGTGAACTATCGTTATTTGCTACCACCACTTCTGGAGGCGGTGGAGGAGTCGCCTTTGACCTCTGCCCATCGGGAGGCGCTGGATTTGCTTGTTGATTGGGACAAGTCTTGGGTTGCCGACAGCGCAGGGAACTATGGTCCAGCCAATGCGATCATGGAAGCTTGGGTGCGAAACTTACATCGCCATGTGTTTCTTGATGATGTCGGGGAGGACAGCTTTCATTGGTTTGCTGCGACTAACTATCCCAATCAGACACTCGGAGCATCCTTAGGCACGCCTGTAGGGGTTCGCGTTTTGACGCATCTTATGGATCAGATCGATGCTCAGGAATCGCCTGCCTACGACTTCTTTAATGGAGAGTCACCGGGACAGGCATTGCTTGTCAGTTTTGTTGCTGCTGTTGATCAGTTAAAGAGTACTCAGGGCGACGCTATCAAGACATGGCGCTTGACAGCGGCTCCCATGCAGTGGCTACCCGTGAACTTCCGTGGTGTCCCTCAGGCCAGTGAAAATAATACTTTTTCGACCATGAGTTACCAGAATCGCGGGACTGAAAACAATGTCTTTGTGGCGACTGGCGAGGGTATTGTAGGCCGCGATGTGATTCCACCGGGCCAGGGTGGCCATTTTAACGCCGATGGTAGCCCAGGAGCCCATTTCGATGATCAATTCGAGCTTTACAACACCTTCGGATACAAGTCGCTGCCGTTTACTGAGTACGAAGTAAAGGCTGCGGCGGCAACGGTTGTGGATATTGCGATCAGTCCGTAGCCTCAATTGACTCCGCCGGCGTGCGTATAAGCAGTGTCTCTATGGCTTTGGCTATGGCTAGTAACTGACGATCGGAGCCCTGTGGACCATCGAGTTCAATACCCATTGGTAGACCATTGGGGCGCATGCCGGTTGGTAGGCTAATGCCTGGAATACCTGCGTTGCTTCCGGGGTCGGTATTTCTGATGTAAGTGGCAAAGGTTGATACCCCTCGACCATTGAGGGCAACGGTGTTGAGGTCGGCGTTGATGGGGCTAGCTTGCAGTGGTGTAGTAGGGAACAGCATTGCAGCAACGTTATGGCTGTCGAAATAGTTGGCGTAAGCGCTCTGTAGCGCGCGACGTTGCTCGCCAACTGCGCGGCGGTAGCTGGATTCGTCAATAACACCATCCAGTGCGCTGCCGACCACCTCGGCCACATCGGGGCTCGCGATGCTCTGGCGTAGGGCTGTTATCGACACGCTCGGCACATAGTCGGCCAAGTAACGTCGCAATAGTTGATTGGTCTCGTATAAAACCACTGGGAAGCTCACCGCGGAGTTTAAGGCGTCAATGTTTTCGAAATCAGCATTGACCAATTCGACTCCAGCCTCCTCTAGGCGGCTCAAAACATGGGCCATTGTGTCCGCAACTGGCGGAGCCAGATCATCATAAAAATAGTGTCGTGATATACCGAGCCTTAGCCCCTTGAGGCTGACTGGCTCGAGCTTGGAGACGGGCTCGCCAGCGAGAATATTGTCAAGCAGTGCTGCGCTAGTGACGTTTTTCGCGATCGGTCCCGCGGTATCTCTGGTAGTTGAGATAAGTGTCATGCCGTCGTTGGGGTATCGGCCGGTTGTTGGCCGAAAACCCACCACGCCATTTAGTGCGGCAGGAATCCGCACCGAGCCACCCGTATCCGTGCCAATGCCAGCATCGACAATCCCCAGTGCTACAGCAACCGCTGTACCGCCGCTGCTGCCGCCCGCAATCATTTTTGCGTTAGTTGCATTGGTCACCGCGCCATAGGCTCCATTGGCGCTAGTGATGCCGTAAGCAAGTTCATGCATATTGTTTTTACCAGCGATCACGGCCCCAGCCTCCCGGATCCGGGTGATGATGGTGGCATCCTCTGATGGAATGAATCGGTCTAGCGCCGGCGTGCCTGCCGTATTGGGTAGCCCTGCCACATGTATGTTGTCCTTGATGCTTACACGCATCCCTGTGAGTGCTCCCGAACCTGTTGCGGGCAGTTCAGCAAAGGTGATGAAACTACGGTTGGCTTCGTCATTATCTTGCCCGGGTTCAACGTGACGATAGCCCGGTTGGCTCACACTGATTTGTTCTGTCACGGGATTGGACAGTGTTGTCTGGTTCGTCGTATCGGGACAAGCGACTAGAGTGGCCAGCAGGCAGCTGACAGCGGTTCCTCGGAGCATGGGAGTGTAGTACTGAGCTATACGGTCGAACATGACGATATCTCCTGTATTTTTTGTTATTCGCAAGGCTGAACCATGACCTATTGGCGAGCCACAATCAATTGCACAGGAGCGAGCAATATCGCTTCAAAAAATATTACAATTGTTTTTGATTTTGGAAAAGTTGTGTATCATATTGGAAAACAATAAGGCATCAGTCTGCGGGAGTTTTCATGAAGCTACAGAGTTACATTGCCGGTGCTTGGGTCGAGGGCGCAGGTCAAGGCAGGCAGGTTGTTGATGCGGTTCATGGTGAGCCCGTGTGCACTGTTACTAGCGATGGCATCAACATGGCGGAAGCAGTGCGCTATGCACGGGACATAGGCGGCAGCGGCTTGCGTGCTATGACGTTTCACGAGCGTGCTGCGGCTTTGAAAGCCATTGCAAAGCACCTCATGGAAAAGAAGGAAGATTTTTATCAGCTGTCGTTCAAAACCGGTGCTACCCGAGCGGATTCCTGGCCCGATATTGAGGGCGGTATAGGGACCGTATTCAGCTATGCCAGTCTCGTTACCCGTGAGTTACCCAACGACGTGGTGCTGGTAGAAGGGGACATGGAGCGGCTGTCTCGAAATGGCAGCTTTGTTGGTCGTCATATTCTCACACCAAAGGTGGGTGTGGCGGTGCACATCAACGCCTACAATTTCCCAGTCTGGGGTATGTTGGAAAAAATAGCGCCCAGCCTCGCTGCGGGTATGCCCGTTATCGTTAAGCCGGCTACACCTACGGCCTATCTCACCCAAGCGGTGGTCAAAGAAATGCTCAGTGTCGGTACGCTACCCGAGGGGGCTATTCAGCTCATATGCGGTAGTGCAGGGGATTTGCTCGACCATCTTAATGAGCAGGATGTCGTTACCTTTACCGGCTCGGCTAGTACCGGTCAGGCGCTGCGTAACCACCCTAATCTCATCGCTAACAGTGTGCCTTTCACGATGGAGGCGGATTCTTTGAACTGCGCCATTCTCGGTCAATCGGTGCGACCCGATGACGAGGAGTTCGCGCTTTTCATCAAGGAAGTTGCTAAGGAGATGACGTTCAAGGCGGGACAGAAATGTACTGCCATTCGTCGGATTATCGTGCCAGAGGAGTCTATTGATGCGGTCGTCGATGCATTGTCGGTACGACTGGCTAAGATGACTCTGGGGGATCCGACTCAGGAGGGCGTTCGTTTGGGGGCCTTGGTCAGTGCAGAGCAGGCTGATGATGTTCGCTCGAAGGTCGCTGAACTGACCTCCGAGGCGACGATCGCTTACGGTAGTGATCAGGCTATGCCGTTAGTGGGTTTGGAGAGTAATGCTGGCGCATTTTATCCGGCCACACTACTGCGTTGTGAGAATCCCCTTGAGGCCGAGAAAATCCACAGTGTTGAAGCCTTTGGTCCGGTAGCCACCGTCATGCCTTACAGTAACCTCGGAGATGCAGTGACGATCGCGCGCTTGGGTAAGGGCTCTCTGGTCGGCTCTGTCTACACTTATGACGATGTGGAGGCGCGAACGATTATTTTGGGCACTGCGCCGTGGCATGGTCGTATGTTGGTGCTCAATCGTGATTGTGCGGGCGAGTCTACAGGTCACGGCTCCCCGCTCGCGAATTTAGTGCATGGCGGCCCTGGTCGAGCGGGTGGTGGCGAGGAATTGGGCGGTGTACGTGCAATCAAACATTATATGCAGCGTACCGCTATCCAGGGCTCACCCACCACATTGATGGCTATAACAAACGAATATCATGCGGGTGCGCGCGAGAAGCACGACGTGGTGCATCCCTTCAAAAAATACTTCGAGCAGCTTGCTATTGGTGAAACGTTAGTCACCCATCGTCGAACGGTGACAGAGGCGGATATCGTCAACTTTGGCTGTATCAGTGGCGACCATTTTTATGCGCATTTTGACGATATCGCGGCCAAAGACTCATTTTTTGGACAGCGTGTTGCGCATGGCTATTTTGTGTTGTCGGCTGCTGCGGGCATGTTTGTTGACCCAAATCCTGGGCCGGTAATAGCTAACTACGGATTGGAAAACTTGCGTTTTGTTGAGCCGGTTCCTGCTGGAACAACCATCCAAGCCAAACTCACCGTTAAGCGCAAAATTAAGAAGGCCCGCCGCGGTGATGATAAGCCGAACGGCGTGGTGGTTTGGGCAGTCGAAGTGAGTAATCAAAATCAGGAATTGGTGGCGGTCTACGACATTCTGACGCTTGTCGAACGACAAGAGGACTGATGGTGAGCTACGAGAGTATTTTATTTGATGTTGAGGATAGCGTTGCGTGCTTGACGTTGAATCGCCCTGATAGCCTCAACAGCTTTACAGCCAGTATGCATGCCGAGGTTGCCGAGGTGCTCGGGCGTGCCGCCGAGGATGCGACGATCAGAGCTGTAGTGATTACAGGTGCGGGGCGAGGATTTTGTGCTGGTCAAGACCTCAACGATCGCAATGTCGCACCGGGTGAGCGTGTCGATTTAGGTGCATCGGTAGAGGCCTTTTATAATCCTCTCATACGTCGCATCACGTCGATGGAAAAGCCCGTCTTGTGCGCAGTCAACGGTGTTGCCGCCGGTGCCGGCGCTAACATTGCCTTAGCCTGTGATTTGGTATTCGCAGCGCGCTCCGCAAAGTTTGTCGAGTCATTTGCCATGTTGGGGCTCATACCCGATTCCGGTGGCACCTGGCACCTGCCGCGATTGGTGGGTATGGCTAGGGCAAAAGGGATGGCAATGCTCATGCCCAAAATTTCCGCCGATCAAGCGAAGGAGTGGGGTTTGATTTGGGAGGTCGTTGATGACGATGACCTAATGACCACCGTGATGGGCTTGGCCAGACACCTGGCGACCCAGCCAACCAAGGGGTTTGGGTACACCAAGCAGGCGTTTTCGGCGTCGATGACTAACTCCCTCGATGAGCAGCTGGAATTAGAGAAGGAGCTCATGCGAGTGGCGGGTTTTACCGATGACTACGCTGAGGGGGTAAAGGCGTTTTTGGAAAAACGCCCCCCCGTTTATAAGGGGCGATAATGAGTGACGCTCACCAAGACACGGCGGATGGTGTTAACGCTGATCGTATTGCCAAGGCTGCCGGTGATGCCATGTGGGCCGATGATCGCGCCACTCAGGGTATGGGTATGACACTGGTGTCGGTCACCGCGGGCCGCGCCGAAATCACGATGCCTGTCCGTGAAGATATGGTCAACGGTCACCAAATTTGTCACGGGGGGTTCATTTTTGCCCTTGCTGATAGTGCCTTCGCATTCGCCTGCAATAGCCGCAATTTGGTCACCGTGGCTTCCGGAGCGCGAATCGACTTCCTGCGACCTGCAAAGCTAGGCGATGTCCTAACCGCTGTATCTTCGGCGGTGCATCAGGGCAAACGCACGGGTATTTATGATTCGGTGGTGACTAACCAGAAGGGCACTATCATCGCCCAATTCCGCGGTAATTCCGCCACCATTGGCGGGGCACTGACCCACATTAAGGAGGAGCAGGCGTGAGCAAGGTCTTCATCTGCGACGCGATTCGTACCCCTGTAGGCCGCTACGGTGGTAGTTTGTCCATGGTCCGAACTGATGACCTTGGCGCCATCCCGATGCGTGCACTGGTGGCACGCAATCCACAGGTTGACTGGAGTAAAGTTGACGATATTTGGTATGGCTGTGCCAACCAGGCGGGTGAAGATAATCGCAATGTCGGGCGAATGAGTGCGCTGCTAGCAGGGCTGCCTGAGTCTGTGCCTGCTGTTACTGTGAATCGGCTCTGCGGTTCTGGCATGGATGCAATTGGTTCGGCAGCCCGGGCGGTTAAGGCGGGTGAAATTGAATTGGCCATCGCCGGTGGTGTTGAATCCATGAGTCGAGCACCCTTTGTTTTTGGGAAAGGTAGCTCGGCTTTTGATCGCAATATCGAGACCTATGACACAACCATCGGTTGGCGCTTTATCAATCCTATGTTCAAGAAGCAGTGGGGCACTGACTCCATGCCTGAAACCGCAGAAAACGTCGCTGAACAGTTCGGTATTGAGCGTGCGGCGCAGGATGCCTTCGCTTTGCGCTCCCATGAGCGCGCGCTGGCAGCACAGGACGCCGGGTACCTCTCGGAGGAAATCACACCGGTTATGGTCCCCCAGCGAAAAGCAGATCCTATCTGTGTCGATAGCGATGAGGGACCTCGACGCGGCACTTCCTTAGACGTGCTTGGCAAGTTACCGACGCCTTTTCGTGAGGGGGGCAGTGTTACCGCGGGCAATGCATCCAGTGTCAATGATGGCGCCTGTGCGCTGTTGATTGCCTCAGAAGCCGCTGCCGACGCGCAGGGCCTGACGCCGAAGGCGCGGGTAGTGGCCATGGCGACTAGTGGGCTGGAGCCGAGGATTATGGGGTACGGTCCCTTTGAAGCAACCAACAAGGTCTTGCGGGTTGCGGGGCTGACGCTTGAGCAGATGGATGTCATTGAGCTCAATGAAGCGTTTGCAGCTCAGGGTTTGGCGGTTATGCGGGCCTTGGGATTACCCGACGACGCCGAGCATGTGAACCCCAACGGGGGTGCGATTTCTATCGGCCATCCCTTGGGTATGAGCGGGGCCCGTTTAGTAACGACAGCTACGTATGAACTGCATCGTCGCGGTGGACGCTACGCGCTTTGCACGATGTGTATTGGGGTGGGGCAGGGTATCGCACTCATCATTGAGCGTGTCTGATTAACAACTAACTTGCGTGGAGCATGAACATGAATGACAACATTGTCGCACTGCCGAGTGAAGAGAAGTTTCAAGCCCGGATTGATGCTGAAGAAAAAATAGAGCCCAAGGACTGGATGCCGGAGAAGTATCGTCAAAATTTGATCCGACAAATTTCTCAGCATGCACATTCAGAGGTTATTGGTGAACAACCGGAAGGTAATTGGATTACCCGCGCGCCTACGCTAGAGCGTAAAGCCATTCTCTTGGCCAAAGTGCAAGATGAAGCTGGGCATGGTTTGTACCTATACTCAGCGGCAGAAACCCTTGGTATTACCCGTGAAGAAATGATTGATCGTCTGCACAAGGGAATAAGTAAATACGCATCGATTTTTAACTATCCGTCCCTTACTTGGGCAGATATAGGCGCCATCGGTTGGCTGGTCGATAGTGCCGCTATTGTCAATCAGGTGTCTCTGCAGAATACCTCTTACGGTCCCTATGCCCGAGCCATGGTGCGCATCTGCAAAGAGGAAAGTTTTCATCAGCGTCAGGGCTACAACATTATGATGGTGTTGATGCAGGGATCTGAAGAGCAGCGTGCAATGGCGCAAGACTCTCTCAATCGTTGGTGGTGGCCTGCTCTGATGATGTTTGGACCTCATGACGGTGAATCTGCGCACAGCGCTCAAAGCATGAAGTGGAAAATTAAGCGCCGTAGTAATGACGATTTGCGTCAGCAGTATGTTGATCAGGCGGTTCAGCAGGCTCATGCCATTGGTTTGGAAATCCCAGATCCGGATCTTAAATGGAACGAGGATCGTGGCCACTATGATTTTGGCGAAATTGATTGGGATGAGTTCGAGCGGGTGATTTCTGGTGATGGGCTCTGTAATCGTCAACGCATCGCGCACCATATAAAGGCCCACGAGGACGGTGCTTGGGTACGCGAAGCGATGGCAGCTTATGACAGCAAGCGTCGCGCTCGCGCGACCGATGTTGCCTGATTATTCTGCTACGGGACACGTATAAATGTCAGATCATCTTCAGCTTTACGAAGTTTTTATTCGGTCACGTCGGGGCCTGGATCATAAGCACGTTGGTAGCTTACACGCAGACGACCCTGAGCAGGCCCTTGAGTACGCCCGAGACGTCTACACACGCCGAGGTGAGGGGGTCAGTATTTGGGTGGTTGCTTCCCGTGATATCACGGCCTCTCAAGAGTCAGATTGTGAGAGTTTCTATGACCCGCTAGATGATAAACCCTATCGGCATGCCGCCATGTACGAACTGCCAGAGGGGGTGGATAGTCTGTGAGCGATAATGCACACATTGCCAAATATGTACTGCGCTTGGCAGATGACGCCCTGGTACTTGGGCATCGATTGTCAGAATGGACCAGCCGAGCGCCGTTTTTGGAAGAGGATCTAGCCCTCACCAATGTGGCCCTCGATTTCGTTGGCCGTGCTCGGATGTACTATCAATATGCCGCAGAGTTGACGGGTGGCGGTGCCACCGAAGATACCTTTGCTTACACCCGTGATGCGCGCGAATTCAGCAATTTGTTGCTGTGCGAATTACCCCGCGGTGATTTTGCGTTTAGCGTTGTCCGCCAGTTTCTCTATGATGCTTTTGCCCTTCCGTTCCTGCGTGAGTTAAAGGGCAGTTCTGATCAAAGGCTGGCGGGTATTGCGGCAAAGGCCGAAAAAGAGAGCACGTACCATCTGCGACGAGGCAAAGAGTGGGTGCTGCGCTTGGGTGATGGGACTACCGAGAGTCATCAGCGTATGCGTCAGGCCCTCGATGAATTGTGGGGTTACACCCATGAATTGTTTGAGGTTGATGCCCTAGAAGAAGCGTTGATTGCAGAGGGTATAGCGGTCGATCCGCGCACTATCCGAGATGAATGGCAGCAGACGGTGACGTCTGTTCTGATACAAGCGACTTTGCCTGTCCCGGAGTCCAGTTGGTCAGTACAGGGTGGCCGTACAGGTTATCACACCGAGAGTCTCGGCTACCTATTGGCAGAGCTGCAGTTCATGCAGCGCGCTTACCCCGGCTTACGTTGGTAAGGCTTGAGGTTTTTGGCGTGCCAAACGCAGACCTGATTCCATTGTTACCCGAGGAGGAGCTTGCAAGGCGCACTCGCCGGGCAGAATCACCTCACCCAGAGCTCTGGTCTATTCTCGATGGGGTGATGGACCCAGAAATTCCCGTCATTACTCTGTACGAGCTCGGTGTTTTGCAGGATGTATACCTCGATGATGATGGCGTTCATTTGGTGATGACACCGACGTATATCGGTTGTCCTGCGATGGGTGTCATGGAAGAGGACGCACGAGCTGCTTTGGCTGCGGCAGGTTACACAACGGTGACCGTTGAGATGCGACTTGCGCCGGCTTGGACTACCGCATGGTTAACGCCTGAAAGCCGTCGTAAGATGGCTGAGTATGGTGTTGCCGCACCTTCGGGCGAGAATATTCAGTGCCCCCAGTGCCGCAGCGAAGCGGTCGTCATTATTAGCGAGTTCGGCTCCACTGCCTGCAAGGCCCTTTATCGCTGCCAGAGCTGTAGTGAACCGTTTGATCTGTTTAAGGCGATCTAATCATGTCGATATCTACTTATTACCCACTCACCGTGTCCAAGGTCTCGCCAGAGACCGATCAAGCCATTTGTATTGGGTTTGAGGTCCCCGATGATCTTCGGGACACCTTTGCTTTTAAACCAGGTCAGTATCTGACCTTGCGTGCAGACATCGATGGTGAGCGCGTAAGCCGGTCTTATTCTATTTGCGTCGGTCCAGGGCGAGATGCGCTCAGCGTTGCCATTAAGCGCGTTGACGGCGGCATTTTTTCTAATTACGCCAATGACTGTTTAAAGCCAGGGATAACCCTCGATGTGATGCCACCACAGGGCCACTTTTCCGTAAATATTCAGCCTAACAATGGGCGCAACTATTTGTTTATCGCCGCGGGTTCGGGTATTACTCCCATCATGTCTAACATTGAAGCGGTACTCGAGCAGGAACCGCAGAGTCGAGTAACGCTGCTTTACGGGAACCAGCGCACTGCTACCATCATGTTTCGACAGACTCTGTCGTTTCTGAAAAACCGTTACTTAGAGCGCTTCAACTGGATTAATATTCTGAGCAAAGAGTCTCAAGATGCCCCACTTCTCAACGGGCGTATCAATAATCGGAAAGGTGCTGAGCTCAATGGTAAAGTGTTACAACTCAGTAGCTTCGATTTGTTCCTGTTGTGTGGTCCCGAGTCGATGATTTCAGAGGTATCCCGGGGTTTAAAGGGCTTGGGTATCGCGGAAGATAAAATCCTCTACGAGCTGTTTGGGAGTTCTGCCGAAGATGCGGCGGAGCGTGTGGCTCGACATCATGCACGGTCAGAAGCGTATGGCGGTAAGGTGTGTCAGGTCACCATTGTGAATGACGGCCGCTCCAATGCCATTGAGATTGCTGCTGATGGTGAAAATTTACTCGATGCAGGGATCAATCTAGGCATCGATTTGCCTTTTGCGTGCAAAGGCGGGGTATGTTCAACCTGCAAAGCGTTACTCGTCGAGGGTGAGGTCGAGATGGACATCCAAAGGGGGCTCACTGAAGCAGAGATTGCCAATGGCATGATCTTGACCTGTCAGGCCCATCCCATCTCGGATAAAGTGGTCGTAGACTTTGATAAGCGGTGGGCGGGAGACTAGCTCGCCACACTCACTGCGCCTTGCTATAAATGATAATAAAGGTAGCCAATGGTTGATCCGCGCTTAGACTATGTTCGTGTAAAAACTCGGCGTCGACTGGTGTTTTCGGCGATTCACTTGCTTTTGTACTTTTCTTTTGCATTGAACTGGAGCGAGCTGGGCAAGGGCTTAGGGCGACAGCTGGGTGAAGGTCCCATGACGGGTTCTATGTTGATGTTCGTCATTCTGGTCCTGTTGTTTCTCGCGATTGAATGCATTTTTCTGTTATTTGATCGAGATGGTGCTAAGTGATGTCGAGATTTCGATGGTTGGTATTGGCATTACTCGGGAGCGGGTGGTCCCTGTCTAGCTTTGCTGCAGGTAGTATCGAGGGCGAAATCGAGCAGCAGGCCCTCAACCCCACCGCTATCGTCATGTTTATGGTGTTTGTCGCTTTGACGCTGGGTATTACCTGGCAGGCGGCGAAAAGCACTACATCAAGCGCGGCGTTTTACAACGCTGGGGGCAAAATTACAGGCTTACAGAACGGCGCCGCAATTGCCGGTGACTTCATGTCGGCGGCTTCTTTCCTCGGGATTACCGGCCTCATTTTCGTGGGTGGTTTCGATGGCCTGATTTTATCGTTAGGCGCCTTCGGTGCGTGGCCATTATTGATGTTCCTGTTTGCTAAGCGCGTACGCAATTTGGGCAGCTTCACGTTTGTCGACGTGGTGTCCAAACGACTCGCCCGAGGACCCATCCGCATCGTGGCCTCCATCGGCACGATTGCAGTGGTGGTGATGTATCTGATTGCGCAAATGGTCGGTGCTGGCAAGCTCATCCAGCTGCTATTTGGTCTGCCCTACACTGCAGCCGTGATTATCGTGAGTGCACTAGTGTTGGCATACGTGGCGTTTGGCGGGATGCTGGCTACCACGTGGGTACAAATCATTAAGGCGATGTTACTACTAGGTGGTGTCACACTCATCGCTATTCTGGTGCTGGCGGAGACGGGGTTCAGCTTTGGCGAGTTGTTGTCAATGGCTACCGCCAAACACCC
This sequence comes from uncultured Halieaceae bacterium, assembly GCA_913057135.1. GTDB lineage: Bacteria > Pseudomonadota > Gammaproteobacteria > Pseudomonadales > Halieaceae > Luminiphilus. The sequence goes on from CAJXNM010000009.1 coordinate 65,472, forward strand.
TAAAGGCGACGCCATTTTGTCGCCGGGTGTGGTTTTCAAAGACCCCATCCAGATTGCCACCATTCAAGTATCCATGCTGTTTGGGACGCTCGGGTTGCCGCACATTCTGATGCGACTGTTTACTGTGCCTGACATGCGGCAAGCCAAATTGTCAGCCTTTTATGCGTCCGTATTCATGGGTTACTTCTACATTGTGTTGTTGGTACTGGGTTTCGGCACCATTGCATTACTTTACGGTAATCCCGACTTTTTCGATGCCGATGGCAAAATCATCGGCGGTACCAACATGGCTGCGATCCACATAGCGACCGCTGTTGGCGGAGACATCTTGACGGGCTTCATGTCTGCGGTCAGTTTTGCAACCATCTTAGCCGTCGTTGCTGGCTTAACCGTATCGGGTGCTGCTGCGGTGTCCCATGACTTGTATGCCCAGGTTATTAAGCAGGGAGAGCCCGATCCTACGATGGAGCTACGTATTACTCGAATAGCTGTCTTCGTTATTGGGGTGGTCGCGGTACTATTGGGTATTGCCTTTGAAAACGAGAATGTTGCGTTTATTGCCGTCATGCCCATGGTGACGGCGGCGTCGGTCACCTTTCCAATTCTGTTTTTGTCTTTGTTTTGGTCTGGCTTGACAACACGAGGCGCAATCGTCGGTGCTTTGACGGGGTTCCTATCATCTCTTACCCTGATCATCATAGGTCCTCAGGTCTGGGTTTCGGTGATGGGTAATCCTGAGCCGTTGTTCCCTTATAACTATCCGGCCCTATTCACAATGCCACTCGCATTTTTCGTGATTTGGCTGGTCTCTGTTTCTGACCAAAGTGAGCGCGGGCAACAAGATCGAGCTAATTACCATGACCTGTTGGTGCGCTCTGAGTTTGGTACGGACGAGTAGGGGGCACGCACTTAGGCTTCCGCGGTATGTCGATCGCTACCCATTCGAATATCCGTCAACGACCTGTCCACTTCGCTCACTGATTAGCGCTATGTTTTGGCTACTATGCAGGAAGGATTAGACTTATTAGTATGGGTAACGTGTTACCAAACCGTCTCTACTAAACACCGCAAGCGGCGACCATTGCCAGTTTGATGGTTTCCATAAAGCACTGACCAATAACCACCTGGAAAAGGGGAGTAACAATGTCTGATGTTAAGATGCTGATCAATGGTGAAGCCGTTACCGCCGATGAGCGCTTTGATGTGGTTAATCCGGCAACTGAACAAGTGATTGCCCAATGTCCACTTGCCAATCAGGCTCATCTTGATGCCGCTGTCGCCGCAGCCAAAAGTGCACTGCCAGCTTGGTCTGCCAAGACCATTGACGAGCGACGCGCCATCATTCTCCAAATGGCCGATCGCATCGAAGACAACATAGCGGATTTGGCACAACAACTGAGTGAAGAGCAGGGTAAGCCTATCGAGGGATTTGCCGGCCTTGGTGCTATGTTCGAGTTGGGTGGCTGCCTTGCTTGGATTCGCTACACTGCAAGTCTTGATTTGCCGGTCGAGGTCATCCAAGACAATGACGAAGCGCGCATTGAAGTTCATCGCAAACCCGTGGGCGTGGTTGGCTCGATAACGCCTTGGAATTACCCTCTTCTCATTACCATGTGGCATGTCATTCCAGGGTTACTGGCAGGGTGCACGGTTGTCGCCAAGCCCTCTGAGTACACTCCGCTGACCGTCTTGAAAGCTATGCACTTGTTGAATGATCTTTTGCCGCCGGGTGTGCTCAATGTGGTGACAGGTAAGGGGGATATCGGTGCAGGAATGTCGGCTCATGCCGGTATCGACAAGATTGTATTTACCGGGTCCACCACGACAGGTAAACGCATCATGGAGTCCGCCGCCGGTAACTTAAAGCGCCTGACCTTAGAGCTGGGTGGTAACGATGCGGCGATTGTGCTGCCCGATACCAACATAGCCGAGGCGGCTGGCAAGATTTTCGCCACCGCGATGATTAATAATGGACAGACGTGCGCAGCGCTGAAGCGCCTGTATGTACACGAGGACATTTATGATGAGATGTGTGATGCCCTTGCGGCGATCGCCGCAAGTGTCACGACGGGTCCTGCAACAGACAACCCGGATTTCGGTCCCATTCAGAACAAAATGCAGTTCGAGAAAGTCTGTGCATTGGCGGAGGCTGCGAGGGCCGATGGCGCTACATTTATGACGGGTGGTGCGCCACTGGACAGGGCTGGCTACTTCTTCCCAGTCACCATCGTGCGTGATATCCCAGAGCAGAGTCGATTGGTGCAAGAGGAGCCCTTCGGACCTATTTTACCAGTCGTCAAATTTTCAGATGTCGAGGATGCGCTAGCACGCGCTAACGCTGTGTCCGTGGGTTTAGGGGGGTCAGTGTGGTCGGCTGACATCGAGAAAGCCAAAGCATTGGCCGCTCGCCTTGAGTGTGGTACCGCTTGGGTAAACAACCACGCCATGATTCAGCCAGATGCTCCTTTTGGTGGCGTGAAACAGTCTGGCTTGGGCGTCGAGTTTGGACGCTACGGGCTGGTTGAATACACCAATATCCAAACCATGCAGATCGCTAAAGGATGATACGTCGACGTCTGATTCGCTAGATCTAAGGACAGTGGAGAAGCTTATGTTGCAGCGTTTTTTAATGGTAGTGGCGTTTGTGTCTGTTACTGTCATCATGCCGGGCTTTGCCGTTGCGGAGGATCCACCGCCGCCCCTTCCGGTTGAGCCCACGGGTATCATTGAAACCCTACCGAAGCGTTATCCCCCCGAGTGGTTCCTGATTCAAGACAGTGCTTTTTTTCACATGTCCGATGGCAAGGTCTATGTCATCGATACCAGTAAAGAGACCGTGGGAGATCAGGTCCAGGGCATGTTCAACAACTCTCTTATGGGGAATATTCTTCAGATTCCCTCCCGTGGAGAGATCATGTCAATCGAGACGTTTCACAGCAGAGGGACGCGGGGTGAGCGTATCGATGTTCTTACTATATGGGATACCGTCAACCTCGCTCCGGTGGCTGAGGTCATGCTTAACAGCGGTGATCGTTTTATGGGGATGCCCCAGCGGGTCGTACTTCATGCCTTAAATGATGATCGCTGGCTTGCGATTTTTAATTTCAGTCCCTCAACATCGGTGACCTTGGTCGATCTTGATCAGCGCGAGGTCATCAATACCATCGCCATACCCGGATGTAGCTTCATTTATGGTAACGGCGAAATGAGCTTCAGTTCAGTGTGTGCCGATGGTCGCATGCTCTCGGTGAGCTTGAACGCAGATGGTACGGAACGTAGTCGCGAGCACAGTGAGCCGTTTTTCGATTCAGATGATGCCCCTATTTTTGAGCGCCCTGCCCGTGTGGGTGATATCGCCTACTTCCCTACCTTCGATGGTCAGGTGCATCCCGTAGCCCTAACAGGCGCTCCGGCAAAGCCCATGGCGCCGTGGCCTCTTTATGGGCAAGGGGAGGAAGCATGGGCACCCTCCGGTATTGGTATCGATGGTGAAGACGATTTGGGGCGAATCTATTTTCTGATGAACCCCGAGGCCAATGGTGTGGACGGTATGCATAATGCCGGTGGCGCTGAGATATGGGTGTTTGATCCAGAAACCCGCAAACGGGTGCAGCGTATCCCCCTTCAGGAATGGGGGCTGACCTTTGCTGTCAGTCGTGGCACCGAACCCAAGGTGTTAGTGACCAACCCTATTGACATGAGCGTTGAGCTTTACGACGGGTTAAGCGGCGATTTCGTTCGAAAGATCACGGGATTCGGTCAAGAAACACCGCTGTACTTATGGGGCAGTCGTTAGGTGGCGACGATCCTTTTTAGTCTCAGCATCGCTGTGTTCACCTTTGTGTTATTCGCCCAAGCAGGGACCAGTAAACTACTAAGGCCCGCGCTTTATACCGAGGTCGTGAGTCGCTACATGGGGCGGAACACCGGCAAAGGTTTTGTCGTCACAATCGGCGCCATGGAAGTGTTGCTGTCCATCCTAATACTTGTTCCCGACACGCGAGCAGCTGCTGGTTTGGCCGCTGCCGCTTTGCTTTTGTTCTATGGTGGTTTGATGACACGCCAAATCGGCCGTGGGGGCCGTGCTATGCAGTGTGGCTGCGGTGCAACAACCTCGGATACGGTCATCAGCCCTGAGCTTGTTGTTCGCAACTTTGTCATTGCCATCCCGGTACTGATGGCGGGGATTGGTGCGTGCGAGGCAGTTACTCCACCCGTGTTAATGGTTGGCGTGGCCGCCGGCACACTTCTATCGCTGCTGTATGTGGCTCTAGATCAATTGATTGCCAATAGGCAGAAATTACAGGGGTGGCACTGATGGACTGGTTGGTACTGTCAAACGTCGCCCTATGGATTGGCTTTATTTTAATGGCGATGATTAATGTTGCGTTAATGCGGCAGATTGGCGTGCTGTACGAGCGGGTAGCGCCCGCGGGAGCGCTAATGGTTAATCGTGTGCTCGAGGTTGGCCAAGGGGCTCCCCTCTTGGAAGCATTAACCTTCGACAATAAAAGAATATCGATTGGTGCATCGGGTTCACGAGCCCAACTGTTATTTTTTATGTCGCCAGATTGTCCCGTCTGCAATGAGCTGACACCGGCATTGTTATCCGCTGCCCGTGCCGAATCAGATTGGATCGATATTGTGTTTGTGAGCGATGGTCAAGAACAGGATCACGCGGGCTATGTCGCGCGCAAGGGGATTGATTTTCCCTACGTTGTCAGTGAGCTGGTCGGGAAAAGTTATGGTGTCTCTAAGTTGCCGTACGCTGTTCTCATCGATGAGCACCAGCGCGTTGCCTCTATGGGGATTGTGAACTCTCGGGAGCACATTGATAGTTTATTTGAAGCTAAGGAGCGGCGTATCGCTTCTATCCAGGACTACATGAGTCAGCGCGATAGTGAGCGCTTTGTGGAGGTCAAATCATGACGGCATTCTTTGATCGTTTATTTGAGAAGCAGGCGCGCAACCTAGCACAAACCTCATCGAGACGGGGTATGTTGAAAAAGCTGGGGGGCGTCTTGGTAGGGGCGTCAGCGGTGCCGCTTCTACCGGTTGCCCGTGCCGAAACTGGTGCGGGGCCTCGGAAGCCTGTTGAGCAGGGGAGTGACACGGATTGCGATTATTGGCGTTATTGCGCCATTGACGGTTTTCTATGTAGCTGTTGTGGCGGCAGCGCCAATACCTGCCCACCGGGCACTGAGATGTCTCCTGTGACGTGGATTGGCACCTGTCATAACCCAGCCGATGGCAGAAACTACGTGATCTCCTATAACGATTGCTGCGGTAAGTCGACCTGTGGTGCTTGTCTGTGCCAGCGTGACGAAGGAGACCGCCCGCCCTACCGTCCGGACAAGACCAACGACATCAATTGGTGCTTGGGTACTGCAAGCGCGTCATACCACTGCTCAACAGCCGTTGTTGTTGGTGTGGCATTCGACGAGTAAAGGTCCCGCGATGCTTAGCCACCGTCGTGCATGTCATCTCTTGATGCTGGTACCAATGTTGGTCATGGACGCTGTTTACGCAGAGATTAATGATGCCCGAGCTCGTTATCACTACCAGATGTTTTGTCAGGGATGTCATACCCCTGATGGATCGGGTGCCAATGCCGTACCCGCGTTGAAAGACCGAATGGGGTTTTTCCTCAATTCACAGCGCGGTCGCGAGTTTCTCGTTCGAGTGCCTGGTTCCGCCACATCCAAGCTCAGCAGTTCGGCGTTAGCGGAGGTGCTTAACTGGTGTTTACTGAATTTTGCTGGCACCAGTGTTCCTAGTTCAGGCTATGTACCTTATACCGAGGAAGAGGTCGATAGATTACGACAGGACCCACTTCAAGAAATCATTCAACACCGAGCCTCAGTTATTGCAGAAATTGCGGCGCAATCCCCACAAGGAGCACAACATGAATAAACATCTCGGTTGGCTGTTGTCGGTTTTGACCCTGCTGATAGGGCCGGGCATGACGGCCTTCGTTTATGCTGAGCCCGCGGCTTTGGCCACATGTATCAGTTGCCACGGAAAATCTGGTCAATCAGTCAACCCACAGTGGCCCAACTTAGGTGGTCAGCACGAGACCTATATCGCGATTCAGTTGCGGGCTTTTCGCAGCGGTGAACGCCAGAATGCGGTGATGAATGGTATTGCTTCGGGGCTGACGGATGCCGACATCGTAGAATTGTCAGCTTGGTTTTCTAGTCAGTCGCATGTCACCGCGGCGAATGGCAAGGCTGAGTTAGTCGAGCAAGGCCGAAATCGAGCTGGGTACTGTCATGCCTGCCATGGTATGCAAGGACAGCCCGTGGCCGATGAATGGCCTGTGTTGGCCGGTCAGAATGCCAGCTATATTGCTAAACAACTGGCAGCCTTTAAGAGTGGCGCCCGCTATCATCCGCTGATGGCGAATGTTGTCCGCGATCTTGACCGTCCGGCAATGATGGCGCTGGGTGCCTATTATTCTCAGGTACCCAACTACGACTGAGCGATTTATGGGCGAGCGTGCCAGCTTCACTCCCAGTCTCTTACCGAGGTTTGCGGCATGCGTTCAAGATTACCTGGTGGACTCTGGTATCAGCCAGGCGCCTAATAAGATCATTCACGCGCTAATTCAGTGAAGCTGTCGCCTGAGACACATTAGCTTAGCTTGCGAGCCATAAGGGTCGAAAGTTTTTGGGTCTTGGTTAAACGTAATATTTTGTTTCCATTGGCGTCTTGCAATTACAGCAAGGGTACCGGTCAGCCGGAATTCTAGTGGTTGAAGACTAGCTTGATATAGACGAGAGACATTGAATGCAATATCACCTAAATGGTTTCAAGCCGGGTAATTATCAAATCCCCGATGAGTCCCGTGAACCTTACCCTGATCCACCGGTGGTTGATTTACCCTCGGAGGTTGATGTGCTGATCATTGGGACGGGTCCTGCGGGTCTGACCTTGGCGCGACAGTTGGCGGTGTTTGCCGATATTAAAACCTGTATTGTTGATATGGCTTCAGGGCCGCTGCTCTTCGGTCGCGCCGACGGTATATCCTGTCGGACCCAAGAAATCATGGAGGCGTTCAACTGTAGCGAAATGGTCGTCAAAGAGACTTATCAGCTCAAGCAGAACACTTATTGGCAGCCAGACGAGAGTAACCCCGATAACATCAAGCGCGTTTACAAAATCAATGATCACCGCCTTGGGTTATCCGAATTTATCCATGGCATTGTTAATCAGGCGCGACTCCATGAGTTATTGGCCGAGGGGATGGCGCAGTCTGTGACGCACTTGGTGCCCCATTACAGCCGAAAACTACTTGATATGGAGATTGATGACGCGTCGACTCAAGACTTGGCTGCCTATCCAGTTAGCGCGCGATTTGAGCGCATTGATCCTGAGGGTGACGGGAGAATTGAGACAGTAAAAGCTCGCTTTATTGTTGGGTGCGATGGTGCACGTAGTAATGTTCGCCGCAGTTTAAATATTGCGTTACAGGGGGACTCAGCGAATAAGGCGTGGGGAGTTATGGACATCCTCTTGAACACGGACTTTCCCGATATTCGCGTTAAAAGTTTCATTCAGTCCAATGATCATGGTGCGGTCATGACTATTCCACGTGAGGGTGGTTATCTGTGTCGTTTTTATGTTGAGCTGGACTTGCTGGGTAAAGATAAACGTGCGGCAGATGTGAAGCTCAATGAAACTGATTTAATAGCGAAGGCGCAGAAGATCTTTCACCCCTACACCCTTGATGTGAAAGAGGTGGCTTGGTGGTCGATTTATGAAGTCGGCCAACGTATTGCTGAGCGTTTTGATGATAGACCTCTGGGGAGTACCGATGACGTCATACCCCGTGCTTTCGTTGCTGGAGATGCGTGCCATACGCATAGTCCGAAGGGTGGGTGGGGCTTGAATACCTCTCTACCAGATACATTTAATCTGGGCTGGAAACTAGCTGCGGTGCTTCAGGGCAAGGCTAAGGCTAAACTGTTGGCAACTTACGGTACCGAGCGTCGCAAGGTGGCTCAACAGTTGATCGACGCAGATCGTGAGTTATCAAAACTGGTGGCGACACGGCCATCAGCGGATGATGAGTCTGAACAGGCCAAGGTGGATACCGCAAAAATAGAAGCCTTCATGAAGCGACAAAACGGCTTCGTGGCCGGTACGGCGATTGAGTACTTTCCCTCTTATATCTGCACAGGTCAGGAGAACCAGTTGCTGGCAACGGGTTTTAAAATTGGCCAGCGCTTCCACTCGGCTGAAGCCGATCGTATTGCGGATGGTAGAACGCAACATTTGGGACATTTGGTTAAAGCAGATGGTCGTTGGCGTCTGTTTATTTTTGGTAACCGACAGAACCCCACGGATCCTTCGTCTGATGTATACCAGTTGTTGGAATATTTATCGAAAGATCGCTCGTCGCCGGTAAATGTGTTTACCCCCAGTGGTGCTGATGTCGATTCGGTGTTTGATACCTATGGGGTGTTTCAGCACCACGATCTCGCTGTCCAGGATTTACACGACTACCTTTGGCCTGCAAAAGGCAAGTACAGTTTGCGCGACTATGAAAAAGTCTTTCAGCCCACACAAGGAAAGGATGTTTTTGAGCTGCGTGACATAGACCGCGATGCAGGTTGCTTGGTAGTGGTTCGCCCAGATCAACATGTGGCGACCCTAATGCCGCTGACAGCCCATAATGAGCTCAAACGATTCTTTGATGCATTTATGATTCCCCAGAACTGAATACGATTCGCAATCTCACTCGACGTCTTGCGGTGCAAACTTTGCTCGAGAATATCCCTTGATAGGCAGCTAAGCTATGGTGAATGCCAATTTATATTCGGTTCTCGCGCAACAGGCTCCCGCAAGCGATGTTTTACTGCTGACAGATATTGATGGTCACCGGTATTACTACGGCGATCTTGAGCGGGAATCTGCTCGGTTCGCTCTAGCTTTGCGCGCTCTTGGACTGGAAAGAGGTGATCGTGTCACTGTCCAAATCGAAAAGTCCGTGGCAAATTTGTGGCTGTATTTGGGTGTTGTAAGAGCTGGTCTGGTATTTCACCCTCTGAATACCGCATACACACCAGAAGAGGTGCGTTTCTTTTTAGGTGACGCGGAGCCTGGGCTTCTAGTATGCGATCCGTCTAAGTTGGCTGTATACGAACCACTGTGCCAGGAGTTGGGTGTTGGCCATGTGCTCAGCCTTGACAGCGCTGGCTGTGGCAGTTTTACCGATTATGTAGCGGATTTCTCTGGGGAGTTCGCCACCGAGTACTGTAGTGGGGGCGATCTTGCAGTTTTACTGTACTCCTCGGGTACTACGGGTCGCCCCAAGGGCATTATGTTGAGCCACGATAATTTGCGCAGTAATGCCGAGGTGCTCGTATCGTGTTGGGGCTTTACTGCTAAGGACGTATTGCTTCATGTTTTACCCGTGTTCCATGTGCACGGCTTATTTGTCGCGGTGCACTGCGTTCTGATGAGTGGTGCTTCCATGCACTGGCTACCCGCTTTTGAACTAGACTATGTCCGGGCGCTATTACCCGCATCTACGGTAATGATGGGCGTGCCTACCTATTACACGCGACTATTAGCTGAGCCATCATTTGGGCGTGAGGATTGTCGCAATATGCGCGTATTCATCTCTGGAAGTGCGCCATTGCTGCCCGAAACATTTGTGCATTTCCAAGAGCGAACGGGGCACACCATACTCGAACGTTACGGGTTGAGTGAGACAGGCATGAATAGCTCTAACCCACTTCATGGTGAGCGGCGTGCGGGCACGGTCGGATTGCCTCTACCCGGTACCGATATCCGTGTGTGTGATTCAAACCACACTCCATTGCCTAACGGTGACATTGGCGAGATCGAAGTACGTGGTGCAAATGTATTCAAAGGTTACTGGCGAATGCCGGAGAAAACCGCTACCGATTTCACCGCTGATGGATGGTTTATAACTGGTGATCAAGGTCGGATAGATGCCGATGGCTACCTCAGTATAGTGGGCCGGTCCAAGGACATGGTGATATCTGGAGGGCTCAACGTATACCCCAAAGAAGTGGAAACAGTCTTAAACGATTTGCCGGGGATTAAAGAGTCGGCAGTGTTCGGGGTTCCGCACCCCGACTTTGGCGAGGCTGTGGTGGCAACACTTGTTGCTAGAGAGGACTGCGCCTTGTCAGTCGATGATATTAGGCGCTCGCTTGAAGTGCAGTTGGCGAAATTTAAGGTTCCCAAACGTATTCAATTCGTGTCTGACTTGCCTCGTAATACTATGGGTAAGGTACAGAAGAATCTGCTTCGTCAGCAGTGGAATGAACCCTTCTGATACGACTAACGTAGTCATAATGGTAGGGTAGCTGCCAACATCATCAGTATGTATCGTGGCTTAACACTCGTGTTCAGTTCGAATTAACGGTTTTCGCTTCGAGGCACTTAACTCACAACGCGCCGATTTCTATTTGACAACCTGACGCGGGGCAATCATCTGGGGTACCTTGATAGGTGGTACGCAGTAGGAACCACTGGTATGGCTACGCAAAAAATTGCTAACAAAATGGAAACCGACTCCAAGCAGGTTCAAAGCGGAACAACACTTACGCGCCTACGTCGCTTTGATCGCTCTCTACCAATGAGCTTGCTCAAGGCACATGAAGCGGTATTGCGTACGTTCATTCCTCATTTGCGTGCACATGATTTGTCCACTCAGCAATGGCGTGTCATGCGTGCTCTGGCTGAAAATAAGGCACTTGATGTCAGCGAGCTGGCTGAGCGCTGTTCTTTGTTGCGTCCGAGTGTTAGTCGGATTGTGCAAAATTTAGAGGCGCGCGGTATCGTCGGTAGGGAGGTCTGCACTCGAGATAGTCGTCGCTCACTGGTATCTATCACGCCTCAAGGGTTGGCTGTTATCGATGAGATTGCGCCAGAGTCCGAGGCTCGCTACGACTACATTGAGTCGCGGTTTGGCGAGGAAAATTTGACACAGCTTTACGAATTGTTGCAGCTCTTGGTTGAGGTGCTTGATATGCCTCCCGCCTTCGGTGAGTTGACGGGAGAGCGGCTGCCAGAGTAGGCCCCACGGATAGCCATTAGATACCCATGTAGGCTCTGTCGCTTGGGGCCTGCCGCTCTTCAGCTTTCTAACCTTCATGCTGAACAAGGACTAGTTTTTCCGCGCCCGCTTGCCTACTCTAGTGCGAGTACGACCGACGTCAAAACAATAACAGCGACTGGAGGATACAACCGTGAACGCACCTCAGCCCATGA